>NZ_JAIEQY010000224.1 GCF_019747315.1 Roseococcus sp. | reverse complement strand
CTCATGCCGAGCTCGCGCCGCATCCGCGCCCGCTCGCCCGGCTGGGGCTCGGGCACGGTGATGCCGCAGGCGAGGAGGTGGCAGCGCGCCCCGGCTACCGCCGCGCTTTCCGCATGCAGGCGGGGGCTGATGCTGATGAAGCTGTCGAAAAGCTGGAACCCCCGGGCTGCGAGGCGCCGCCAGCGCGGGCGGTAATGCCCGATCAGCACCGGCAGGCTGTCATCCAGCGTGGCCGAGAGCAGCAGGCGGCGCCCGGCCAGTTTCGTCATCGCATAGGTCAGGAAATACCAATCCGCATGGGTGCGGAAATGCACCGCCTCGTAACGATGCAGGTTGCGGAGGAACCACCAGCAGAGCATCGCCTCCCGCCGCAGATCCCCCACCGGGCCGGTGGTGAGCCAGGTGACACGCGCCAGGGTGCCGCACCAGGCGGTGGTCTCGGGCCGGGGCGTGTGCGTCACCAGCAACTCATGCGTCACATCGCGCGCAAGCTCCTGCATGACGGCGCTGGAGCGTTCGAGAAAGACGCCCTCGCCGGTGAATTGCGGGCGGTAGGTCTTCAGCACGTGCAGGACGCGGCGAGGGCTGGTCATGGCCGTCACTTCGCCCCAGGCTGCGGGGCGTGCAGATCTCGTCCTCGCCCGTCACGGATTTCGCGGCGCTCGGCCGCTTGTGGCGGCAGCTGGAGCCGGAGGTGCCGGGCCATGGCTTCTTCCAGTCCTGGAGCTGGGTGGGCTGCCTGGCCGAGGAGCGCTACCCCGACCCGGTGCTGCTGCGGGCGGAACAGGATGGCCGGCTGCTTGGCCTTGCGCTGTTCAACCGGCGCGGCGGGCAGCTTTGCCTGGGGGAGAGCGGCGATCCCGGGCTGGACGCTCCCTTCATCGAGCACAATGCGCCCCTGGCCCCGCCCGCCATCGGCGCGGCGCTGCTGCGCGCGGCCTGGGGGGTGCGCGGCGCGCGGCGGCTGGTGCTGAGTGGCGTCCCTGCCGAGGCCATGGAGGCGGCCGGCGGCACGGCCTGGCGCGCCCAGCGGCGCGATGCGCCCTTCGCCGATCTCGTCGCGCTGCGCGCCAGGGGCGAAGGCGCGCTGGGCCTGTGCAGCGCCAATGCGCGCCAGCAGATCCGCCGCTCCGACCGCTTCTATGCGGCGCGTGGGGAGCTCACGCTCACCTGCCTCGCGGACCCCCTGGCGGGCTTTGCGGCAATGCTGCCGCTGCATGCGCGCAGCTGGGCCGCGCGTGGCAAGCCCGGCGCCTTCGCCACGCCCTGGATGCGCCGCTTCCACAATGACCTGATCACGGCGGCGCATCCGCGCGGCGAGGTCGAGATGCTGCACATCACCGCCGGCGGCGCCGATGTGGGCTATCTCTACAATTTCCGCCACGGAGGCCGGGTGCATGCCTATCAGAGCGGCTTTGACCTCGCGGGCGCGGGCCGCCACGGCAAGCCGGGGCTGACCAGCCACCGCCTCGCCATCGAGCGCGCGCTCGCCGAGGGCGACAGCGTCTATGATTTCCTGGCCGGCGCGGACCGCTACAAGCTTAGCCTCAGCCAGGGTAGCCAGCCGCTCTGGTGGGTGGAGCTGGTGCGCCCCTGGTCCTGGCGCGGCGTGGCGGCGCGGCTCTCGGCGCGCTGGCGCTGATCTCATCGGGCGTTCCATTCGCTGAGCAGGCGGGGGGTCAGGCTTTGCCGCGGCCGCGCGCGGCGCATGCGGGCCAGGGCCAGCGCGGCGAAGGGGTCGCGCCAGGGCTTCGGCGCCCGGGCGGCATCCAGGCCTTCCAGCACGCAGTCATCGGCATCCGCGGGCAGGGCGCCGAAGCCATGCGGGTAGATCCGTGCGCGGATGGCCGACCATTGCAGGCGGCCGCGCCCCTGCTGGATGAGGCGATTCCAGTGCCGCCGCACATCCCGCCAGCGCCAGGGTTGCAACTGCGGCGCGGCCCAGTTGGCGCGTGGCTCCACGGCGATCCGCTCCCCCCGCCACCCGCCATCGACGGCATCCAGGTCATGCAGCACGAAGGAGCCGAGCAGCCCGTCGCCGCGATAAAGCCCGACCGGCAGGGCCAACCCCTGTGCGGCCATCCGCGCGACGAAGCTGCCCCGCAGCGCGAAGAGCGAGCCATGCAGACCCGGGTTCCGGATCATCTCCGCGCGCAGCCGGGCGGCGCTGCGCCCGGTGGCGGGCACGGCCGCCGCCGCCTGCGCCATGGGCTGGTCCCGCAGCGCCTGGTCGAGGAGGCAGAGCGCATCCGGGGCCACGCGCGCATAGGCGTCCACGAAGAAATAGGTCTCGGCCTCGGGTCGCAGATGCTGGATGAACTGGTTCACCGCATTGGCCTTGTCGGCCTCGGCGATGGCATGGATGCGGCCGGGCAGGCCGGAATGGATCAGGGCGAGACTGGCCTCGCGATGCGATTCATCCGTGGTGCCGTTCAGGACGATGGTCAGGTGCAAGGCGCGCCCCTCTGCCGCGGCCGCCAGGGCCGCGATGCAGGCGCCGATGCTGGCGGCCTCGTTGCGGCCGAAGATGGCGGCACTCCAGGCCAGGGCGGGCATGGCCATGTCAGCGCGAGGCCAGACGCCGCCTGGGCAGGCGCAGCCGGGCCAGCACCGTCTGGAACAGGCGCAGCAGGTCGGCCTCGGCGCCCGCCGGGCCGCCGGCCAGCCGCCAGAGGGCGAGGAGGACCAGGGCATAGCTCGCCATGGCCAGCGGGATGGCTTGGCCGAGCATGGTGAGCGCCGCGGCCGGGCTGGAAGGAGAGGGCGCCCAGCCCAGGCCGCAGCCCCAAAGCAGCGCGGCCATGGCCGCCGCCGCCAGGGCCGGGCGATGCACCACTCGGAGCAATTCCCACGGCCGCAGCGCCAGCAGGCGCAGCGCGCCGCCGACCAGCGCCAGATGCTCCAGCACCAGCGCCAGCGCGATGGCCAGGGCCGCGCCGAACAGGCCCCAGAACGGCAGGAACAGCAGCAGCAGCCCGATGCGCAGCATGGCGGCAAGGGCGGTGACGATCAGAATGCTGCGCAACGCCGCGCGCGCATTCAGGAGCGCCGCGCTGACATTGCCGGCCAGCGACATCGTGCAGCCGAGCGCGATCAGCGCCATGACCGTCGCCGCCTCCTGCCAGGCCGGCCCGAACACCACGGCCACCACCGGCTCCGCGATGAGGGAGGTGCCGATGCCGGCGGGCAGCGTCAGCACGGCCATCAGCCCGATGATCCTGAGATAGGTGGGCGCCACCCCCTCCTGGCCGGCATCGCGCAGGGTGGCGGCGAAGCCGGGCATGCAGGCGCGGCAGATCGGGTCCACCATCTCGGTCGTCGGCAGCGCCGCCACCTCGACGCCCACGGCATAGATGCCGAGCGGTGCCGGGCCCAGCACGCGGCCGATCACGAAGCTGTCCGCGCGGTCCCGGATGGTGGCGGCGACGCTGATCGCCCAACTCCAGAAGGAGACCGCGGAAAGCTCGCGCCAGGCAGCCAGGGACAGGCGCTGGCGATACGGATGCAGCACATGGCTCATCAGCACGATGCCGGCGCGGTTGGTGAGCACGCCCAGCACCAGCGCCCAATGGCTGCGAAAGGCCCAGGCGATGCCGATGGTCATGCTGATGCCGGCCAGGCGCGGCAGGAATTGCAGCCGGAACTCCTTCTCGAAGGAGAGATGCCGCCGGAAATCCGCGATGCCGATATTGGTGGCGCCGCTGAGCGCCGCGGAGAGGGCCAGCGCCAGCAGCACGTCGCGCAGCCGCGCATCCCCGAAGAAGCCGGCCGCCGGCGCCGCACACACCGCCAGCAGCACCGCGACCGTCAGCGCCTTCATCAGGTTCAGCGTGAAGGCCGTGTCGTAGAGCGCGCGGGTGGGCGCAGGGCTGCGGACGATCTGATCCTCGACGCCGATGGACAGGCAGACGTCGAGCGCCAGCGCGAAGGCCGTGGCGAGTGCCACCAACCCGAAATCGGCCGGGGAGAGCAGGCGCACGAGCACGAGCGTGCTGGCCACGCCGAGCAGCCGCGTCATCAGGCGCCAGGCGATCACCCAGCCGGCGCCTTGCGCGGTGCGCGCGAGGATGCTGCTCACGCGGCCTCGGCCTGGCTGAACCGGCTTTCCTGGCGGGTCAGGAAGCCTTCCAGCACCAGCAATTGCCAAAGCGCCGTACCATGGTCGAATCGGCCGGATTCATGCTCATCCATCAGGCGCACCAGGCCGGTCTCGCTGAGGAGGCCGCTGTCCATCAGCGCGGGCCCGCGCAGGCGGGCGCGGAGCTCCGGCATGCGGGCGCGCAGCGCCGGGCCCATGGGGGCGGCGAAACCCTGCTTGGGGCGCGTCAGCACATCGGCCGGCAGCAGCGGCGCCAGGGCATCGCGCAGGATCGCCTTGCCGGTGCTGCCGCGCAGCTTCAGTGCCGCGGGCAGCGCCATGCCCCAGGCGACCAGCGTGTGGTCCAGCAGAGGCGGGCGCACCTCCAGCGAGGCCGCCATGCTGGCGCGGTCCACCTTGGTCAGGATGTCGCCCGGCAGATAGGTGTGCAGGTCGGTGTATTGCGCCTGCAGCAGCGGCTCCTCGGGGTCGCATTCCGCCATCAGGCGGGTGAAGCGGGCGGCGGGGTCATGCCCCTCCAGCCCGGCGCGCAGCGTGGGCGAGAGCAGCGCATCCCGCCGCGCCGCATCCATCCGGCAGAGCATGGTGTAGTAGCCCCGCGCGCTGTCCAGGCTCAGCTCGGTCAGGGTGTGCTTGGCGCGCAGCCATTGCGGCGCGCGGTCCATCTTCGGATAGGCCCGTGCCAGCGCGCCCAGCACGCCATGCCGCAGGGTGGCCGGGATGTGGCGGCGCACCGCCTCCGTCATCTGGTGCCAGCGGTGCCGGCGATAGCCGCCGAAGACCTCGTCCCCGCCATCGCCCGAGAGCGCGACGGTGACGTGCCGGCGCGCCAGGCGGGAGACGGCGAGCGTCGGCGTCGCGGAAGAATCGCCGAAGGGCTCGCCGTAGACGGCAGCGACCTCGCGCGCATCGCTGAGGGGGTCTGGCAGGACCGCCGCCGCGTGGTGCCGCCCGCCCAGGTGCCGGGCCAGGGCCGCCGCGGCCGGCCGTTCATCCGCGCTGCCGTCGAGCCCGATGCTGAAGCTCTCCAGCGGCGGGCCGAGCCGGGCGGCGAGGGCGGCGATGCCCCCCGAATCCACCCCGCCCGAGAGAAAGCAGCCGAGCGGCACATCCGACATCAGGCGCAGCCGCACCGCCTCGCCCAGCCGGGCCGCGAGCTGCTCGGCGGCATCGGTTGGGGCCGCGGCCACGCGCGCCGGCGCCTGCCAGTAGCGCCGGGGGCGCGGCAGGCCGGCCACGCCGTGTTCCAGCAGCAGGAAATGCGCCGGCTCCAGCTTGCGGATGCCGGCGTAGATGCAGCCGGGGTCCGGCACGTAGCCAAGCGCCAGGTAATCCGCGAGGGCCGCGGGATCGAGCGCGCGGGACAGGGCCGGCAGCGCCAGCAGCCCCGCGATCTCTGAAGCAAAGGCAAGGGTGCCATCGGGCAGCCGCGCGTAATGCATCGGCTTCTCGCCCAGGCGGTCCCGCGCCAGGAAAAGCCGGCCCAGCCCCGCATCCCACAGCGCGAAGGCGAATTGCCCGTTGAAGCGATCCAGGCACTCCACCCCCCATTGCCGCCAGGCGTGGAGAATCACCTCGGTGTCCGAGCGCGTGCGGAAGGTATGGCCGCGCGCTTCGAGCTCGCGGCGGAGGAGGGCGTGGTTGAAGATCTCGCCATTGAAGCTCAGCACCACCTGCCCATCGGCGCTCTGCATGGGTTGGTGCCCGGCCGCGAGATCCACGATGGCGAGGCGCCGATGCGCCAGGCCGATTCCGGCCTCGATGTGGAAGCCCTCGCCATCGGGGCCGCGATGGCGCAGCGCATCGGCCATCCGTCGCAGACTCGGAAGATCCGGCAGCGCATGGCGATCGGGGGGGAAGAGACCCATCACCCCACACATGGCTTGCGGTTCCTTTCCCGGGCGGCGATGTTGGCCAAGGTTGAGTTGCCAAGGCGCTGCCGCTGGGTCCCCTGCGACATCCGGCCGCCGGTGCCGGCCGGGCGATAGGAGAGAGAGCCGTGGCCATGACGCGCGATGGGATGAGACAAGGCCAGGCCCATGGCTGGTGAAGAGGAAAGGCCCAAGGAGCGGCCCAGGGGGCGCCTCTCCTGGCAGGCGGCGACCCTGCTGATCGCCGTGCTGTCCATCGGAGCCTGGGCGGGGATTTTGCTGCTCACGCGCTGGCTGTCGCATTGAGGGGTGCGGCCCGGCGCGGGCCGGGCGGAAGCTGTGCCGTCGCCTGGAAGGTCTCGCGCAGGCCTTCCCGCAGCGGGACCGGCGTGCCCAGCCGGAGCAGGGCCTGGGCGCGCGCCGGTGAACCCACTGAATGGGGGATTTCCCCGGCGCGCGGCGCCCGCCGCCGGATGTCCAGCGGCATGCCGTTGATGCCCGCGATCATCTCGGCCAGGCCCTGGATGGTCACGGCGGTGCCGGTGCAGACATTCACGACCGGCGCGGCGAGGTTGGCGCGGGGCAGGGCGGCGATCAGCGCCCGCACCACATCGCCCACGAAGATGAAATCCCGCGTCTGGCGGCCATCGCCGAAGATGTCGAGCGGCAATCCGCGCGCCAGCCGGTCGCAGAAGATGGAGATCACGCCCGAATAAGGCGAGGCGGGATCCTGCCCCGGACCGTACACGTTGAAGAAGCGCAGCCCGATGCTCGGCACGCCATGCACCAGCCCGGCCACCCGCGCATGCTGCTCACAGCCGAGCTTGTCGGCGCCATAGGAGGAGAGCGGCCGCCGGGGCGCATCCTCCTCCAGCGGCTGGCCGTCGCCTTGCCCGTAGACCGCGGCCGAAGAGGCATAGACCACGGGAATGGCGCGGCGGCGCGCGACATCGAACAAGCCGATGGTGGCCGAGAGGTTGGTGCGGTGCGTGCCCGGCCAATCCTGCACGGCGCGCTCGACCGAAGCGATGGCGGCCAGGTGGAAGCAGGCATCCACGCCCTCCAGCGCCGCGGCCAGGTCGGCCGGCCGGTTGATGTCGCCCCGCAGGAACTCCGTGCCACGCGGCAGCTTGGCCTCGTGTCCCGTGGAGAGGTCATCCAGGACGCGCAGCCGGTCACCGCGGGCGGTGAGCGCCGCGCAAAGATGCGCGCCGATAAAGCCGCAGCCTCCCGTGACCAGGATCGTCGCCATTGCGCTCACCGCTCCGTCAAGTTGTCTGACAGAACATAGTTTCCAGTACCAAAAATAGCACCAAAATTTCTATTTGAATTCTTTTCTTCAAAAATAATTGCAAATACAAAATGCGATAATCTGTCGTGTGATTTTTATTTTGGTGCGAATATATGCGTAAACACGGTAGTAGTGGCATTTTTGACTTGCCGAAGATAGAGTGGGGCAATGATCAAGCTCAGTATCATTTGCCCAGTCTTTGACGCGCAGCCAGCCCTCCTGTTTGCTGCGGTGACATCGGTGCTGGCGGAGTTCGACGCCACTGGTTTGGTGGGCGAGGTGATCCTGGCGGATGACGCCTCCCAGCGGTTGGAAACGCGCGAGATGCTGGTCCGGCTTGCGGTTCCTGGTGGGCGGGTTCGGCTGCTCCGCGGCACGGCCAATCAGGGCCCCGCCTCAGCCCGCAACCGGGGGATCCTGGCCGCGCGGGGGGAGTGGCTGGGCTTCCTGGACGCCGATGACCTTTGGCTCCCGGGAAGGTTGGCGGCGATGCGGCAGCTGATGGCGAGGCCCGAGATCGGCTGGATCGGCGGGCGCCACGCCCTGTTCATGCCCGATGGCACCTTGGCGCCCGCACCGGTGCTGGCGCCGGCCGGTTTGCAGAGCGGGCCAGAACTCACCCGGCGCCTGCTGGCGAATTTCTGGATGCATCTGGGTGCCACCCTGCTGCGGCGCGAATTGGCCCTGCGCCTCGGCGGCTTTGCCGAGGGGCTGTTCTATGGCGAGGACGTGTTGTTCCTCACTAGGCTCTCCCGCCTCGCGCCACTGCATCTGCTGGACCAGGAGGTCTATGCCTGGCGCCGGGCCGGCGGGGGGCTGACGGGCTCCTCGGCGCGGCTTGGCGTTGCATCCCTGCGCTATTTGTCGGTGGCGGCGCGCGACCCGCTGCTGCGCCCGTTCCGGCGCGAGGTTCGATGGGCGCTCTACAGCGCGCGCAAGGGGCTCGCCGCCAACAATCTGCGCGCGGGGCGGCGCCTGGCCGGTTTGCGCTTTGCCGCCGCGGCCTGGCGTTCCGACCCGCGCGAAGTGCGGGACTTCCTGCGTTTCCTTCAGCTTCTCCCCCAGGGCCCGGCGGCGCGGCGTGCCGCCTATAGCCAGGCCGAATCCTTCTCCCCCGAGGTGACATCATGAGCGGCCTGGCTGAAACACGAGCGGGGCGCTTCGCGCTGCGCGGCGCCTGCGCGGGTTTGCGCGTCGTCTTCCAGGGCGGCAGCTTTCCGCGACTCCAGCTCTGGCTGTGGGACCGCGTGGTGCGGCCGCACATCCTCTGGCGCTCCTTCCGGATCGAGGCGCGGACGCGTTTCGGCGCGCGGCTGGAGGGCGGCTTCCCCGATGTCGTCCACAGCTTCGTGTATTTCTTCGGCATTTGGGAGCCGGCGGTGACGCGCCTGTTCCAGCGCGCGCTGTGCCCGGGCGACATCATGGTGGATGTCGGCGCCAATGTCGGGCTGCACAGCCTGCTCGCTTCGCGCCTGGTCGGCCCCACCGGTCGCGTGCATGCGGTGGAGGCCTCGCCCTGGATCTATGCGCGGCTGATGCGCAACATCGCCGCCAATGGGGCGGACAACATCCAGGCCCGCAACTTCGCCGCCACCGCCGAGCCTGGGCCCGTTTCCGTCTGGCTGCATGATGACAGCAACCTCGGCGGCACGACGATCATCGCGAGCGAGGCCGCGCGCTCCGGCGCCGCGCTGGAAGCGACGGTGGAGGGGCGCCCGCTCGGCGAGATCGTCCCGATCGAAGACCTGCTGGCCGCGCGCCTGATCAAGATCGACGTGGAGGGCGCCGAATGGATGGTCATCCAGGGCATCGCCAGCCTGCTGCCGCGCCTGCGCGAGGATGTGGAGATCCTGATCGAGGTGAAGCGTGATGCGCTGCAGGCCATGGGTGCGTCGGTGGAGGCGCTCCTCGCGCTGTTCACCGCCGCCGGCTTCGCGGCCTACGAGGTGGAGAATGACTACGGCGCCGCCTCCTACATCGCGGGGCAACCGCGCGGACCGGTGCCGCTGCGCCGCACGGATTTCGAAATGGCGGATCTGGTTTTCCGCCGCGGCGGGCAGCCCGTCTGATGGAGATCAGCGTCATCATCCCGACCTGGAACCGCGCCGCCCTGCTGCCGGAGACGCTGGACGCCGTCTTCGCGCAGACGCATCCGCCGCTGGAGGTCATCGTGGTGGATGACGGCTCCACCGATCAGACGGCGGAGATGGTGACGGAGCGCTACGGCGCGCGGGTGCGCCTGCTGCAGATCGCCAATGGCGGGGATCTGGCGGCGCGCAATGCCGGGCTGGCGGTGGCGAGTGGCCGGTTGGTTGCCTTCTGCGACAGCGATGACCTCTGGCGCCCGGATTTCCTGGCGGCCATGGCGGCACTTTGGTTCGCCGAGCCCCGGCTGCGCGCGGCCTTCGCCGATTTCGTGCTGCTGCGGGATGGCGTCTGCGGCACCAGCACGAAATTCGCCGACGCGCCCGAGGGTTTCTGGCAGGGGCTGCGCGTGCTGGCACCTGAGGGGCTCGCCGCCTTCGACAAGCCCATCGTGGAGCGCGTCATCGGCTTCCAGCCCTTCTTCCCCTCGGCCATGGTGGCCGACCGGCAGTTCCTGCTGGCGCTGGGTGGCTGGGATGCCTCGGTCGGCCGCACGGTCGGCACGGATTTCGCGACCATCTTACTGCTCTGCGAGCATCCGCCCATCGGCATCGTCCATCGCCCGTTGGTGATGATCCGCAAGCATCCCGGCGGGTATTCCGCCGATGTGCAGGCGATGAACCTGGGCGATGCGGCCATCCTGGAACATGTGCTGGCGCGGCGGCCTTCGCTGCGCCCGCTGGACCAACTGATCGCCGAGAGCGTGGCGCGGCGCCGCGTGCAGGCGCTGGAGATCGCCTTCGCGCGGCAGGATCACGCGGCGGTGCGCGGCATCTGGCGCCTGCTGCCGGAGCCCAGCAAGGCCTGGCCCTTGCGGATGAAGGCCGGCGTCGCCGCCTGGCGCTCGCCGTGGCGGGACTGGGCGGTGCGCGGCCTTCTGGCCATCGGCACGCTTCGTGCGCGGGTCAGTTCCGGCAGGGCGGCGCGGCGCGCGGCACGATGTGAAAGATCGGGTCGCGCCGGAAATCCTGCGGCCGGGTGAAGGGGGCACCGGCCGCCGCCAGCCAGGCATGGGCGCTGCGGGCGGCGGGCAGGTCCAGCACGTCAATGATCGCCGCCAGCGATTGCAGGGCCAATTGCGCGTAGTCGCCTTCCGTCTTGCTCCATCCGGTGCCGTTGGAAAGCCCGGCCGCGCGCGTCGCGGCACCGATCTCGGCCCAGCTGCGCCCGGTGGCGATGAGATAGGCGCAGCCATCCCGCGGCGGGAAGCCGCGCGCCTCGGCCTTGAAGCGCCCCACCAGGAAATTCGTCATCCAGCCCAGCACGGCGCGGGCCTGCGGGTCGCCGCGTTGGGCGGCGATGGCGGCGGTCGAGGCGAAGTAATCCTGCTGCCAGGGGGGCATGACGCCGGGCGTGCCGTATTCGCCGGGGATGCGGCCATGCGCCTCGCCTTGCTCCGCCGTCCAGGCGGGGATGCGGCTGGTGATCCAGGCCCAGTTCGCATCGGCCGAGGCGCGCAGCCAGGGGCGGTGCCGGTCCGCATCCGGGCTGGCCCAGGCGGCATTCTCCAGCTGCCGCAGTGACCAGGCGGCCCCGCGCACCTGGTTGCCGCGCACCACATTCACCCCTTCGCCGGCGCCGCGCGCGGCCGCCGCGGGCCATTGCGAAAGCACGGCCCAGGCGGCCTGGGCCTGGAGGTTGTCGAGCAGCGCACGCCGCCCGGTGAGCAGGTAGGGGATGAAGGAGAGATCGGGCTGATGCGCGCTATCCGTCACCCAGCCGGTCTCCGCCGAAATCGGCTGGGCGAGGCCCCCCGGGGCGGGCCCGCCGCGCCCATCCGTCCAGAGCCCGGGCCAGCGGATCGTGTCCATCCAGGCGCCGCGCGCGGAGTCGAAGAAATGCCAGGGGATGCTGCCGGCTGCCTCCGCCTGGCCGAGGGCAAAGCCGGCGGCGCGGCGGTCGCCGCTGATCAGCCAGGCGGCCTGGGGCATGGTGGCGGGGCCGATATCGGCGCGCCCGCCGGTCTGCCGCATATCCTGCGTGATGCCGCGCGGGCCGAGCGGCGCGGACCAGCCGGGCGCCGCCATCGCGCCTGCCATGCGGGCCAGCAGCGCCGGCTCGATCCCCGCCGTGAGGCCGTAGCGCGCCACGGCGCCGGCATCGGCGAGGTAGCCGGCATCGTGGCGGATCAGGGGGGGCTGCGGCGCGGGCCCGGACTGCGTGCTGCCCAGCAGGCGGCCCCAGCCGGTGTATTGGTGCTGGCGGCGGATCTCGGCCTCCAAGGCCACGCGCCCATCCAGCCGGAGCCGGACGGCATAGGCCACCTCCCCGCCATTGGGGCGCATGGCGACGTCATTGCGCAGCCAGGCCTCCACCCAGAGCGTGCCATCCGCGCGCAGCGCCACATCCGCGACCAGCCGCAGCGAGGCGATGCCGCCCAGCGGCACCGGCCGTGCCACGCGCCCCTGGATGGCCAGCGGGCCGGATTGCCAGAGATCGGCGCCGGGAAAACCTTGCAGCAGATCGGCCCGCCAGACCTGGCCGCCGGACTGGATTTCGATGTGCGCGGAGCGGCCCGCCCGGGGCAGCTCCAGCGCTGCGCCCGCCTCCCGCGCTTCGGCGCGCATCTGGCAGGCGGCCAGCGCACCATCCGCCAGTGCCGGGCAGGCGATGGCGATCTGCGCGAGGCGGACCGAGCCATCCGGGTGGCGGCTGCGCACATCCATCTGCGTCGGCAGCGCGGCACCGCTCGCCAGGCGGATGGCCGGCTGGCTGCCGCGCGGCATGTCACCGGGACGGAAGGCCTGGCCCAAGACCGCGATGCTGCCGGCGGGCGCGCCCGTCCCCTCCAGGGTGAGCCGCGCGAAATCCGGCGCGCAGGCGGCCTGCGCGGAGAAGGGCAGCAGGCCCAGCCCCAGGGCGTGGCGGCGCGTCAGCATGGCCGGCCCATCACCCGGCGAAAGACGGTCAATTGCCCGGCCGTGGTGTCGTCCCAGCCGAAGCCCTCGGCGTAGCGGCGGGTCGCCGCGCGGTCCGGCAGGGCGGCGAAAAGGGCGCGCACGCCCTGCACGATGGCTTCCACCGAGAAATCGGCCAGCAGGCGGCCGGCCTCGGGCGCGCGCACCGCCTCGCGGCAGCCCCAGGCGGGGCTGGCCAGCACCGGCGTGCCGCACGCCATGGCCTCCAGCAGCACATTGGCCCAACCCTCGCGCGTGGAGGCCAGCACCAGCGCATCCGCCGCGGCGTATTGCGCGGGCAGCGCGGCATGCGGCACGGCGCCGGGCATCTCCACCCGGTCGGCCACGCCCAGCGCCTGGGCCTGGGCCTCCAGACGCCCGCGCTCCGGCCCTTCGCCCAGGATGCGCAGGCGGAAGCCCGGCAGCTCCGGCAGGGCCGCGATGATGCGGTCATGCCCCTTGCGCGGAATGAGCAGGCCGACGGAGAGGAGCGTCGGCGGATGCGGCGCGCGGGTTTCGGCCGGGTGGAAGAGGTCGAGGTCCACGCCGTTGCGCAGCACCGTGATCTTCCCGGCCGGCGCGCCCAGCTCCACCATGCCGGCCTTCAAGCCGGCGCTGACGGCGATCAGCGCATCCGCCCCGCGCATCGCCCGCTGGATGGCGCGGCGCGGCCCCGCATAGCGCGGCAGCAGGCTGACATCCGAGCCGCGCGCCGTCAGCACCACAGGCTTGCCGAAATGCTGGCCGAGGCGCAGTGCGGCGATGCCCTCGGGGTGCAGGTAATGCGCGTCCAGCACGTCGAAATCGAAGCCTTCCCGCATCATGCGCGTCAGCCGGCGCCGCGCGCTGAGGAAGAGCCCGATGGGGCTGGTCATGAGGCCAAGACCCGGAAGCGTCGCGAAGCGGGGGTGCAGCACGCGCAGCCCCTGCCGCCTCTCCTCGGCGGGCACGGAGGTGTAGAAGGGAACCGGCGCCAGCACTGTGCTGCACGCCTCACCGCTGGCGACGAGATGCCGCAGGCGGTTTTCCACGAAGACGCCATGGTTGGGGGCGGCCGGGTTCGGGTAGAGGGTGGTGAAGCTCAGCAGGCGGATCATCGCGCGCTGGCTCCCGCATCGCGAAGGGCGACCAGCCCGCCCCGCCCACCGACCACCAGGAAAG
This sequence comes from Roseococcus sp., assembly GCF_019747315.1. Classification (GTDB taxonomy): domain Bacteria; phylum Pseudomonadota; class Alphaproteobacteria; order Acetobacterales; family Acetobacteraceae; genus Roseococcus. The sequence goes on along the minus strand of NZ_JAIEQY010000224.1, from coordinate 27,785 downwards.
CCAGGCGATGGCGCCCAGCATGGCGAGGTAATAGAGGCCATCCATGGTGCATCTCCATCATCGGGCGGCCAGGGCGGCGCTGCGCCAGCCACGCGCCGCCGGCACGGGGTCCCGGGCCCGCAGGACCAGCGCCTGCGCCCCGGCGAGGACCACGAGCAGCGTCCAGTAGTAATCCCAGTAGGAAAGCGAGAGGAAACTGCCGCTCACCAGATAGGCGGTGATGGCGACCAGCCCCATGCGCCCCAGATCGCCCGCCCAGGCCAGCTCCGGATGCCCGCGTGCGCGGCGCATCAGCCCCCAGGCCTGCACCAGGCCCACCACGCTCAGCCCGGCCCAGATCACGAAGGTGGGGAAGCCGTGCTCGCCCAGCAATTCGAACCAGATGCTGTGCACGGCCCGCGCCGGCCCGCCGGGCGCCACGCGGTCCACCACGTCGCGTGCATAGGGCCCGGTGAAGCCCGAGCCGACCAGCGGGCGGTCCAGCGCGAGCTGCCAGGAGATGCCCCAGAGGACCAGCCGTTCGGAGGCGGAAGCATCCTCCTGGTAGCTCGAAATCCCGCTCATCCGCTCGCTCCAGCTTTCGGGCATGAAGGCGACGACGCCGGTGAGGCAGAGGGCCAGGCCTGCGCCCAGCAAGAGCTTGCGCCCGCTCATCATCCACAGCACGAAAAGCACGGCGCAGAGGCCCAACAGCGCCCCGCGCGAATAGCTTGCGACCACGGCCAGCAAGGTCAGCCCCATGGCGATGGCCAGGCCGACCCGCACCCAGCGATGCGCCGATTGCAGCCGCAGGTAGTTCATCAGCGGCAGCGAGATCAGCAACGCGGCGGCGAGGTGGTTGTTGTCCGTGATCATCGTCTGCGGCGGGCCCCAGACGCGATAGCTGCCCCCCGTGACCAGCGCGAAGATGCCGCCGCGCACGCCGTAATAGCCGAGCGAGATGACCATGACCCAGACCAGCGCGTGCAACCGCTGCCGCGTGGTGAGCATGGAGGCGGTGAGCAGCAGGCCGAGCAGGATCTTGACGCTGCGGTCCCACTTCTCCCACACCGCCGCCGGATCGCCGAGGGCCACCAGCGAGGTCGCGGTGAAGCAAAGCATGAGGGCGAAGAGCAGCAGCGTCGTCGCGTTCAGCGGCGGCAGGCGGAGTTCGCCCGCCATGAGGCAGCCCACCAGCGTCGCGACGACGACCAGCATGGCCCAGGGCAGCTCGCTGGCCATCCCATAGGCGAGCCGGTGCGGATTCATGAACGATATCCAGTTCCACAGCAGCACGCCGATGAAGGGCTGCGCCAGCACGGCGGCCAGCAGCAATCCGAGCGTCCCCATCAGGGCCAGGTCGCGCATGCCCTCACTCCGGCCGGCGCAATTCGGCCAGCAGCTGCAGCGCGGCCGGACGTTCGGGGAAGCTGGACGCGGGCCGCGCCTCCATGGCCGGGGCCAGCACGGCCAGCGCCTCCGCCCGCGCGCCACTCGCATTCAGCGCATAGGCCAGCCGGTAGGCGGCGCCCGGTTCGGTCGTCGCCTGCGGGCGCAGGCGTGCCGAATGGCGCAGCAGCAGGACCGCCTGGGCCGGCTGCCCGTCCCGCGCCAGGATCCAGCCCAGCGTGTCCGCGACATCGGCCCCGGGGGAGAGATAGTAGCCCCGCTCGGCCAGGCCGCGCGCGCGCAGCGCGGCGGCAGGATCCTCCTTCAGGCGCAGCAGCCAGGCGAGGTTGTTCAGGGCCAGCGCGTCATCCGGCCGGCGTTCCAGCAGCGCCTCCAACCGCTGCTCCGCCGCCGAGAGCCGGCCTGCCTCAATGTCGAGCTGCGAAATCATCATCGCCGCGTCATTGTCCTCCGGCGCGCGCTCCAGCCAGGCGCGCAGCGCGGCGGCTGAGGCCTCGGCCTGCCCGGCCGCGCGCAAGGCGCCGGCATGGCGCAGGGCGAGATAGGCGGAGGGCCGTTCCGCCTGGGCGGCGGCATAGGCGCGGGCGGCTTCCGCAGGCTGGTTGACCGCCATCAGGATATCGCCGCGCAGTGCGGCGCCGGCCGGCTGGGCCGTGGGCTCGCGCGCCATGCGGGTGGCGAATTCCAGCGCGGCGTCCAGGCCGCGCGCCTGGCGCACCAGCGCGGCCAAGCCCTGCAGCAGGGCCGGGTCGGCGGGATCCTCGCGCAGGCCTTGCAGCAAGGTGGCTTCGGCGCCGGCCGCATCACCGCCGCGGAATTGCAGCGCGGCCAGTTGCCGGCGCGCCCGCAGCGCGCGCGGTTCCATCGCGAGCGCGGCGCGGCTGGCGGCCTCGGCTGCCGGGAAATCGCCCAGCGCCGCCAGGGCCTCGGCCCGCTCCATCTGTGCCTCGGCATCATCGAGCGCGCCCAGGGGGCCGCGGGTCAGCAGCGCCACGGCCTCACCGGCCTCGCCGGCCTGGACCAGCGCCTGCGCCAGGCGGATGCCGAGGGCAGGATTGCCCGGGTTCGCCGCGTGGCTGGCTCGCAGGACGCCGAGCGCCTGCGCCCGGCGCGGCCCGTCCGGGCGGATCGCCTCGAGCAATTGGCCGGCGGCCTCGATATTCGCGGGATCCAGCCGCAAGACCTCGCCGAGCAGCGCCTCCATCTCCTCGTCACGGCCTTCCAGCCGCGCGATGCGCACCAGCGCGATGCGCGCCGCGACCGAGCCGGGGCTGGCCGCCAACACCTCATTCAGCAGCGCACGGGCCGGCCGCAGGTCGATCTGCATGATGAGGGCCGACGCCTCCAGCACCCGCGCCGCCTCGCCGCGACGCTCTTCGACCGTCAGGCGTGCCAGCTCCTGCCGCACCCCTGCGAGGTCACCGCGATACAGCGCCGCGAAGGCCAGCAATTCCCGCATGCCGGAAATGGTCGGGTTGAGCGTGAGCGCCCCCTGGGCCGCTCGCACCATGCCGGCGAGATCGCCCACGCCGAGCTGGGCCGCGGCCAGCCGCGCCAGGAGCCCGGCATCCTGGGGCGCCAATTGGCTGGCCCCGGTGAAGGCCGCGACCGCTTCGCGCCGCCGGCCTGCCGCCGCGTGCAGCCGGCCCAGCAGGTCGAGCGCCTCGGCATCCGCGCCGCCGCGGGCGGCAAGCTGCGTCAGCACCAGCGCGGCGTCAGCGGGCCGGTTGGCCTGGAGCTCGAAGGCGGCCACCAGCTTGGCGCCGCGTGGGTCGGCCGGGTTGCGGGCCAGATGGCGCCGCGCCGCATCCTCGGCCTGGGCCATCTGGCCGGTGCCGCGCTTGGCGGTGGCCAGCAGCAGGAAGCCGTCGGGGAAGCTGCCCAGCAGGGGGCCCACGCGCTGCAAGGCGCGGTCCATCGCCGCCCAGTCGCGCGCGCCGCCCGCCACCACGGCCCGCAGGTAATGCCCGGCCGCGCTGTTCGGCACGACAAGGAGGGCGGCATCCAGGTCCTGCGTGGCGCCCGGCACCTGGCCCAGCGCCAGCCGGGCCTCGGCGCGGCGCAGCAGGGCCGAGACATGGCCGGGCGTCACGGCCAGCGCGGCGTCGAAGCGCTGCACCGCCTCGGCCGGTTCGCCGCGGGCGAAGAGCAGCGCGCCCTTGCGGATCAGCGCCTCGACCAGGCGCGGCTCGCGCGCGAGCAGCCGGTCGATCAGCAGCTCCGCACCCGTGCGGTCGCCCTCTGCCTGGGCGAGGGCGGCGGCGGCGAGGTTGGGCGCGGCGCCCTCCGGCGCACTGCGCAGCCCGGCCTCGATGGCGGCGCGCGCCGGCTCGACCTGGCCCAGCGCCAGCAGCGCCATGGCGCGCCCGGCGGCGACCTGCCCGCCCGGATCGGGCGTGGCCTCGGGGAAGTCGCGCAGCAGTGCATCATGCCGGCCGGTGATGAGATAGGCGCGCAGCAGCAGCCCCATCGCCGTGGAGGGATCGGCCCCCTGTTGCAGGGCCGCCCGCGCCTCGCGCTCCGCCGTCTCGCCATCACCGATCTCGAGGCTGGCCTCCGCAAGGGCGAGGCGCGCGGTGTTGGAGCCGGGATTCTGTCGCGCCGCGTTGCGCCATTCGATCTGCGCTGCGCGCAGGTCGCCCCTGGCCGCTGCGGCGGCTGCGCGCTGCTCGGCCGGCTGCGCCTGTGCGGGCAGGGCCGCCAGGCTGAGAAGCAGCGGCGCCAGCAGCCGGGCGCGGCGCAGCGGGGAGTGGGGGAGGGTCATGACGGTCTCATCTCAGGAGAGGTCGGAGGGGGGCGTGGCAGTGTCGGCTTGGCGGCGGCCGGCGCTGATGCCGTGGGTGTCCAGCAGCGCGTAGATGGTCGGCCGGCTGATCCCGAGCAGCCGCGCCGCCGCTGCCAGGCTGCCCTGCGCGCGCGCCAGCGCCTGCTCCAGCGCGGCGCGTTCGGCGCGCAGCCGCAGCGTGCGGAGGTTGAGATCGGTCATCTCGGCCTCCTCGGGCGCTTCCAGCTCGAGATCGGCGGGGGAGAGCAGGGGGCCGTCGCTCATCACCGCGCCGCGGCGGATCCGGTTGCCCAGCTCACGCACATTGCCGGGCCAGCGATGGGCGGTGATGGCGGCGATGGCCGCCGGGTCCAGCCCGCGCAGCTTGCGGTTGAACTCGACGGCGTAGCGCGCGACGAACCACCGGGCGAGCAGAAGGCTATCCCCGCCCCGGTCGCGCAGCGGCGGGATGCGGATGATGAGGGAGTTGAGGCGATAGAGCAGGTCGGCGCGGAAGGCGCCGGTTTCCGCCAGCGCCTCCAGCGGCTGGTTGGTGGCCGAGACCAGGCGCGCATCCACCCGGATGGGCGTGCGGCCGCCGACGCGCTCGATCACCTGGTCCTGCAGGAAGCGCAGCAGCTTGGCCTGCAATCCCGCCGGCAGGTCACCCACCTCGTCCAGGAAGAGCGTGCCGCCATGCGCGGCCTCGATGCGGCCGGCCACCTGGCGCACGGCGCCGGTGAAGGCGCCGCGCTCATGGCCGAACAACTCGCTCTCCAGCAGCGGCTCCGGGATGGCCGCGCAATTGATGGCGACGAAGCTGCCCTTGGCGCGTGGCCCCATCTCGTGCAGCGCGCGGGCCAGCGCCTCCTTGCCCGTGCCGCTCTCGCCCAGCAGCAGGACGGGGACGGAGACGAGGGCCAGCCGCTCCACGGTGCGGCAGATGCGCAGCATGCTCTCATCCGCCGTGATGATGTCCTGAATGGGGCTGGCCTGCGGGATGAGGGCGAGGCGGCGATTCTCGTCCTCCAGCTCGCGCAGGCGGAGCGCGCGGTCGAGGATGGTGCGCAGCGCGGCCAGGTCCACCGGCTTTTCGCAGAAATCATAGGCGCCCTGCGCCACGGCGCGCAGCATGTTCTCGCGCTGGCCCTGGCCGCTGACGACGATCACCAGCGTGCCGCGGCTGACGCTGCGCAGGCCATCCAGCGTGGCGAAGCCTTCGCTCACGCCCTCGGGGTCGGGTGCCAGGCCGAGGTCGAGCAGTGCGGCTTCCGGCAACTCGCGCTCGGCCAGATGCAGCGCCTGGCGGCGGTCATTCGCCAGCAGCACGCGGCAATCGGGGAAGGCCCAGCGATATTGCGCGGCTAGCGCGGCGTCATCCTCGATGACCAGGAGCTTGGGCTTGCTCATCGGGCCTGCCCCGCGGCATGCGGCAGGCGCAGGCGCATGGTCGTGCCATGGCCCGGCCGGCTTTCCACATCGAGATCCCCGCCGCAGCCCCGCAGCAATTCGCGCGCCTGCCAGGCGCCGATCCCGCTGCCATCCGGGCGTGACGTAACCAGCGGGCGGAACAGCGCGTCGCGCACGAATTCCGGCGACATGCCAGGCCCCTGGTCGGTGATCTCGACGATGCTGCACGCCGCCTCGCGCCGCAGGCGAAGCCGCAGCGGCCGGTCCTCGGGCGCTGCCTGCACGGCGTTGTCGAGCAGGTGGCGCACCGCGGAATCGAATTGCTCGGGGGGCATGGCGACGCGCGAATCCGCGCTGCCGTCATGCAGCAGCTCGACCGGGCGGCCGAGACCCTGGGCCAGGGCCTGGAGGCGGGGCAGGGGGTCGGTCTCCTGCCGCTCGGGCGGCGTTTCGCCTTGGTCCAGCCGGGCGATGAGGGTGCGGATGCGCTCGGCCGAGGCGCGGATGGTCAGCAGCATGTCCTGCTGGAATTCCGGATTGCCGATATGCACATCCGCATTGCCCAGCAGCATGGTCAGCTGCGCGCCGACATTCTTCACGTCATGCGCGACGAAGGTGAAGCGCCGGGCGTAGTCCTGCAGCTGTTCCTGCTCGGCCAGGTGCTCGACCGCGCGGCGCTCGGCCATGAACATCGCGACCTCGCGGCCCAGCATCTGCAACAGGGCGAGGGCGTCGCGGCCGAGCGCGAAGGGCGCGCGCGGCGGCGCCAGCAGGACGGCGCCGATCAGCCCGTCGCGGTGATGCAGCAGCGGGATGACGAGGTGAATGGCGCCATAGGCCCGTCGCATCGCCGGCAGCTCGCCCGGCGGCGTATTGGCGTGGCACTCGCCCTCCCGCAGGGCGGCATCCAGCTCCGCGCGGAGGGCGGCATCCGGCTCGGCCGCGATGGCGTTCCAGCCGCCGCCCCAGCGCCAGGCCCGGGTGACGGGATCGCGCAGCAGCAGCACGCCGGAGGGCGAATCCGCGGGGTCGGCCAGGGCGCGGATGGCGCGGATCTCGGCCGAGGCCTCCGCCTCGGGCTGGGAGAGGGTGGCGAGGCAGCGCAGCCATTCATGCCGGTAGTCATGCCGCGCGCGGAAGAAGTGGCGGGCCAGCAGGCGGCGCAGCCGGCCGCGCAGCGAAGCGGCGCTGAGGGCCACGGCCAGCGCCATCAGCGCCGCCGCCACCAGGGCCGCCGCCGCCCAGGCCACGCCCCATTGGCGCAGCGCCTCGCTCAGCGCCCCGATGGCGAGCAGGAAGGTGCCGGCGACCATCAGCGTCGCGCCATGGAACACGAATTGGCGCGAGACGGACGGCTCGCGCCGCGCGCGGCGGTCCCGCAGGGCGGCCATGACGAGGAGTGGCGCCGCCACGGCGGTCAGCGCGGCCCGGGCATCCAGCAGGGCGGGTGAATAGGCGCGCGAGAGGGCGGCATCGGCATGGATCAGCATGTCGAACGCCGCGAGCCCGCCGAGCGCGATGCAGGGCAGCACCACGTGCCAGCGCGCGGCCTCAGAGGCGTTGCGGTACAGATTCTCCGCCGTCAGCACGACCAGCAGCGCCAGGGCGAGGCGGGGCAGGAAGGCCAGCGAGCCCAGGAGCGGCAAGCTGCGCGCCAGCGCCGGCCAGAGCGCCGCGAGCGCCAGCAGCGCGCCAATTGTCCCCAGCCCCGCGACCCAGCTCCGCGCGCCCAGCCAATGGCACAGCACCAGCAAAAGGATGAGCCAGCTGACGCTGCGCAGCACCTCGAAGACGCCACCCGCACCCCCCAGCGGCTCGGCCGGGCCCAGGGCGACCGCCGCCGCCCAGGCCGCCATGGCCAGCAGGCAGGCGGTGAAGAGCAGCGCGTGGCGACCACGCCCCAGCACCAGTGTCAGCGCCGCCCAGGCCAGGCACAGCACCGCCGCGCCGGCGTGGAACCAACCCGTGCTTTCAGGACTCATCGCGCGCCTTCCTGGAAGAGCACGACGCGCACGGTGGCCACCAGGATCAGCAGGTCGAGGAAGAGGCTGCGCCGCCCGACATAGTAAAGGTCATAGGCCAGCTTCATCCGCGCATCCTCCACGGAAGCACCGTAGGGATAATTGACTTGCGCCCAACCGGTGATGCCGGGCTTTACACTCGCCCGGTCATGATAATGCGGGATGATGTCGCCCAGCTGTTTGACGAAGCCCGGGCGCTCGGGCCGCGGGCCCACGATGGACATGTCGCCGCGCAAGACGTTGAGCAGCTGCGGCAATTCGTCGATGCGGGTCAGGCGCAGCCAGCGGCCGATCCGCGTCACCCGCGGGTCGCCGGCCGTGGCCCAGCGCGGCGCGCCGCCGGCCTCGGCATCCACCACCATGCTGCGGAACTTGTAGAGGTAGAAGCTGCGGCGATGCAGGCCTGAGCGTTCCTGCCGGTAGAAGACCGGGCCATTGCGTTCGGCCGCGATGAGCGCCGCGGTCACCAGCATCACCGGCAGGGTGAAGAGCAGCAGGAGAAGCGCCACCAGGATGTCGAAACCGCGGCGCAGCGCGGCTTCGGCGAGGCTGGGGCGGGCGCAGCGGGCGGTGGCCAGCCAATCCTGCGGCAGGCTCTCGCAGGCGACGCGGTTGAGGCGGCATTCGAGGAACTCATCCTCGGTCAGCAGACGCAGCCCGACCTCGCGGCAATGCCGGCGCAGGGCTTCGTCATCGGTGCCGGCCGGCGCCACGATGGCCCAGAGGGGATGGGCGCGCAGCCAGGCGGGGCTCAGCAGCGCGATGAGCTCCGCGCTGGTGGGGGATGCGAGGCTCACCTCCATGGTCATCAGCGGCGGGCCATCCGTTACGACCTGGCCGCCAAGACGGCCGGTATCCGGATCACGGATCAGAAGAAGCCGCCGGGCCAGAAAGCCCCGGCGCGAGGCTAGGGCATGGGCCAGTCGCGCCACCACGATGCCGCCCACGGCCCCCAGGATCAGCGCCAGCAGCAGCGCATCGGAGGAAAGGCCGAGATTCCAGGGGCCGAAGAGCTTCACCGCCAAGACCACGCCGAGGCCGAGCAGGCCGATGGCGACGACACCGCCCAGTGCGGCGCGGCGGGCGCGTGCCATGACGCTGGGCTGATAAAGCCCGGCTGCCCCCGCCGCGAAGCCGGCGGCCAGGGCAAGGCCGGCCGCCATGAGGGCGATGTCGGCGCGGTGGTTGGCTGCCGCATGGCCGGCGCCCCAGGCCATCAAGGCATAGGCCAACAGGAACACGGCCAGCCCCTCTGCGACGTAGAGGGCCAGCAGATCGGAGCGAATATTGTGGCCGAAGAGGTTGGTTATGACACGCGCCTTATTGTTTGGTGGAAAAACTATCCCAATCTATTCCCCCTGGATGAGCGCTATGTCAAACAAAATACTAGTATTTTTTGTTTACATTCGGAAAATGCGGCGATTTATACTTATATCTTTCATCAAAAGACGAGTGTAAATCAAAAATAAAAGAAAAAATCGCATGAAAATTTTGTTTTTTATTTCTAACTCACGAGGAAAAACGGTAAATATTTGTTGAAAATGAGCGGCTGTCAGCGTAGTCAAAATTGTCACCGAAACACTCCGCCTGACCTCAAGGCTCGATCGCTGATGGGAATCGCCGTGCCGAACCACATCAAAATTCGAGGAAACGCCATGCGACGGTTCAGATCTGCAATCGCCCTGCCGCTCGCCATCCTCGCCGGATGCGCCGGCCCGATGACGCCTGGGCCTGAGCTTGCCGCCGCGCGTCCCAGCCCCGAATACATCCTTGGTGCGGGCGATACTCTGACCGTCTTCGTCTATCGCGCGCCGGAACTCAGCGCGACTGATCTGCCCATTCGTCCCGATGGCCGCCTCTCCCTTCCGCTGGTGCCTGACATCCAGGCTGCAGGCAGAACGCCGTCGGCCCTCGCGCGTGACATCGAGCAGAAACTTCGTGACTACGTGCGGGAGCCCAGCGTCACCGTCATGGTGCGCGGCTTCCAGGGCCCGCCCAGCCGGCTGATCCGCGTGGTGGGGGAGGTGGCGCAGCCCATGTCCGCCCCCTATCGCGACGGACTGACCCTGCTCGACGTCATCATCGGCGCGCGGGGGCTGACGCGCTTCGCCGCCGGCAACAGTGCCACCATCATCCGGCGGGAGAGCCTGACGGGCGAAGCCCAGCCGCAGCCCACACGCATCCCCGTGCGCCTTGCTGACCTGCTGCGCGATGGCGACATCTCGCAGGATGTCGCCATGCATCCGGGCGACACGCTGGTCATCCCGCAGGGCTGGTTCTGAGCGATGGCGCTGATGAACCTTGTCAAGCGGCATGCGGCCGCCAGCGCGAAGCACCGCTGGAGCGCCCTGGTCGTCGCCTGGCTGGTCTGCGGTGGTGGCTGGTTGGCCGTCCAGCTGCTGCCGAGCCAGTATGAATCCAACGCTCGCGTCTATGCCGACGCCGACGCCATCCTGAGCCTGCTGCTTCGTGGCATCGCCATCGACAGCACGCCGGCTGGCCAGGTCGAGGTCCTGCAACGCACGCTGCTGAGCCGCCCCAACCTCGAGAAGGTGGTCGCCCGCACCGACCTGCGCGACCGCGTGGAGGATGCGGGCGAGCGCGACGCGCTGATCCAGCGCCTGACGCGCGAGATCCGCATCACCACCCAGACGCGAAACCTCTTCACCATCGACTACCGCGACCGCAACCCCCGCATCGCGCGCGATGTGGTGCAGACCGCGCTTAACCTCTTCATCGAGGCCGCGACGGCGAATGACCGGCAGCAGATGGAGAGTGCCCGCAGCTTCGTGGCGCAGCAGATCGCAAGCTACGAGGTGCAGTTGCGCCTGGCCGAGCAGCGCCGGGCGGAGTTCCAGGCCCGCTTCATGGACATCCTGCCCTCCGACGCGCTGGGCGGCGTCTCGCGCCTGGAGGCGGCGCGCGCGCGCCTGGCCCAGGTGCAGGGCGAGTTGCAGGATGCGCGCATGCGGCGTGACATCACGCAGCAGCAGATCGATGCCACGCCCGCCCTGTCGCCGCTGGAGCAGGGCGGTGGCAATGGCCGTCTGGCCGAGGCCGAGCGCAACCTCCGCGAATTGCGGCTGCGCCTGACGGACCAGCACCCGGACGTGGTCGCCGCACGCGGCATCGTGGCCGAATTGCGCAGGGGCGATGGCGCCACCCGCGGCGCGCCGCGCACGGGCCCCGCCGCGGCCCGCACCAACCCCATGCTGGAGCAGCTGCGCGTGCGCCTCGTGGATGTGACCTCGCAGATCGGCTCGCTCGAACGGCAGGAGCGGCTGGGCCGTTCCGAGGTGGACCGGCTGGACGCCATCGCCCGCAGCGCGCCGGAGGTGCAGGCGCAGGCGCTGAACCTCAACCGCGACTACGCCGTGCTGCGCCACAATTATGACGAGCTGCTGGGCCGGCGGGAGGCGATCCAGATCGCCGGTGCTGCGCGCAACAGCTCCGACCGCGTGCGCCTCGAGGTGGTGGACCCGCCGAGCCTGGCCTCGCGGCCCATCGCGCCCAACCGGCCGCTGCTTTTTTCGGCCGTGCTGGCGGCGGGGCTGGCGGCCGGCGTTGCCACGGCCTTCGCGCTCTCGCGCCTCGACCAGAGCTTCTACACCCTGCAGGATCTGCGCGCCCTGGGCCTGCCGGTGCTGGGCGGCATTTCCGGCCCGCGCCAGTCCGGCGGGCGCTTGGCCGGCGTCGCGTTCGCCGGCTGCCTGGCCCTGCTCTTCGCCGGCTATGCCGCCGTCCTCACGGGCATGCCCGGCGAACTCGTGAGGCATCTCGCATGAACCCCGGCGCCGATTACCGCGGCCACCTGGTGGAGCGCGCGGCCGAGATGCTGCGCCGCCAGGCGGCGGAGCAGCCGATCCCGCCCGCCCCTGCTTCCCCCATGCCCCCCTCGCCCGGCAAGGCCTCGCCCCTCACCGCGCTGCTGACGCCGCCGCCGGCGACGCTGATCCCTGCCGAGGCGCTGCGGGCGGTGGGGTTGCTCGCGCCCTCCGCCGGCGGCAGGCCCGGCCGCGCGCAGGAGGAGATCGCCCTCGTGCAGCACCAGTTGCTGCGCCAGGCCGATGAGGCGGCGGTGCGCCGCATCATCCTGGTGGCCAGCGCCCTGCCGCGGGAGGGGCGCAGTTTCATCGCGCTCAACCTGGCCGGCGGCATCGCGACGGGCGGCGCCCGGCCGGTTCTTCTCGTGGATGCGGATGGCCGTGACGGCGGCCTGACGGAGGCGCTGGGCCTGGAGGCACGCCCCGGCCTGCGGGACCTGGTGGCCGAGCCGCAGCAGCGCGGCGCCGAGCTCGTCCTGCCTACGGCGCTGGACCGTCTCTCCCTGCTGCCTTCGGGCCGGCCGCGCCGCACGGAAGCCGCGCCGGGCGGAACCCTGGCCGATGCCGTGCTCCGCCTCGCCGCCAGCCTGCCGCATCACGTCCTTGTGCTCGACACGCCGCCCTGCCTCAGCAGCAGCGATGCGTCGGCGCTGGCGGCCGCGGCGGGGCAGGTGGTGCTGGTGGTGGATGCGCAACGCACCGCCCGCGGCGAGGTGGAGGCCGCGCTTGACCTTCTGGAGGCCTGCCCCGTCCTGCAATTGCTGTTGAACCGCACGCGGCTCAGCGGCAGTGGCAGCTTCGGCGGGTCGGCCGGGGAGGCGGGCGCCGATGCGTCCTGAACCGCTCGGATTCGTGCTGATGCTGCCGGCGGCGGCGCTGGCGCAGGCCCCTCCTTTCGCGCTGGAGACCTCCCCCCGTGCCGGGGTGGTTGCGCCTGACACAAGCCCCGCCGCCATGTCGGACCCAAGCCTCGGCATCGCGCCGGAGGCCGGCGCGCCCGCTTCGGCCGGCTTCGATGCGCCGCTGGCGCGCAGCCCCGCCCCGGGTGCGCCCGCCCTGGGCAATTCCGCGCTGATCCCCACCGCGCAGGGCTTTCCCTTCAACGCGGCCGGCCGGCCTGCCGACACCACGGCCCGCCGCTTCACCGTCACGCCCAGCATCGCAGCCCAGGTGCTGGGCACCGACAATCTGCAGCAGACCGCGACCGGCGCGCGTTCCGAATTGATCACCACGCTGACACCGGGCTTGGCGATCACGGCGGATACGGCGCGCCTCCAGGGGCTGCTCAACTACACGCCCGCGCTGCAGCTCTATGGCGCGGACCCCTCGCGGCCGCAGGTGTTGCAGCGCTTCAACGGGCAATTCCTCGCGACCATCGTGCCGGAGGCGATTTTCGTCGATCTGCGCGGTGCAGCGGCGACCCAGGCGGCGAATGGCGGCTTCGCGCCGCAATCCACACCCAGCCTCGGCCGGGACGGGCTGGTGCAGACGATCGCCTACCAGATCGCGCCCTATTGGATGCATCGCTTCGGGGATCTGGCGACGGTACAGGCGGGCTATGCCTTCCAATCCGTGCAGCAAAACCTGGTGGGGGGCGGCCCCGCGCTGTCCCAGACGACGGCGCCCACCGGCTTCGCCAATGACCATTTCACCGCCAACGCCCTCTATGGCGTGGCGCGCACCGGCGAGCGCTTCGGCCCGTTGGGGCTGGAAGCGCGGCTGTTCTCCACCGACTACGACGGCACGGGCGTGTTGCAGAACGCCTATCGCCGCAGCGCCACGGTCGAAGGGCGGTATTTCATCAACCGCCGCTTCGCGCTGCTGGCCGAAGGCGGCTACGAGATGCAGCGCTATTCCGGCACGCCGCGCTTCGAGCTGAGCGAGCCGATCTGGTCCGTCGGCGCCCGCGTCGCACTCTCGCCCGATAGTGGCTTCACGCTGCGCTATGTGCATCGGGGTGGTTTCAGTTCGCCGGCGCTCGATTCCGTCTTCGCCATCGGCGGGCGCACGCGCATCTTCGCCAGCTATTCCGAAAGGCTGACGACGGGCGCCCAGCGCGCCGCGGATTTCCTGAACCTGACGACGCTCGATGCGCTGGGCAATCCGGTGGATTCATTGACCGGCGCGCCGGCCTCCCAGCCCTTCGCGGATTCCTTCCTGGGCGCGCAGGGCAGCCTGCTGCGCATCCGCCGCGCCAGCGCCACCATCACCCAGACCTGGCCGCGCGACGTCTTCGCCTTGACCCTGGCCAGCGAGCGGCAGCGCCCGGTCACGGTGGCGTCGGGCGCGACCGCGCTGGAGCAGACGGGCAATTCCCTGACCCTCACCTGGTCCCACGCGCTGACGCCGGTCACGACGGCCATCGCCTCCCTGCAATACGGGCGCCTCGAGCGGCAGGGCCAGCCGACGGGCGATGTCTATGGCGGCACCGTCTCCCTCGTCACGCAATTGGCGCCGGGCCTGAGCGCCTACGCGCAATACGGGCTGACCAATCGCGGCGATCAGTTCGGCGGGGGCCGCGCCATCCAGAACGTCGTCGTCATAGGGCTGCGCCAGAGCTTCTGACCGTCCTTCCCCCCTTCCGACACAGGAGTGCCTCCATGCACGGCACCGGTTACGGCCTGCGCGAACATCCCTTCCAGATGACACCCAATGCGCGCCTCTTCTTCCCGAGTAGCGTGCATCGGCGCGCCCATGCCCACCTGGTCTACGGCCTCTCGCAGCGCGAGGGCTTCATCGTCGTCACCGGCGAGGTGGGGGCCGGCAAGACCACCCTGATCGAGCACCTCTGCGAGGAGCTGGACCCGGCCGGCTTCGTCGTCGCGCGCATCGCCACCACGCTGGTCAGCGGCGACGACGTGCTGCGCATGGTGGCGCACGCCTTCGGCGCCGAGCCCGAGGGCAACAAGGCCGCCGTCCTGCGCGGCATCACCCAGGCGATGCGGATTTCCAACCGGCGGCATCTGCTGGTGATCGACGAGGCGCAGGGCCTGCCGCTGCCCGCGCTGGAGGAATTGCGCATGCTCTCCAACGTCACCCTGCCGGGGCAGCAGGCCCTGCAGACCATCCTGATGGGCCAGCCGCAGTTGCGCCGCATGATGGCGAGCCCCGATCTCGACCAGCTGCGCCAGCGCGTCATCGCCTCCTACCACCTCACCGGGCTGACGCGGGAGGAGACGCATGGCTATGTCCTGCATCGCCTGCGGGCGGTGGGCTGGCAGGGGCGACCCGCCTGGGAGCCCGATGCGCTGGACGTCGTCTTCCGCTACAGCGACGGCATTCCCCGCCGCATCAACCGGCTCTGCGCCCGCATCATGCTGAGCGGCGCGCTGGAGGATGCCGGGCAGATCACCGCCGCCATGGCGGAAATGACGGCCCAGGAGCTGGAGGAGGATCTGGGCGGCCCCACCCTCGCCCCCAGCGCCGTGCCGGATGGCGCGATCGAAGCGCAGTCGCCTTCCAACTCCGATCTCTTCGAGCGCCTGGCGGACCGCGCCGAGGAGAACCAGCGTGCGCTCGAGGCCTATGCCCAGCGCCTCGGCTGGGTCGGCCGGCTTTGCTATGGCAAGTCGGGGAGGCTGCGGTGGTGAGCGCGCCCTTCAGCCCCCCCTTCACCCCCCCTGTTTGCAACGCGATGAGCGTGGATGTGGAGGAGTGGTTCCAGGTCCAAGCCTTCGCGGATGTGATCGACCGCCGCGAATGGTCCAAGCTGGAATCGCGCGTGGAGGCCAGCACGGACCGCGTGCTGGAAAGCTTCGCCCGCGCCGATGTGCGCGCCACCTTCTTCGTCCTGGGCTGGGTGGCGGAGCGGCATCCCGAGCTGGTGCTGCGCATCGCGGCCGCGGGCCATGAGGTGGCGAGCCATGGCTATGGGCATGAGCGCGTGGATGTGATCGGCGAGGCCGCCTTCCGCCGTGACATCCGCCGGGCGAAATCCATCCTGGAGGGCATCACCGGCACGCCCATCCTCGGCTATCGCGCGCCGACCTTCTCGATCAGCGCGCGGGAGACGCCCTGGGCGCATCGCGTGCTGCGCGAGGAGGGGCATGGCTACAGCTCCTCCGTCTTCCCGATCCGGCACGACGCCTATGGCTCGGCCGAGGCCGAGGTGGTGCCGCATTGGCCCTGCCCGGACGGCGTGGTGGAGCTGCCCATGACCATCCTGCCGGCCCTGGGGCGCAACCTGCCCTGCTCGGGCGGCGGATGGTTCCGCCTGGCGCCCTATTGGCTGTTCCGCGCCGGGCTGCGGCGGGTGAATCACGTGCATGGCCGGCAGGGCATCTTCTACTTCCACCCCTGGGAGCTGGATCCGGGGCAGCCGCGCGTCACCACCGCCGGCAGCCGGGCGGCCTTCCGCCATTACACCCGCCAGCGCAGCATGGCGCGCCGGATGGAGCGGCTGCTCAGCGATTTCGCCTGGGGCCGCATGGATGCGCTGCACGCCTCCCTGCTGGCGACTGCGTGACATGACGCTGCGCCTCCACGCCCTGACCCCCGCCTCGGCCGCCGCCTGGGATGGCTTCGTTCGCGCGACCCCGGCGGCGACCATGTTCCACCTCTCCGGCTGGCGCCGCGTGATCGAGGAGGGGTTCGGCCACGCGACCCATTTCACCTTCGCCGAGCAGGATGGCGCAGTGGTCGGTGTCCTGCCGCTCGCGCGGATGAAGACCTGGCTGTTCGGCGATGGGCTGATCTCCACGCCCTTTTGCGTCTATGGCGGGCCGGTGGCCGCCACGCCCGAGGCCGCCACCGCCCTGACCGAGCACGCGCAGGCGCTGATGCGCCGCCTCGACGTGCCCAGCCTGGAATTCCGCCATCTGCATCCGCCTGATCGCGGCTGGCCCGAGCGTGGCGCGCTCTACACCACCTTTCGCAAGCCCATGACAGGGAAGGCCGAGGCCGACATGGCCGCCATCCCGCGCAAGCAGCGCGCCATGGTGCGCAAGGGGATTCAGAACGGCCTCACCTCCGTCAGTGATCGCGACACGGACCGGCTGCACGCCATCTACGCGCAATCCGTCCACAACCTCGGCACGCCGGTCTTTCCGCGCCGCTACTTCCGGCTGCTGGGCGAGGTCTTCGCGGATGACAGCGATGTGCTGACCGTGCTGCATGAAGGCCAGCCGATCGCCGCTGTGCTGAACTTCCATTTCCGCGAGGAGGTGCTGCCCTATTACGGCGGCGGCACGCGGGCGGCGCGCGCGCTGGCGGGCAATGACTTCATGTATTGGGAGGTGATGCGCCGCGCCGGCGCCGAGCGTGGCGCGCGGATCTTCGATTTCGGCCGCAGCAAGACGGGCACGGGGGCCTATGCCTTCAAGCAGCATTGGGGCTTTACGCCGCAGCCGCTGCACTACGCCTATCAACTGCGGCCCGGCGCGCGGCTCGGCGAGCACAACCCAAACAACCCGAAATACAAGCTGATGATCTCGGCCTGGCGGCGGCTGCCGCTGCGCGTGGCGAACCTGCTGGGCCCGCCCATCGTGCGGGGGCTGGGATAGCGCGCATGGCCCGCCTGCTCTTCCTCGCGCATCGCCTGCCCTATCCGCCGGACAAGGGGGATCGCATCCGCTCCTGGCACATCCTCGAATATCTGTCGCGCCGCTTCGAGGTGGAGCTGGGCTGCCTCTCCGACGACCCGGCCGACCAGGACCACCTGCCGAAGCTGCGCGGAATTTGCGCGGCGGTGGAATGCGTGCCGGTGCGGCTGGGGCTGGCGGCCGGCGCGCGGGCGCTGCTGCGGGCGCGGCCGGGCCGGCCGCTCACGCTCGGCTGGTTCCACGCGCCGCGCCTGCGGGCCTGGGTCGCGGCGGGGCTGGCAGCGCGGCGGTATGATGCGGCCTTCGTCTATTCCTCGGCCATGGCGCAATATGTGCTGGCAGCCCCCGGCTGGGACGCGGTGCCGGCGCGGGTGCTGGACCTGGTGGATGTGGATAGCGAGAAATGGCTGGCCTATGCGGCCGAGGCCCGCATGCCGCAGCGCCTGATCTGGGCGCACGAGGCCCACACGCTGCTCGCCTATGAACGCCTGGCGGCGGCGGGCTTCCACCACACCATCCTCGTCTCGGAAGCCGAGCGCGATCGCTTCGTGGAGCTGGCGCCCGAGGCGGCGGGGCGGACCAGCTGGGTGGATAATGGCGTGGAGCTGGCACGCTTCGACCCCGCGCTGGCCTTCATCAACCCCTATACCCCGGGCCGGCCGGCGCTGGTCTTCACCGGCACCATGGATTACCGGCCCAATATCCAGGCGGTACTCTGGTTCGCGCAGGAGGTGATGCCGCTGCTGCGCGGGCGGGCGGTTTCGCCGGAATTCCACATCGTCGGCGCCCGGCCGAGCGAGGCGGTGCGTGCCCTCGCTGCCATGCCGGACATCCACGTCACCGGGCGCGTCGCCGATACGCGGCCCTACATCGCCCATGCGGCGGCAGCGGTGGCGCCGCTGCTCATCGCGCGCGGGGTGCAGAACAAGCTGCTGGAGGCCATGGCGATGGGCCGGCCCGTCATCGCCTCCAGCCCCGCCGCGGAGGGCATCCGCGCCACCCCAGGGCGGGACCTGCTGGTGGCCGATGGCGCGGCCGCGACGGCCCAGGCCATCAGCGAAGTGCTGTGCGGGCAGCACAAGGGGCTGGGCGCGGCGGGGAGGCTCGCGATGGAACGTTGCCATGACTGGGCGGTCACGCTGCGCCGGCTGGATCCGCTGCTGGTGCCGGCCGAATGAACCTCACGCGCGCAAGCATGGTTTTCCTTGCCGGGTTGCCGGTGCTGGGCCTGGCCTTCCGGGCCGAGATCGCGGCGGCGCTCGGCATCTGGTCGAGCTCGACGGCCTATCATCATTGCTGGCTGATCCTGCCCATCGCGCTCTGGCTGGGCTGGAAGCGGCGGGCGCGCTTCACCGGCCTCGCCGCGCCCAGCTGCTGGGCCCTGCCCGTGGCGGCGGGCCTCGGCGCCGGCTGGTGGCTGGCGGAGCGGTTGGGGATCATGGAGGGGCGGTAGCTGGCCGCGCTGGGGCTGGTGCCCGCCTGGTTCCTGGGCGTGTTCGGCTGGCGCCTGTTCCGCGCCTTCGCGGTGCCGCTTGGCTATCTGGTTTTCCTGGTGCCTTTCGGTGCCTTCCTGGTGCCGCAGCTGCAGGAGGTGACGGCCTGGATGATCGTGGCCGGCCTTTCGCTGCTGGGTATCCCGCACTTCGTGGATGCGCTGATCATCGAGATTCCGGCCGGCATCTTCTTCGTGGCCGAGGCCTGTGCCGGCTTGCGCTTCCTGATCGCATCGCTCGCCTTCGGCGGGCTCTATGCGGCGGTGATGTTCCGCAGCCCGGGCCGGCGCGTGGCGGTGATGGTCCTCGCGCTGGTGGTGCCGGTGGTGGCCAATGGCCTGCGGGCGCTGGGGATCGTGCTGCTCGGCCACCATCTGGGCAGCGCCGAGGCGGCGGCGGCCGACCACCTGATCTATGGATGGGTCTTCTTCACCCTGGTGATCCTGCTGCTGGTGGTGGCCGGGCTGCCCTTTCGCCAGGATGAGCCGGAGCCCAGTGTCACCAGGCTTTACAGTCGCGCGGGGACGATACCGAGGACCCCTGCAAGTCACTGAATATCCATTATAAAATAGCTGGCACGAATAGTGCTGGTGCAAGAGGCAGATGGGCCACTCCGACCCATTCGCCCCGTATAAGGTCCAAGCCCATGAAGAAATTCCTTGTTGCCGCAGTCGCCCTCCTTGGCGTCGCGGCTGTCTCCAACGCCGCCGTCGCGGCCCCGACCCTGAGCTTCCGGGTCTATGAGGACAATGTGCTGCAAGGCGCGCTGTCCACTTCTTCCACCACGGGCACCCTCGCCGTAAATGGCGCGACGAGCCTCTTCTCGGTGGTGTCCGCCTTCGTCGTCGGCATCCCGGCAGTGAATGCGCCTGGCCTGGCCGCGCAGAGCACGACCATCTCCTCGCTGGACAATTACGGCACGGGCACGCATTCGCTCCGCCTGGAGGTCACCCAGACCGACGTGCCGAGCCTGAGCGCGGGCGGCGTCTTCGCCTCCCTCGCCAATACCCTGACAGCGAACCTCCTGGTGAACGGCTTCGGCGTGACCAGCGTCAGCATCTCCAACTACGCTGACGCGCTGAACCGTGCCTTCGAGCGCGCGACGCTGCTCGCCACGCAGACCTTCAGCACGCCTGGCGCCAATGCTTCGCCGCTGATCACCACGAACCTCTCGCTGCCGAACCCGCTCTTCTCGGAGACGGTGGTGATCGATGCAATCTTCAACGCGGCCGGTGCGGCGCTGAATGCCAGCTCGCAGATCGTGGCCGTGCCGGAGCCCGCTTCGCTCGCCCTGTTCGGTGCCGGCCTGTTGGGTCTGGGCCTGCTGCGCCGTCGCCGTAACGTCTGAGGCGATGGGGAATGCCGGGCGGCAGGCTTCCTGCCGGACCGGCATCCCCGGCAAAGACGCAGCGGCCCGTCCCGCGTCGTGCGGGGTGGGCCGCTGCTTTTTCGATTCAGTTTTGCAGGGTGATATTCTTCGCCCGCACCACCTCGCTCCAGCGTGCGAGGTCGCTTTCCATCACCCCCCGCAGCGCCGGGCCATCGCCGCCCACCGGGGTGGCACCTTGCTGCACGAAGCGCTCGCGCAGCTCCGCATGACCCAGCACCTTGCCGATCTCCTCCTGGATGCGGACCACCAGCGCCGGCTCCATCCCGCGCGGGCCGAGCAGCCCGTACCAGAAGGAATAGCTGAAGTTGATGCCGAGCTCGCGCGCCGTCGGCACATCCGGCAGGGCCGGGATGCGGCCGCCCTGGGTGCCGATCGCGATGGCCCGCGCCCGCCCGTCGCGGATCGCGCCCAGCACGGTGGGCGGGGCGGCGATGAGCAGGCCAATGCGCCCGGCCAGCAGGTCGGTGAAGGCCGGGCCCATGCCGCGATAGGGCACATGTGTCAGCCGGATGCCCGCGATGTCCTGGAGGTATTCGGTGTACAGATGCGGCGAGGAGCCGGCGCCCATCGAGCCGTAGAAATTCGCATCGGCCGCCTGGCCGCGCGCGGCCTGCACGAAGTCGCTCAGCGTCCGCACGGGAGAGTTGGCCGGCACGACGAAGACCGTGGGGTAGTCCACCAGCAGCGAGATCGGCGTGAAATCCGCCATGATGTCGAAGCCGAGATTGGCGTGCAGCGGCGGCGCGGTGGCGAGCGAATTGTCGGTCAGCAGCAGGGCGGTGCCGTCATTTGGCGCGCGCGCCGCGGCGGTCCAGCCCACCACGCCGCTGCCGCCGGTGCGGTTCTCCACGACGAATTGCCCGCCGGTCTGCTCGCCCAGGCGCTGGGCGAAGACGCGTGCCACGAAATCCGTGGTGCCGCCGGGCGGATAGGTGATGATGATGCGCACCTGCCGCCCGCCGGGCCAAGCGGAGGGTTGCGCAAGAGCGGGGGCGGCGAGGCCGGCGCCGGAGGCGATCAGCAGGTTGCGGCGTTTCATGTGTTTTCTCCCGGTTGAGGCGCAAATCCAGCACATCGCGGTCAGCCCATCAGCCGCTGCGAGGCGATCCGCGCGCCTTCCGCCATGCTGGACAGCTTGGCCCAGACCACATCCGCCGCGACGCGCCCGCGCCCGGCCGAGGTGTCGAAGCCGCAATCCGTGCCCGCCATCAGGCGGTGCGGGTCGCCGATGCTCTCCGCGATGCGCTCCAGCCGTTCGGCCACCACCTCGGGGTGTTCGACGAAATGGGTGAGGGTGTCGATCACGCCCGCCACCAGCATTTGATCCGCGGCCAGCGGCAGGCGGCGGAAGACGCGATGCTCATGCGCGTGGCGCGGGTTGGCGAAGGGCAGCACGAAGCCGCCGACGCGCGCCTGGCGGATCACGGGCCAGATGTCCTCGAAGGGCACGTCGTGGTCGTGCGGCGCCTCGTAATTCCCCCAGCAGACATGCAGGCGGATGCGCTCACGCGGCAGATCCGCGATGGCGCGGTTGATGGCGGCGACGACGCGCTCGGAGAAGACGAGGAAGGCGGAAAGCGGTTGGTCCTGCCAGGCGCCGTGGCGCTCCAGGGCGAGGTCCGGGCAGTCGATCTGCAAAGTGAAGCCGGCCCCCAGGATGGCGCGGTACTCGGCACCGAGCGCGGTGGCCAGCGCCTCCAGATAGGCGTCATCCGTCGCGTAATGCTGGTTCTGCACGATGGCGGCGAGGATGCCGGGGGAGGGGGCGGCCATGAAGCCGGCGCCATCGCCCAGCGCCGCGCGGAACTGCGCGCATTCGGCGGCCATGGCGGCCTGGCCCACATAGGTCACGGGGCCGATGGCGGCGGGCAGGTTGGTGGTGACGCTGGCGGTCTCCTTGCCCGCCATGCTCGCCTGGAGCTCGGCCTTGAATTCCGGATAGGCGTCAATGTCCTGGAAGCCGCCGCGCGTGCTGGAACCGCCAAGGCCGGTCAGCCGGTCCCGCAGATAGAGCACGAAGGATTCGCGCCCCTGCTCGCCATCATTGGGGACATCGATGCCGGCGGCGCGCTGCTTGGGGATGATGGCCTGGACCGCGGCCGCCGCGGCGGCGGCGAGTTCGGCGGCATCCACCGTCTCGCCCCGGGCGCGGCGGGCGTGCAGCCGGGTCAGCGCGCGCGGGCGCGGCAGGCTGCCGGTATGGGTGCAGAGAATCCGCGGCATGATGTTTCCCCTGGGTTGCCCGGGGTTTATGTCATCCGTGCCGGCTTGGAAACATTCAGCCGTGCAGCTCCACCGGCTCCGGCAGCGTGGCCCATTCCTCGTCGCGCGATTTCTCGCCGGTGCTCCACATCAGGATGGCGAAGCGGCCGGGGCGGTCCAGCACGCGCAGCGGGTGGTGCCAGCTGCCCAGATGGTAGTTCACCGCCTGATCGCCGCGCGCGATGAAGCCCAGCAACCCCGCCATGTCCGGCGCGCCATCGCGGTCGGGCGCCACCATCACCACCCAGCGCGCGACATCCATCGGCACGAAGCATTGGGAGGAGCGGTTATGCCGCTCCATCTGGGTTGCCAGCAGCGGCAGGCTTACCGGCTCGGCATGGTTGAAGGCGAGGCCGGGGAGGGTTGCGCCATCGCGCCCCACCAGCGTCTCGCCCAGCGCGGGCCGCGCGCCGAGGGCGGGCGGGTCCATCACATCGCCGAAGGGGCGGAAGGCCTCGGCGGTCAGCGGCTGCAGGCGGAGGATGCGGGGCATCAGCGCGCACCGCCCGCATAGAGCGTGGTCAGCCCCGGCTCATATCCGGCAAGCGGCCGGGGGCGATGCGCGCGGCGGATCGGCGCCAGCCCGGCCAGCGCGGCGGCCAGGCGCACGCCGGCCGCCGTGCCATCCACCAGGGGGGCCGCCACATCCGGGGCCAGCAGCGGCGCGAGGCCCGCAAGGGGCCCGCCTGCCAGGATCACCACCTCCGCCCCATCCTGCTCGATGCTGGCGTGGCAGAGTTCCAGGATCATGTCCCGCCGCTCCTCCGCCACGCGGCCAGGATCGCCCGAGAAGGCCGGCCCCATGCGGAAGCCAGCGCAACGATTGGCGAGACCCGCATGCTCCAGGCAATCCACGAACATGGGCTTCAGCGCCGCCGTGAAGCTGACAATGCCGAATCGCCGGCCGAGCATGCAGGCCGCGTGGAAGGCGGCCTCGCTGATGCCCACCACCGGCACGTCGAACAATTCCCGCGCCGCCTCCACGCCAGGGTCGCCGAAGCAGGCCACCACCGCCGCGTCGAATTCGCCGCGCCGCGCGGCCAGCGCCGCCACCGTCGCCGGCCCCGCCACCGACCAGTCGGCGCGGGTCACGATGAGCGGCAGGCCGAAGGGCGCGCTGACCGCCTCCACGCTGCATCCGGGCGGCAGGGCTGCCTCGGCGGCCAGTGCAATGCGGGCGGTCACGGAATCCGTGGTGTTGCTGTTCACGACAAGGATGCGGCAGGTCGCAGAGCTGTGCATGGGGGCGGGTCCTGATCCAAGAGTGGCCGAGGCGGCGGGAATGGAGTTATCCTACGCGCCGATGGCTCCCGACACCCAGGCCCCGACCACCACCATGACCCCCGCGACGGAAACCCCGCCGCCATTGCCCACGCGCAGCCGCATGCTGGGCCGCATCGGCACGCGTGCCGCGGTGATCCTGGTGCTGATGTTCTCGGTCCTCGCCTTCCTGGCCGGCAATTCCCTGGTCATGCTCACGCGCCAGGGCGCCATCATCGAGCAGATGGGCGTGCGGGACCGCGCGGCGATCGAGGCGGTGGACGATTTCTCCAATGACGTCGCGGATTTCGCGCAGGGCTTCGCCGCAGTTCTGGCGGGCGTGCTGCCGCCCACCGTCACCGCGCCGCGCATGCAGCGCAATGCCGAGGGCATCGCCGAGAGCTTCAACGTCCTCTTCGCCCTGGTGCAGGCGCGCATCGACCCGGTCGCCGCCGCCGGCGCGCGGGACATGGCCGCCCGCCTGCCCGATCTGGGCGAGCGCGTGCGGGACGCCTTCTCGCGCCGCGCGCGGGACCAATACGCGCCCCTCCAGGAGGAGTGGCTGGACATGGTGGTGGCCTTCAACACGCTCTCCAGCCTCGCGCGCGGAATCGCGAAGGCCGATGCGGATGCCAATCTGGGCCGCGCGCATGCCATCCAGGAAGAAGGGCGGAGATACACCTATATCGCGGCGGGCATCGGCGCGCTCGGCCTCGTGCTCGTCTGGTTCGTGCTGGTGCTGCTGACGGCGCGGCCCCTCTCGCGCCTCGCGCGCTCCATGCAGCGCCTGGCGCGCGGCGATGCCGAGGTGGAGATCGCCGAGGCCGGGCGCTCCGACCAGGTGGGCGAAATGGCGCGCGCGGTGGAGGTGTTCAAGACGAACCTCGCCAACTCCAACCGCCTCATGGAGCAGGCGCTGGAGGGCGCGCGCCGCACCGCCGTCGTCACCAACCAGGCGAGCCAGGCGATCGGCCAGGTGAGCGATGGCGCGATGACCCAGCTGGCCGAGCTGCGCCAGGTCTCCGACGCGCTGTCCCACACCGCCGATGCGGTCGCCGATGTCGGCCGCAGCACGCAACAGGCGCGCGACACGGCGAGCCAGGCGCAAAGCCTGCTGGGCGAAAGCCTGGAGAAGGTGCGCCAGCTGATCGAGACCGTGGATGCGGTGGGCGAGGACACGGAGCGTGTCACACGCATCGCCGGCACCATCGCCAAGATCGCGACGCAGACCAACATCCTCGCCATCAACGCCGCCATCGAGGCGGCGCGCGCCGGCGAACATGGCCGCGGCCTCGCCGTCGTGGCCGAGGAAGTGCGGGCATTGGCCGCCAATACCGAGGCGCTGGCGCAGGAGATCGCCGATGTCGTGCTCGCCGCCGGCCGCCGCACGCGGGAGGGGGCCGGCACCGCCGCCGCCGTGGGCGAGGCGATGGACGGCTTCGAGCGCCTGACCGGCGAGAGCGCGCGCCTCGCCGCCGCCATCGCCGTCGCCATGGAAGAGCAGCAGGTGACCGTCGCCTCGCTGGATGAACGTGTCGCGACACTCACCCGCATCGGCCAGTCCAATGCGACGGCGGCCGAGGAAATCACCGTGACCATGATTGATCTCTCACGTCTCGCCGCCGAATCCCGGCGTGCGGTGGAAAGCATGGCGGCCCGCCCGGAATGAGCACCGAAATCCTGGTTGTCGATGACAGCAGCTTCAACCGCCTGCTGCTGAAGCGCCGCCTGGCCGAACTTGGCTACCCCGAGCCCAGCATGGCGACCAATGGGGTGGAGGCACTGGCCGCCATCGCCGCGAAAGCCTTCGACGTGGTGCTGCTCGACCTGGAAATGCCCGAGCTGGACGGCATCGGCGTGCTGGAACAGCTGCACACCCAGAGCAACCCGCCCCCCGTAATCGTCATCTCGGCGCAGACCGAGATGTCCGGCGTGATCCGCTGCATCGAGCTGGGCGCCGAGGACTACCTGCCCAAATCCTTCGACCCGCCCCTGCTGCGCGCGCGCCTGCAGGCGGTGCTGGAGAAGAAGCGCCTGCGCGATCTGGCAGCCGAGCGGCTGCACGCGCTGGAGGCCGAGCTGGAATCCGCCCGCCTGGCGCAGCTCTCCCTGGTGCCGAGCGATTTCGCGGTGCTCTCGCGCGGGCGCGTCACCGTCGCCGCCCATATGGAGCCGGCGCGTGAGGTGGGGGGCGATCTTTATGACCTGCATTGGATCGGCGCCCGCCACCTGATGTTCGTGGTCGCCGATGTGGCGGGGAAGGGGGCCTCGGCCGGCCTGACCATGGCGCGCAGCATGGGGCTGATCCGCGCCGGCGTGCGCCTGGCCGATGCGCGGGGCGAGATCCCCGATCCGGCGGACCTGCTCTCGCTCGCCAATGCGGACCTCGCCACCAACAATCCCGAGATGACCTTCGTGACGGCGGCACTGGCCATCCTGGATGCCGAGACGGGGGAGGGGCGCCTCTGCGTGGCGGGGCACGAGGCACCGCTGCGGCTTTCGGCGGCCGGCGTTTCCGTGATGGGGGGCTTCAAGATCCAGCCGCCGCTCGGCATCATCGAGGACCTGCCCTATGCGAGCGCGCCCTTTGCCCTCGCCCCCGGCGAGGCGATGCTGCTGCTGAGCGACGGCGTGACCGAGGCACATGACGTGGAAGGCGGCCTCTTCGGCAAGGATCGGGTGCTGGCGGCGCTGGGCATGCAGGCCGAGCCGGCCGCCGCCATCGCGGCCCTGCTGCGGGAGGTGGCGGGCTTCGTGCGCGAGGCACCGCCGGCTGATGATGTGACGGTGCTGGCCGTGCGCTTCGGGTAGAAAGAAAAAAAGGCCTCCGGCGGCTGGGGCCGGGGCCCCAGACCCCTTTAGTTTAGTGCCAAGGAATGAGGTCTGGGGCCCACGGCCCCAGCCGCCGGAGGCCCTTTTCCTTCAGGCGCTCTGCAACGCCGCTTCCAGACTGTCCGGCTCCAGCAGCAGCACCGGCTCGCCATTGCCCAGCACGCCAACGCCGCCCACGCCCGGCGTGCCCGCCAGCGCGGGGTGCAGCGGCTTCAGCAGCAGGTCTGTGCGCCGACCTACGCGCTCTACCGCCAGCGCCAGCAGCCCGGCTGGGCGACGCACCAGCACGATGGCGCTGCTCTCCACCGCGGGCAGGCGCAGCACGGCCTCCAGCGGGGTGATGGCCTGGCCCTGCGGCAATTGCTCTGGCCGGATCACGGATTCGACACGGCCGGCCGGCAGCGCATAGGGCTGGCCACCGGCCTCCACCAGCAGCACGGGCTGCATGGCGGCGGTCAGTGGCAAGTCCAGGATGAAGCGCGTGCCCTGGCCGCGCGTGCTCTCCACGCGCACCACCCCGCCCGCGCGGCGCGCGGCATCCTGCACCACATCCAGCCCGACGCCGCGGCCCGAGGTCTCGCTGATCGCATCGCGCGTCGAGAAGCCCGGCAGGAAAAGCAGCGCGTGGATTTCCTCGCGGCCCAGCCGGGCGGCGAGCTCGGCGCTGATCAGGCCGCGGCTGCGGGCGCGGTTCAGCACCGCCGCGTCATCAATGCCGCGCCCATCATCCGAGAAGCTGAGCACGAGGCGCCCCGGCAGGCGCTCGGCCACCAGCAGCAGGCGCGCGGTGGCGGGCTTGCCGGCGGCCAGGCGCTCCTCCGTGGTCTCGATGCCGTGATCTACCGCGTTGCGCACCAGGTGCAGCAGCGGGTCGGCCAGCAGGTCGGAGAGGGAGCGGTCGATCTGCACATCCTCGCCCACCACTTCGAGGGCGACCTGCTTGCCCTGCGCCTCGGCCGTGGCGCGCAGCACGCGGGGCAGCCGCATGGCGAGGCTGGCGAAGGGCATGACGCGCAATTCCAGCACCGCCTCATCCAGCTGGCCGAGCGCGATGGAGAGCCGGCCCTGGGCGCGTTCGGCCGCACCTGTCGCGGCGCGCAGCCGCTCCAGCCCGCTGGCCAGGCGGGCGGCGGCGGCGGCGGGCAGGCTGGCCTGCAAGGCGGCCAGCTCCTCGAAGGCGTTGCGGGCCTGGGGCGCGGCGATGGCCTCGCCGAGTGAGAGGGCGGCGGCGCGGAGTTCCGCCTCCAGCGCGATCACCGCGTCGATGCGGTCCTGCCGCACGCGCATGGTGGGGGCGGGCGGCGGTGCATCGGCGGCGGCGAGGTCCGTCAGCGCGCCGCCATCCGGGTCGGCCTCGGCGCGCAAGGCGGCGAGTTCCTCGGGCGGCAGGTCGCTGGCGAGGAAGATGTCCAGCGCCTCGGGCGGGCCGGCGCTGCCCAGCACCTCGCCGGCGCGGGCCAGGAAGGGTTCGGCGATGGCCTCGGCGGTGGGCAGCGGGCCGAGGCGCAGGCGCCAGATGCGGCGCCCGGCGCCCATGGCGGCAGCGGCGCGGGCATGAGCGGAGGGCGGCAGGGCGGCGGCCAGGCCGGGGGTGAGAGGC
>NZ_JAIEQY010000275.1 GCF_019747315.1 Roseococcus sp. | reverse complement strand
AACCTGGTCGAATCACGATGAAGCCCGGCCATCCACCCCGGAACTGATTATCTCGAAGGCGTTCCGAGACGGCCTCTGAGCGTGGGGCTGGTCGGCACGACGGCCTTCCTGCTGCTGGCCTCGCTGATCGCCAGTGCCGCCATCAGCGCGCTCGGTCAGTGGCTGACCGCGGGGCGAGAGGCTGCGTCCTGGCTGCTCAGCCTCGCGAATTTCACGCTCTCCTTCGTGCTGATCGCGAGCTTGTTTGCCGCCGTCTTCAAGATCCTGCCGGACCGCCGGCTGCAATGGCGCGATGTCATCGTCGGCGCCATCGCCACCGCCTTCCTCTTCACGCTCGGCAAGACGGCGATCGGCTTCTACATCGGCCGCTCCGGCGTCTCGGAGGATTTCGGCGCGGCCGGGTCCATCGCGGTGGTGCTGCTCTGGCTCTATTATTCCGCCGTGATCTTCCTGCTCGGCGCGGAATTCACCCGCGCCTGGAGCGGCAAGGAACCGGCGGCGGAAACGCCCGTCACCCTCACAGCCGAGGGGCTGGTGCGGCTCGATGGCGGGCTCGGCACACCCCTGCGCCAGAAACCCAGGGACTATGGGCTGCTGATCGCGACCTCGCTGCTGGCGGTCGGGCTGGCGCTTCGCCTTTTCCGCAAGGCAACCTCACAGGCAAGGATCACACGATGAACGGCGTTGGATTTATCGGGGCTATCGTCATTGGCCTTCTCGCGGGCTGGCTGGCAGAACGCTTCATGGGGCGCAGCCACGGCCTGATCACCAACCTCATCGTGGGGCTGGTGGGCGCGGTGCTGGGCGGCTTTGTCGCGGGGCTGGCGGGCTTCGGCTATGCCGGCTTCCTGCCGAGCCTGATCGTCTCGACGCTCGGCGCCGTCCTGCTGCTGGTGCTGCTGAACATGGTCGCGCGGCGCGGGTGACAGCGGGAGGCGCGACACGCCGTCGCCCCTCCCACCTGGTCACGCCAACAGGTCGCCGCCGCCGCTGCGCAGGATGGTGGTCACGCGCTCCACATCGGTCCGGGTGGTGGTGACCTCGAGCAGGGTCTTGTCGCCCTCTTCCGAGAGCTCGGTGCAGGCGCGCTCCAGCGGGATGTCGCGCACGAGCTTCTCCACCGCCAGCTTGGCCGTCACGCTGTCTTCGAAGCGCGCCGTCAGGTGGATGGGATGCCGCACCTCGGGCTTCTCCGTGGCGGGCATCATCTCCGTCACATCCATGGCTCGCACGCCCACGGCCGGCGTGGTGGCGACGGGGTCGCTGGCGGGGAAGCTGTCCGGCACGGCGGTCTTGGCGCTGCGGTCCGCCGAGGAGCCCGGCGTGCCGTCGTGATGGCGGTATTCGCTTGGTTTATCCGACATGATCAAGAGCTTTGCGACGTTTGAGCCCTGCTCAACTCCCGAGTGCAGGGCGGGTTGCCGCAAAGCGCAGTGCGCGCCCTTCAGTTCAGCGGCACTTCCATCCGGCTGAGCACGGGCCGCCAGGCCGCCAGCTGCGCCGTCAGGAACTGGCCGAAGGCCGCGGGCGTGCTGCCCTGGACGAATTGCGCGTCATTGGCCAGCCGCTCGCGGATGCGCTCATCGGCCAGCGCCGCGATGGCGGCGGCGTTCAGCGCCTCGATGGCCGGCGCGGGCGTGCGGGCCGGCGCCAGCAGGCCGAACCAGCTCAACGCCTCCAGCCCCGGGGCGAATTCGGCGAAGGTGGGGACATCCGGCGTCGAGGGCACGCGCTGCGCGCTGGTCCAGCCCAGTAGTCTTCCCTGGTTGTTGCGGAAGACCGGCAGCGCCGTGCTGCCCGCCACCACCAGCAAATCCAGCGTGCCGGCGAGGAAATCATTCAGCTGGGCGGCATCGCCGCGATAGGTCACGTCCTGCATGGTCACGCCCAGGCGTTCCAGCACCATCAGCATGGCCACATTGGTCAGCGTGGTCGGCCCATTGGTGCCATAGGTGATGCGGCCCGGGCGGGCGCGCGCGGCGGCCACCAGCGCCGGAATGTCGCGCGGGCCGTCATGCCGCGCGATCACCGCGAAGGGAAAGGTGGTGGCCAGCGTGACCGGCGCGAAATCCTCGAGCTTGTAGGGCAGGTTGCGCTGGATGATGGGGTTCACGGTCAGCGTCGTGCCGGCCGCCATCAGCAGCGTATGCCCATCGGGCTGCGACCGCGCCGCGGCCTCGGCGCCGACGATGGTGTTGCCGCCGGGCCGGTTCTCCACCTGCACGGGGCGGCCGAGGGTCTGCGTCATCCGCTCGGCCATCAGCCGGGTCAGGATGTCCGTGCTGCCGCCGGGCGCGAAGGGCACGATGATGGTGACGTTGCGCTGCGGAAAGCCGCCCTGCGCCAAAGCGGGCGCGGCGAGCAGCGAAAGCGAGCCCGTGAGGGCGCGGCGCGTGATGATGGACATGTGTTTCCTCCGGTTGCCGCGTGGTATGCCACCGCGCGCCGCGGGAGGAAACCACATGCCCAAAATCGCCCTCATCGTGGAGTTCGAGGTCCGGCCCGGCTGCCATGCCGCGCTCCTCGCCCTGATGCGCGCCCATGCCGCCGCCTGCCTGGCCGAGGAACCCGGCCTCGAACGCTTCGACGTGCTGGAGGTGGTGGATGCCGAGGGCACGCCGGACCCCAACCGGCTGATGCTCTACGAGGTCTTTACCGATGCGGCCGCTCGCCAGGCGCATTGGAGCTTTCCCCGCCATGAGGCGACCAAGGCCGCCTTCGCGCCGCTGATCTTAGGGCGTTCCTCGCGCCTTTGCCGGCTCGGTCTGGATTGACGGCGCGCGGCCGAGGGTCCGCAATGGGTGGCAGGAAACCCGGAGAGCCCCATGGCCAAGATCGCCCTCGTCGTCGAATTCAAGCTGAAGCCCGGCGCGCATGCCGCCTTCGATGCCATCATCCGCGACCACGCCGCGGGCACCCTGGCCGATGAGCCCGGCTGCGAGCGATTCGACGTGCTCCAGCCCAAGGGCAAGGGCGGGCCGGATGACAGCCGCGTGATGCTCTATGAGGTCTATGCCGATGACGCCGCCTTCCAGGCGCACACGCAAAATCCGCGCCTGGCACGGACGCGCGCGGCCTATGAACCACTGATCGAGGGGCGGACCATCCATATCTGCGCGCTCTGATTGACCTTGTCCCACCTGCCGCGTTCAAGCTTCGGCACAACCGGAAGGGAGTCGTCATGTTCGCCCGACATCTCCGCCTGACCCTGCTGCTGGCCGGCATCGCCGCCAGCACGGCCGCCTGCACCAATCCCTATAGCCCCGGCCAGCGTGCGGCGGGGGGCGCCCTGATCGGCGCGGGCGGTGGCGCGGCCATCGGGGCCCTGGCCGGTGGCGGCGAGGGTGCCGCGATCGGCGCCATCGCGGGCGGCCTCACGGGCGCGGCCGTGGGTGCGCTGACCACGCCGCAGGCCCCGCGCCGCGATTGCTGGCGCCGGCGCTATGATGGAAGGGTGGTCTGCCGCTGACGCTTCCCCGGCGGCCAGGCCCATGGCAAGCTCGCTGAAAAGGAAACGAGCCATGGACCTCCCCGCGGGCACAATCGACGCCGATCTTCACCCGATGGTTCCGGGGCTTTCGGCGCTGGCACCCTATCTGCCGGAGCTCTGGCGGGACCAGATCGCGTTGCGCGGGATGGAGGGGTTCGACACGCAATCCTACCCGCCCAAGGCGCCCAAATCGGTCCGCGCCGATTGGCGGCCGGAGGGCGCCTGGCCGGCCTCTCGCGTGGAATTGCTGCGCGAGCAGGTGCTGGACCCCTGGAAGATTTCCCGCGGCATCGTCACACCCCTCTACGGCGTGCAACTCGTCTTCAACGAGGATATGGGCAACGCCTTCACCGCGGCGCTGAATGACTGGACGCGGGCGGAATGGCTCGATGCCGATCCCCGCCTCGCCGCCTCCATCATCCTGCCCATGTTCAACCCCGAGCATGCGGTGGCCGAGATCGAACGCTGCGCGCCGGACGCCCGCTTCGTCCAGGCCATGGTGCTGGTGATGGGCGAGACGCCGCTGGGCCGCCGCCACAATTGGCCGATCTTCGAGGCGCTGGTGAAGCACGACCTGCCGCTGGCGATCCATGCCGGCAGTTGCTACCGCAACCCGGTCACCTCGCTCGGCTGGCCCTCCTGGTATGCGGAGGATTACGCGGCAAACCAGCAGGCCTTCCAGAGCACGCTGGCCTCGCTGATCACCGAGGGCGTCTTCGTGAAATTCCCCACACTGAAGGTGGTGTTGCTGGAGAGCGGCGTCTCCTGGCTGCCGGCCTTCATGTGGCGCCTGGTGAAGGGCTGGAAGGGCGTGCGCTTCGAGGTGCCCTGGCTGGACCGCAACCCCTTCGACGTGGTGCGCGAGAACGTCCGCCTCTCCATCCAGCCCTTCGATGCGCCCGAGGATGCCGAAACCGTCCAGCGCGTGATGGACCATCTGGGCAGCGACGCCATGCTGCTCTGGTCCAGCGACTGGCCGCATTGGCAATTCGATGGCCCGCCGCGGCTGCCGCCGGGCCTGGATGCCACGCTCGCGCGGAAAATCTGCGTGGAGAACGCGCTTTCGACCTATACTCGGCTGTCCGTGGAGACCGTCTGATGAACGTCATTCGCCCGCAAGCTTCCCCCGGAAGGCCACTCGCCGCCACACAGGGGCTGATTGATGTGGATATCCATCCGCGCCCGCGCTCGATCAACGACTACGAGCCCTGGCTCTCTTCCGAGATGCGCGAGCGGCTGAACACCTTCGGCATCCGCCCGCGCCACGGCTTCGTGAAGGGCACGCCCTATTTCAAGTCGCAGCCGCTCGCCTGCCGCCGCGACGCCTGGCCCGAGACCGGCACGCCGGCCAGCGACCTCGCCTTCATGCAGGAGCAAATGCTGGATTTCCACGGCATCGATGTGGGCGTGCTGAACCCGCTGCAGCCGACCGCGCAGGGCGACCAGAACAACCCCTTCTCCGTCGCCATGGCGCATGCGGTGAATGAGTGGCAGCTCGCCACCTGGGTGGATCGCGATGCGCGGCTGCGCGCCAGCGTCGTCGTCCCCTATGAGGACCCGGAAGCCAGCGCGCGCGAAATCCGCAAGCGCGCGGGCGACAAGCGCTTCTGCCAGGTGCTGCTGATGAGCCGCACCTCCCACCCGCTCGGCAATCCGAAATACTGGCCGATCTTCGAGGCGGCCGAGGAAGCGGGCCTGCCCATCGGCATCCACGCCTTCGGCTATAGCGGCTGGGCGATGACCAATGGCGGCTGGCCCAGCTTCTACATCGAGGAGGTGAGCGAGCATGCCACCTCCTGCCAATCCCTCGTGCATTCCCTGGTGATCGAGGGCGTGCTGGAGCGGTTTCCGAAGCTGCGCATCATCCTCATCGAATGCGGCTTCGGCTGGCTGCCGAGCGTGGCGTGGCGGCTGGACCGGCACTGGCCGATGCTGAAATCCGAACTGCCGGCCATGAAGCGCCTGCCCTCGCAGCAGATCCGCGACCAGATCTGGGTCAGCACCCAGCCCATCGAAGAACCGCCGCGCCCCGAGCATCTGCTGGATTGCATGTCCTGGATCGGCTGGGACAAGATCCTCTACGCCAGCGACTATCCGCATTGGGATTTCGACGACCCGCGCACCGCGATCCCGAGCTTCATCCCCGAGGACAAGCGCGCTGCCATCTACGGCGGCAATGCGCGCAAGCTCTACGGCTTCGACCATGTCTGAGCGGCCGATTCACCGCCTCGGCGGAAGCCCGCCTCGCCGGATCGGACGCTAACATGCGCCACGTCGTTGCCCCGGTGGCGGAAATCCCCCCCGGCGAGCGCCGCCTGGTCGAGGCGAATGGCAAGCGCGTGGTGGTGTTCAACCTCTCGGGCGAGTTCTTCGCGCTGTCGGACCGCTGCCCGCACCAGGGCGGCTCTCTCGCGCTCGGCCCCGTCATGGGCCTGGTGGAAAGCCCCTGCCCCGGCGAATACAGCTATGGCCGCGCCGGCGAAATCATCCGCTGCCCCTGGCACGCCTGGGAATTCGACATCCGCACGGGCAAGTCCCGCTTCGACCCGCGCCGGATGAAGGTTCGCGCCTTTCCCGCCTGCGTCGAGAAGGGCGAGGCGCTGCAGGCGGAGACGTTTCCGGTGCGGGTCGAGGAGGATTACGTGGTGGTGGAGTTGTAGCGTCTGCCATTGCTCAAGAAGCGGTGTGAAGACTAATCGGATGGTTCCAATAGCATTGAGTTACAGCCAGTAACCACCGTTGAAGCTGTTGAGCTTGGAAAATTACCGAACGTCACGGTTAGCGAAGCAACAAGCAACAGGGTTACGCATATGGCAGGGATATAATATCCAACGATGCGGCGGACACTCCATCCCCCAGCGAGGGAAGTTGTCACAGTTACGGGATGGCTAGCGTCTCTTTCAATGATGGATAAAATTATATTTAGCTTTTTCTGAGTTCTAAATAACGTAAGCATAATAAGAGTGCAAATCAACAACCCGACCCATAGTATAGGAATTTGAAATACTATTATTTCACGCGTACTAATAGCTCCGCCAATAACCAAGGAAAAAAAAGCCATAAAGAAATTGAATCTTTGACCGAGTAAATTTTCAATAAACGCCCTCTCTTGGCTAATGTCCCACCTGGGAGAGGCAAATTTTTGTTCAATGTCTCTGCCGTTATTAATGATTTTATCGTACGCTTCACCAACTTTATCTGGCATTTTGATTTCCCTCTCTTCTCGGCCCGAGTTTCGGGATGTTTCCAGTATGGGTACAGAAGTATTGCGTGGCGATAAAATCAAAATGAGGTCCGGGGCCTCTCGGCCCCGGCCGCCGGAGGCCCCTAAGCCCCCTGGCACTTCGCGCAGACGCCCTCCACTTCCACCGTCATCCGCCCGGGCTTGAAGCCGGCCCGCGCCGCCGCGGCCTCCAGCGCATGGGCCACGGCGTGGTCCGTCAGTTCCGCCGTGGCGCCGCAAGTGCCGCAGATCAGGAATTGGTGCTGATGGTCATGCCCGGCATGGGCGTGGCCGGCCTCGATGCAGGGCAGGAAGGCGTTCAGCCGCTCCAGCTTGTGGATCAACCCCTGCTCCATCAGGAAATCCAGCGCGCGATAGACGGTGGGCGGGGCGGCCACCCCGCGCTCCTCGCGCAGCTTGTCGAGCAGCGCATAGGCGCCGAGCGGCTGCTCGGCCGCCAGCACCAGCCGCAGCACCTGGCGGCGCAGCGGCGTGAGCTGCGCCCCGCGCGCCGCGCATTGCTCGGCCGCGCGGTCCAGCGTCGCTTCCATCTCCATCGGGGGCCTCACTTGCGGTTGCGCAATGCCATATAGTGCATCCTGATGACCGGCACCCCTCCCCTCCCCATTCCCGATGCCGAGGCCCGCGCCCGCATCATCGCCGCCGTGCGGTTTGACGCGCGGGGCCTGGTGCCCGCCATCGCCCAGCAGCATGACACGGGCGAGGTGCTGATGATGGCCTGGATGAACACGGAGTCGCTGGGCGAAACCCTGGCGACCGGCCGCGCCTGCTACTATAGCCGCAGCCGCGGCGGGCTTTGGCGGAAGGGCGAGAGCTCCGGCCAGGTGCAGAGCGTGGTGGATTTGCGCCTCGATTGCGACGGCGACACGCTGCTGCTGCTGGTGGATCAGAAGGGCGTCGCCTGCCACACGGGCCGGCGGAACTGCTTCTTCCTGGCCCCGCGCGAGGGCGAGCTGGTCGAAATCGCCGCCCCCCTGGTCAGCCCGGAAAGCCTCTACGGCGCATGAACCAGATCCCCGTCACATTGCTCACCGGCTTCCTGGGCGCCGGCAAGACGACGCTGCTGAACCGGCTGCTGCGGGAGCCGGAGATGGCCGGCACCGCCGTGCTGATCAACGAATTCGGCGAGATCGGCCTGGACCACCTGCTGGTGGAGCGGCTGGACGAGGACACGGTGCTGCTCGCCGCCGGCTGCCTGTGCTGCACCATCCGGGGCGATCTCTCCCGCGCCCTGCGCGATTTGGCGCAGCGCCCCCACCCTATCGCGCGCGTGGTGATCGAGACCACCGGCCTGGCCGATCCCGCCCCCATCCTGCAAACCCTGATGGGCGATCCGCTGCTGCTGCGCGACTATCGGCTGGATGGCGTGGTGACGCTGGTGGATGCTGTGCACGGCATGGCGACGCTGGACGACCAGCCCGAGGCGCTGCGCCAGGCCGCCGTCGCCGATCGTCTCGTCATCACCAAGACCGACCTGGCGGACCCCACGGCGCTGCGTGCGCGCCTCGCCGCCCTCAACCCCATGGCGCCCATCCTGACGGGCGAGGTTCCAGCCGCGCAGCTCATCAACGCCGGCCCCTTCTCGGCCGATGGCAAGCTGCCGCAGATCACCGACTGGATCGCGGCCGCCGCGCACCATCATCACCACCACCACCATGATGTGAACCGGCATGATGCGCGCATCCGCGCCCTCTGCCTGCGCTTCGAGGCGCCCCTCCCATGGGAGGGGCTGGCGAGCTATCTGGAGATGATGGCAATGACCCAAGGCGCCCATGTGCTGCGCATGAAGGCCGTGCTGAACCTCGTGGGCCAGCGCGGCCCGGTGGTGATGCATGGCGTGCAGCACAGCTTCCACCCGCCCCGCATGCTGGAATCCTGGCCCGAGGGCGATGACCAATCGAGCCGCCTCGTCTTCATCCTGCGCGACCTGGAGCCGCGCGTGGTGGAGGAAGGCTTGCGCGCCTTCCTGGAGGCCGCGGAATGAAGATCGAGACCGTCACCGGCGCCGCCCTGCTGGAACACGTCCCCGCCCTCGCCCGTCTGCGCGGCGCGGTCTTCGCCGAATGGCCTTACCTGTATCAGGCGCCGGAGGGCGAGGAGGAGCGCTACCTGCGAAGCTACGTCCAGGGCGAGGGTGCGGCCATCATCCTGGCGCGCGATGGCGCCGAGATCGTGGGGGCCGCCACCTGCCAGCCCATGGCCGCCACCCATGGCCCGGTCCGCGCCTGCTTCGAGGCCGCCGGGCGCAACCCCGCCGATTACGCCTATTTCGGCGAATCCGTGCTGCTGCCGGCGTATCGCGGCCAGGGGATCGGCGTCGCCTTCTTCGCAGCGCGCGAGGCGCATGCGGCGAGCCTCGGCCTGCCCTTCGCCACCTTCTGCGCCGTGGTGCGCAACTCGAACGACCCGCGCCGCCCGGCCAGCCATACGCCGCTCGACGCCTTCTGGGGCAAGCGCGGCTACACGCACCACCCCGAGCTCTCCTGCGTCTTCGACTGGACCGAGATCGGCGACAGCAAGCCCACGCCGCATGCGCTGTCCTTCTGGATCAAGGCGCTTTGATGCGCCTCGCCACCCTCGCCTGGCCTGTCGAGCCGACGCCCGACGTCACCGCCTATGCCGCGAAGCTCGACCACTGGGCCGCCGAGGCGAAGCGCGCGGGTGCCGACCTGCTGCACATGCCCGAATATGCCTGCGTGGAACTCGGCGCGGCGCTGGCCGGCGGCGCACCGGATGCGGCCACCGAACTCCGCGCCATGGTGGATCAGGCCGACGCCATCCTGGCCGCGATGCGCGACGCAGCCCGCCGTCATGCGCTCTGGCTGCAACCGGGCAGCCTGCCGATGCAGGACGGCCCGCGCGTCGTCAACCGTGCGCCGCTGATCGCGCCCGATGGCAGCCTCGCCTTCCAGGACAAGCGCATGATGACGCGCTTCGAGGATGAGCGCTGGGGCGTTTCCGCCGGGGCGCCGCCCAGCGTCTTTCCGACACCCTGGGGGCTGATCGGCATCGCCATCTGCTACGATGCGGAATTCCCCAAGCTGGTCCGCGCCCAGGTCGAGGCCGGCGCCTGGCTCATCCTGGTGCCCACCTGCACGGACACGCTGCACGGCTTTCACCGCGTCCGCATCGGCGCGGCCGCGCGGGCCATGGAGAACCAGTGCTTCGTGGCGCTGGCCCCCACGGTCGGCGGCTTCGCGGCCTCGGTGGCGCTGGATGAGAATCATGGCGCCGCCAGCGTCTTCGGCCCCGTGGATCGCGGCTTTGCCGAGGATGGCCTGGTGGCCGCCCGTGCGCTGGACGCGGCGGGTCTGCTGATCTCCGATCTCGACCCCGCGCGGCTGGAAGCGGTGCGCGCCGATGGCGCCGTGCGCAACCACCGCGACTGGCCGCGGGCGCCCATCCCCCGCCCCACGCCCGCGGTCTTCGCATGATCCGCTGGGCACCCTTCGCATGACGCTCTACATCGCCGCCGGCGAGGCCTCGGGCGATATCCTGGGTGCCCGCCTGATCGCAGCGCTCCGCGCCCACGACGCCACGCTGGAATTCGCCGGTATCGGCGGGGAGCGCATGGCCGAGCAGGGCTTCCAATCGCTCTTTGACATCCGGCAATTGGCGCTGATGGGCGTGGCGGAGGTGCTGCCCAGCATCCTCCGCCTGAAGAAGCGGATGGAGGAGACGGTGGCCGATGTCACGGCCCGCCGCCCGCGCCTGATCATCACCATCGACAGCCCGGGCTTCACGCTGCGTCTCGCCGCGCGGGTGAAGCATCTGGGCATTCCGGTCATCCATTACGTCGCCCCCCAGGTCTGGGCCTGGCGGCCGGGCCGGGTGAAGAAGATCGCCCAGCGCGTGGACCGCATCCTCGCCCTGCTGCCCTTCGAGGCGCCGATCTTCGAGGCCGCGGGCATCCCCGTGGATTTCGTCGGCCATCCCATCCTGGAAAGCGAGGCCGCGCGTGGCGTGGCCGAACGCGCGCCCGGCACCGGCCGTCGCCTCATCATCATGCCCGGCAGCCGGCGCGGGGAAGTGAAACGCCTGCTGCCCATCTTCGCGCAATCGCTGCAACGCCTGCCCGAGGACATCCACCCCATCATCGGCCTGGCCGGCACGGTGGAGGAGATGGTGCGCGACCGCGCCGCCGAATGGGGCCGCCCCATCAGCATGGTCCGCACCCCGCAGGACAAGGCCGATGCCTTCGCCGCCGCCCGCGCGGGCCTCATCAAATCCGGCACCTCCTCGCTGGAGGCCGCCGTGGCGGGCCTGCCGCATGTGATCGCCTATACCTTCAACCCCGTCTCCAACTTCATCATCCGCCGGCTGTTCCGCCTGAAATACGCGAGCCTCGTGAACCTGCTGCTGGATGAGCCGGTGGTGCCGGAATTCCTGCTGCCGCATTGCGAGCCCGTCCGCATCTCCGCCGGCCTGACCCGCCTCCTGGAGGATGACGAGGCGGTGGCGAAGCAGCGCGATGGCTTTGCCCGGGCGCTGGCCCGCCTCCGCCCCGAACACGGCCTGCCGAGTGAGGCCGCGGCGGAGGCCGTGCTGCGCCTGCTTTGACACAAGGCCCGCCTCGGCTAGCCTCGCCCCATGCTTGAGCTGCGCGGCATCACCCGGAAATTCAAGATCGGCCCCACCGAGCGCACGGTGCTGCACGGCATCGACCTCGACCTCGCGGGGGGCGAGCTGGTTTCGCTGATGGGCGGCTCCGGCTCGGGCAAGACCACCTTCATGAACATCGTGGGGCTGCTGGACCGCCCCAGCTCCGGCAGCTACCGCATCCGGGGCGAGAATGTGCTGGCCGCCCAGGCCGATGCGCAATCGGCCATGCGCAACAAGATGATCGGCTTCGTCTTCCAGCAATTCTTCCTGATGCCGCGCCTCAATGCCTGGCGGAACGTCGCCCTGCCGCTGATGTATCGAGGCACGCCGGAGGGCGAGGCGCGCAGGCGGGCCGAGGCGATGCTGGACAAGGTGGGCCTTGGCCAGCACCTCACGCACATGCCCAGCATGCTCTCGGGCGGGCAGAAGCAGCGCGTCGCCATCGCCCGCGCTTTGGTGGGGGACCCCGCCATCCTGCTGGCCGATGAGCCGACCGGCGCGCTGGACCCGCTGGTGAGCCGCGAAATCATGGGCCTCTTCGAGACCATCAACCGCGAGCTGGGCGTGCTGGTGCTGATCATCACGCATGACCCCGGCGTCGCCGCACGCTGCCGGCGTCGGCTCATGCTCACCCAGGGCCGCCTGGCCGACCAGGTGGCGTTGGAGCACGCATGATCCGCCAGACCCTGATGGAGGCCGCGGGCAACCTCCTCGCCGCCTGGCAGCGCAGCCTGCTCGCCCTCATCGGCATCGTCGTCGGCGCGGGCGCCGTCATCGCCATGCTGCATGCCGGCACCATGGCCCGGCAGGAGACCATCCGGCAGTTCCGCCAGATGGGCACGGACACCCTGATCCTGCGCGCCGACAGCCCGCAGGGCCTCGGCAATTTCCGGCTGGGCGACATCGAGACCGTGCCCCAGATGGTGCCGACCGTAGGTGAGATCGCGCCCTTCATGATCGGCGGCGGCCCCATCGCCTATGAGGGGCAGACGCGCAATGCGGGCTTCCTTGGCGCCACCGGCAGCTTCGCCGATGTGGCGCGGCTGCCCATGGCCCAGGGCCGCTTCCTCTCGCCGCATGACCGCTTCGAACTGCATGCCGTGCTGGGTTCCGAGCTGGCCGAGCAGCTCTCCACCCCCTTCTCGCCCATCCGCGTCGGCTCGCAGATCCGGGTCAGCCGCTACATCTTCACCGTGATCGGCGTGATCGAGCCGGTGATGATGAACCCCATGCTGCCCATGGATGTGAACGGCACGCTGTTCCTCTCGCTCGCCAATGCGCGGCGGGTGATGTCCGCGCCCGCCCTGTCCATGGCGGTGGCGCGGCTGCGCGGCGATGCGGACCCGGAAGTGGCCACCCAGCAATTGCAGCAGCATCTGGGACCGGGCCTGCGCGATTCCACGCTGAACGTGCTCTCCGCCCGGCAGCTCATCGCGGGCATGAACAACCAGGTGCGGCTGGTGGCGCTGCTGCTGGGCGCGGTGGGGAGCATCGCGCTGGTGCTGGGCGGCGTCGGCGTCATGAACATCATGCTGATGTCGGTGAACGAGCGGCGGCGGGAGATCGGCATCCGGCTCGCCATCGGCGCGCGGCGGCGCGATGTGCGCCGGCTGTTTCTCAGCGAGGCGCTGATCCTCTCGCTGCTGGGGGCGGCGCTGGGCGTGGCGCTCGGCTATGCGGGCGGCGTGGGCTTTGCCTGGATGTCCGGGTGGCCCGTGCATTTCTCGCCCATGGCGGCGCCGCTGGGGGCGGGCGTCTCGCTCGCGGTCGGCGTCTTCTTCGGCTTCTACCCGGCCGTCATGGCCGCCCGGCTGGACCCGATCGAGGCGCTGCGATCGGAGTGAAGCTGCTGGGCTCTGGCAGCGCGATGGGCGGCGCGCCGGTGCGTTCCATGATGGCGGGCAAGGGCGGGAATTCCGCCACCACCGGCACATAGCTGGCGCCGATCACGGGCTGGCGCAGCGTGGCCGGCGGCGCGCAGGCCGCGGCCGCAAGGGCAAGGATCAGCAGGGCACCACGCGTCATGGCGGGAGCAGACACCAAGCCGCGCGCGCGGTCGAGAGGGCGGGGCTGATCCGCATGATCGGGAGGTTCTATTGCAGTTCTGCCCCGCGCAGTGAGATAGTTTGCACGAAACGCAATCGGAGCAGGGCAGGATGACGGGAGGCAAGGCGATCTTCGGCGCGATGCTCGCCCTGGCGGCCAGCCACGGCGCCGCCTTGGCGCAATCCGCCCCCGCGCGCGAGCGGCCGCCCGCGCGGGCCAATACCGCCATGCCCACGGCCCATATGCCCGAGGGCAGCATCCCGCTGACCCTGCCGGAATCCGTCTTCCTGGCGCTGCGCAGCAACCGCGCCATCCGCAGCCAGTATCTGCAACGCGTGTCGGACCGATTTTCCCTGCGCGTGGCGGAGGCGACCTTTGATCCGCGCTTCGGCGTGACCGGCGGCATCACCCGTTCCCGCACCAATGGCGCCAACCTGACGCAGGCGACGCTCGGGCCGGTGGTGAACATCGCGGCGCCCACGGGCGCGCAATTCCAGTTCGGCTGGCTCGGCGTGCAGAGCAATGTGCGCGGCGCCAATCCGAGCGGCCAGGGGCGCGCCACCTTCCAGGTGATCCAGCCTTTGCTGGCCGGCGGCGGCGTGGATTTCGCCATGGCCCCCATCCGCATCGCCCGCATCCAGGAGGAGAACAGCAAGCTCCAGCTGCGCTCCCTGGTGGCGGACCAGATCACCCAGACCATCACCGGCTACCGCACCTTGCTCCAGGCGCAGGAGCAGCTGCGAATCTCGGTCGAAGCCGTGCGCCGGGCGCGTGAACTGGCCAGCGTGAACCAGGCGCTCTTCGCCGCCGGCCGCCTGGCGCAGGTGGAGCTCATCCAGGCCGAGACGAGCATCGCGCAGCAGGAGCTGTCCCTGCTTGGCGCCCGCAACCAGCATGAGGCGGCGCGGCTCGGGCTGCTCACCCTGCTGGCCGTGAACCAGGACCAGAAGATCTGGGCGGTGGAGCGGCCAGCCGCCGAATCCGCCCGGGTGGACCCCGCGCGCGCCCTGGCCACCGCCGCGGCCAACCAGCCGGACTACCTGCGCACGCTGCTGGCGGTGGAGGTGAACCGCATCAACCTCGATGTCGCGCGCAACCAGCGGCTTTGGGATGTCTCGCTGGTCGCCGGCACCGGGCTGGCCGCGCAGCGCGCCGACCTCGCCCGCACGCTGGGCGCCCTGGCCGAGGTGCGCAACGACTTCAATGTCGGCCTGCAATTCAACATCCCCCTCGGCCAGATCGCGCGCGAGCAGCCGGAGGTGAATGCCACCATCGCGCTCCGCCAATCCGAGCTGGCCATCGAGCAGGCGCGCGACCGGCTGCGCCAGGCGGTGGAGGATGTGACGCGCAACATCGACACGCTGCGCCGCCAGGCGGAGCTCGCCCGCCGCGCCCGCGAATTGGCCGGGTTGCAGCTGGAGGCGGAGCTGGTGAAGCTCCAGGCCGGGCGCTCCTCGAACTTCCAGGTCGTCTCCTTCCAGGGCTCGCTGCAAGCGGCCGAGAGCGCGGAGCTCCAGGCCGTCATCGCCTATGCCAATTCGCTGACGCAGCTGGACCAGGTGCTCGGCACCACCCTCGACACCTGGCGGATTTCCCTGAATGACTGATGCGCCGGCCGCGTCCGCGGCCAACGGGTTTGACGATATCGCCCATCTGGCGGCGCTGCTTTGCGGGGCGCCCCTGGCCTATGTCGCGCTCTCCGACGGGACGCGGCTGCGCATCGCCGGCGCCACGCCGGCGGGCGCCGCGCTGGAGGCCTTCTGCGCGGAGATCCCGGCCGGCGACGCCCTCGCCGAGATCGAGGATGTCTCGCAGGATCCGCGCTTCGCCGCCCACCCGCTGGTCACCGGCGCCGAGGGGCTGCGCTTCCATGCGGCCGCGCCGATCCAGGCCACGGGTGGCGCCGTGCTGGGCCGAATCGGCGTGATGGACCGCCTTCCCCGCCGCTTGAGCGAGGCGCAGCGCCAGGGCCTGGAGCGCCTCGCCGCCCGCGCGGGGGCCGAGCTGCGCCTGGCCGCGCGCGAGGCGGCGCTGGCCGGGGTGAAGGAGAGCCTCGCCCTCGATTACCGCAGCGCGCTGGGTGTGATGACCGATGGCGTGCTGGCCATCGGCCCCGATGCGCGCGTGATGACGGTGAACCCCGCCGCCGCCCGCATGCTGGGCATCGATGCCGAGGAGGCGATCGGCCAGAGCCTCGCCCTGCTGCTGAGCGAGCGCGACGGCACGGATGACTTCATCGACGCCGTCCTCGCCCCGCTCCAGGAGGAGGAGGCGACGCAAGGCCGCCGCGTGCTGGATTTCCCCGGCGAGCGGCGCCTCTCGGTCGAGGCCA
Organism: Roseococcus sp.; assembly: GCF_019747315.1. Taxonomy (GTDB): domain Bacteria; phylum Pseudomonadota; class Alphaproteobacteria; order Acetobacterales; family Acetobacteraceae; genus Roseococcus. The sequence continues at coordinate 25,162 of NZ_JAIEQY010000275.1, read as the reverse complement.
CCTCCTGGCGGGTGCAGACCGGGCCCTTCGCCGGGCGGCCGGCCATCACCGCCGTCTTCGCCGATGTGACCGAGACCGAGCGCCTCCAGGCAGAGCTCGCCTCGCAATACACGCAGTTGCAGGACGCCTTCCTGAAGCTCGAAACCTCGGCCACGCGCTCGGCGCTCGTCGCGCGGCGCATCGCGGCGCTGCGCGTCGCGGCGGTGGCGGCGGCCTTCCTGGGCGTCTTCGGCGTCGCCGCCTGGACCTGGTTCTCACCCGCCGAGCCGCAGGATTTCGCCGGCGGCGGTTCCGGCGGCACGGTCACCATCACGGCCACCGCGCAGCCCGTCAGCGCGCGCATCGCCGTGGTGGGGGTGCTGGAGCCCGGCGCCAATGTCAGCGTCGTCGCCCCCTATGACGGCACGGTGCGCGAGCGGCTGTTCCGCTATGGCGGCGCCGTGAACCAGGGCGATGTGCTGCTGCGCATGGATCGCGGCGAGGTGGAGACGCGCCTGCGCGAGGCCCGCGCCGCCGAAATCCGCGCCCGCCAGCGTGTCGAGGAGCTGCGCGGCTGGACCACCGGCTTCGAAGTCGCCCGCGCGCGGCGGCAATTGGCGGCGGCAGAGATGGAGACCGCCAATCTTCGCGCCCGCCTGCAGCAAAGCCAGATGCTGCTCAGCCGCGGCATCATCCCGGCCGAGGAGCATCGCAACCTCATCCAGCAGCAGCGCAACCAGGAACTGCAGTTCCAGGCCGCGCAGCAGGACCTCGCGGCCACGCTGGAGCGCGGCAGCGAATTGCACCTGCGCACGGCCGAGCTGGAGCTCGCCAATGCCGAGACGCGGCTGCGCGAGATCGAGAATGACCTGACCAATGCCGAGGTGCGCGCCCCCGTCTCCGGCGTGGTGCTGCTGCCGCCCGACCGCCAGGGCGGTTCGGGCCGCAGCGAAACCATCGAGGTCGGCTCCCGCGTCTCGCGCGGGCAGACCATGTTCGGCATCGGTGACCTCGCGGGCTTCCTGGTGCGCGGCCAGGTGGATGAGATCGACGTGAACCAGGTGCGCCCCGGGCAGAACGTCACGGTCACGGGTGATGCGTTCGGGGGCGATGTGCTGACCGGGCGCGTCGCCTCGGTGGCCGCGCAGGCCAGCGCGGACCAGGGCGGCATGGGGCGCGGCATGCCCAATTTCGCGGTCAGCGTCGCGATCACCGACCTGACGCCCGAGCAGCGGGCGCGCCTCGCCGTCGGCATGTCGGCCAGCCTCGCCATCATCACGCATGAGCGCGAGGATGCAGTGGTCATGCCGCCCCACGCGGTGCGCGATGAGGGCGGCACGCGCGTGGTGCGCGTGCGCGAGGGCGGGCGCGTCGTCTCCCGCCCCGTGACGCTGGGCATCTCCACGCCCGAGGGGGTGGAAATTCGCACGGGCCTCACCCCCGGTGACGTGGTGGTGCTGCGCGAATAGGCTATGAAGGCCCCTGGCCTGCATCAGGGAGAGCCAGAGCATGAGCGGTGAGACGCCCGGCCGGCCCGGCTGGCTGCAACGGCTGATCGGGCCGGGGAAGGCCGCGCCGGCATCCGACGCCCCGCCCGGTTTCACGGGACCTCGCCGCTACGTCACCACGGCGCATGCGCGCTACCAGGATTTGGTCGCGGCGGCCGAGGCCTATACCTGGAACATCCCGCCCGAGCATCGCACCGGCCTGCTGCTCAAGCCGCTCGATGCCGCGCGCGGGCATGTCCATTATCTGCGCGCCATCTACAACGCGCTGAACATCATCCAGAAGCTGGATTTGCCGGGCGGCACCATCCTGGATGCGGGGGCGGGCCCCGGCTGGCTGGCCGAGCAATTCCTGATGATCGGCTATCGCGTCATCCTGCTGGAACCCAGCCAGGACATGCTGGACATCGCCAGGCAGCGGATCGAGCGCGCCTCGGTGAAGTGGGAGATCGACATGCTGGCCCGCGCGGAATTCGTGAAGGGCACCATCGAGGATTTGCCGCCGGCGCTGGAGGGCTCGGCCTCCGTCCAGGCCGTGGTGTTCCACGAGGCCTGGCATCATGTGATTGACGAGCATCGCGCCGCGCGCAACGTCTTCGGCCTGCTGGCGCCGGGCGGGCAGATGGCGGTGCTGGGCGAGAGCCGCTGGAACCCGGGTGACCGCGCGCTGGAAGATCTGCTGGACGCGGAAATGGCCAGCTACGGCACGCTGGAGAGCCCCTTCACCCGCGACTACATGATCCATGTGCTGCGCGAGGCCGGCTTCGTCGAGATTGACTTCCTGCACGCGCTCAACGGCTTCTTCCCCGCGGCGGACGGGACCAGGACGGTTGAGGAGGTGGTGGGGGACGGGCATGAGCGCGGCTGGAACACCTGCCTCGCCCGCCGCCCCCGCGCGCTGCGCCCCGGCGAGCTCGACCCGGATAGGACGCATGCGCGCTTCGAGGTCGTGCAGGTGGCCCGCATCGGCGCCGGCATGGTCCGGATTTCGCTGCGCGCGGAGAACACCGGCCAGACCCTCTGGCGTGCCGGGGCCGGGCGCGGCGAAGGGCTGGTGACCATGGGCGTCATCGGCACCCACCCCTCCGGCGAAGGCGAGCAGGAGCTGATGTCCCGCGGCCAGCTGGAACGCGATGTGGCGCCGGGCGAGAGCCTCGTCATCACGGGCGAATTCCCCCTGGCCGATTCCCGGGCGCCTTATCACGCCAGCCTGGTCGCCGAGGGCAGCTTCTGGTTCCGCGAGCGGATCCGTGTGCCGCTGGCCTGAGGCGGCTCAGTTCCGGAAGGAAGGGTCGATCCGATCCAGCCGGCGCAGCAGGGCCGGCCACTCCATCACGCCATAGGCGCGGCGGGTCTGCGGCTGGTAGTTCATGTAGGTCTCGTCCAGCACGGCCTGCGGCACCTGGATGATCTTGGCGTTGCAGGCCAGGGCCGCCAGCTGCGCCCGGCAGGAGAGCTCCAGCCGGTGCATGGCGTTGAAGGCCTCGGCGATGGTCTTGCCCACGGTCAGCAGGCCATGATTGCGCAGGATCAGCGCGTTGTTGCTGCCGAGATCCTCCACCAGCTTCGCCTGCATCGCGGTGTCGAGCACCACGCCGGCATAGTCGTGATAGCCGATCTTGAGGAAGCGCATCGCCGTCTGGTTCATCGGCAGCAGGCCGCATTCCAGCGAGGAGACGGCCATGCCGGGCCAGGTGTGGGTGTGGATCACGCAGTCGATCTCGTGGCTCGCCTCATGGATGGCGCCATGGATGACGAAGCCCGCGCGGTTCACGCCGTAGTCGAGATCGCCGAAATCCGGCTTGTGCAGGATATTGCCCTTCACATCGATCTTGATGAGCGAGGAGGCGGTGATCTCCTCATACATCAGCCCATAGGCGTTGATCAGGAAGGCGCCGTCCTCGCCCGGCACGCGGCAGGAGATGTGGTTCGCGATCATGTCGCTCATCCCGTAGAGCGCGATCAGGCGATAGCAGGCGGCGAGGTTCACGCGCGCCTGCCACTCGGCGGGCGTGACCTTGTCACGCAGCGAGGGGATGTCCAGGACCGGCATGGGGGATTGTTCGAGCATGGTCGTTCCTCCTGTGGGGCGGCGCTATCCTAGAACCATCGGCGCGGAACCCGAAACGGCAGGATGAGCTGGATCGGCAGCGCGGCGAATCGGTCGCAATCCAGGCTCTCATGCACGCCCATCGCCGTTTCGCCGCAGAGGGTCGTCTCCAGCACGGAGCGGGCATAGAAGGGCGTGTCGAGCAGTGTCTTCACGATGCGTGCCTGGCCCTCGCTCTGTGTCGCGCGGCGGATGCCCCAGAGGGAGCGGCGCATGGTGACGTCGGGCGGCACGGGCATTTCCTCGATGCGGCCATCCGCGTGGAAGCGGAGGGCGAGCTGCTGGCGCGTGCCGTCGCGGCGGCGCGCATCATAAAGGATGGCCGCACCCTCCTTCAGCGGCACGCGGCACCAATCCCATTCCTGGAAGTCCCGCTCCAGCGGGGATGAGCCCCAGTTGCTGTCGAAATAGCCATGCCCCTGCCAGGAGAGGCCGGGCTGCTCCAGCTCCACTTCCACATGCGCGGCGGCACTCATGGGGCGCCAATGGTGATGGCCGGCGGCGTCCAGCGTGAAGACGCGCTCATTCATCGGCCCCGGCGTCAGGCGCACCTTCCCGCGGATGCGGCGCGGCAGGGGCACCGCGACCTCATCGAGGTCGAGCGTGAGGACCTTGCCATCCCAGCGCATGGCCGAAGGGCCGATGGTGATGCTGGTCGCGTCGCGCTTCAGCGCGCGGGCTGGCCGGTCGGTCATGGCAAAGCGCGCGGGGCGGCCATAGAGCGCCACATTGATGCAGCAATGGTTCATGGGGTCGGCCGGGCCCTGCCGCCGCGCGATCGCGTAATAGGGCGAGAAGACCGAGCCGAGAAAGACGATGATGGTCAGCCCATGCTGCTGGTCCTCGCTCAGCGCGTCGAGGTACCACCAGGCATAGCCATCCTTGGGCGGGGTGTGATGGAAGCCGGGGCCAAGGCCCGGCTCGGCCTGGTCGAAGGGCAAGGGCATCTCTCCTGCATCGCCGACCTGGTTGGTCAGGGAAGATTGACAGTTTTTTTCCACTGCCCCGAAGAATGCTGTCAATTAAACGTGACAGTCAATCGCGACGGTGCCATCCTTCCGCCTTCGAAGGGAGCACCTCCATGGACGCGAACCGCCGCATCGAACGGCAATTGACCGAGGCGCTGACGCCCGGGGCCACGCCGCCCCTGCTGTCGCTCGCCATGCATCATGCGGTGTTCCCGGGCGGGGCGCGCGTGCGCCCCAGGCTTTGCCTCGCCGCCGCCGCCGCCTGCGGCATGGATGACCCCGTGCTGGTGGACGCCACCGCCGCCGCCATTGAGATGCTGCACTGCGCTTCCCTCGTGCATGACGACATGCCCTGCTTCGACGACGCGGCGACGCGGCGCGGGCGGCTGACGGTCCATCGCGCCTTCAGCGAGCCGCTGGCGCTGCTGGCCGGCGATGCGCTGATCGTCCTCGCCTTCCAGACCATCGCGCGGGCTTCGGCCAGTTGCACCCATCCGGAGCGGCTGGGCGCCGTCATGCGGATCGTGGGCGATTCGGTCGGCACGCCGCTCGGCATCGTCGCTGGCCAGGCCTGGGAATGCGAGACGCGGGTGGATGTGGCTGCCTATCACCGCGCCAAGACGGCCGCTCTCTTTGCCGGCGCCACCATGGCGGGTGCGGCTGCCGCCGGCGGGCCGGTCGAGGCCTGGAGCCATGTCGGCATGCGGCTGGGCGAGGCCTATCAGGTGGCCGACGACATCGGCGATGCCATTTCCGACGCCGAGCAACTGGGCAAGCCGGTCGGCCAGGATGCCGCGCATGACCGGCCGAGCGCCGTGCGGGAACTCGGCCTGAAGGGTGCCGTCAAGCGCCTGGAAGAATTGGCGGATCTGGCGGTGGAGGCGATCCCCCCCTGCCGCGGCCGCGCCGAATTGGGAGCGCTGATGCGGCATGAGGCGCGGCGCCTGGTGCCCAAGACCCTGCCCGCGCACGCCTACTGAGAATGGTGGCCCTGACCTCTCCCCTGAATTGGCGGGACCGCCTCGCCGCCTGGCATGACCGGCTGGTGGCCAGCGCGGATTTCCGCCGCTGGGCCGGCCGCTTCCCGCTGACGCGCGGCATGGCGCGCAGGCGCGCCCGCACGCTCTTCGACCTGGCGGCCGGCTTCGTCTATTCGCAGGTCCTCTACGCCTGCGTGAAGCTCGACCTCTTCACCATCCTGGCCGAAGGCCCGCAGGAGGAGCGTGCGCTGGCGCATCGCCTTGGCCTGCCGGCCGATGCCGCCGCCCAATTGCTGGAAGCCGCCGAGTCGCTCGGCCTGACCAAGCGCCGCAATGGCCGCTGGGCGCTGGGGCAGCTGGGCGCCGTGATGGTGGGCAATGCCGCCATCGAATCCATGGTGAAGCACCATGCGATGCTCTACGCCGACTTGACCGACCCCGTGGCGCTGCTGCGGGGCGAGCGCGGCGGCGGGCAGCTCGCCGCCTATTGGCCCTATGCCGGCGTCGAGAAGCCGGAGTCGCTGGGCGATGCGCAAATCGCGGCCTACACGGCGCTGATGGCGGCGTCCCAGCCGATGATTTCGGGTGAAGTCATTGATACCTATGATTTCTCCAAGCATCGCTGCCTGCTGGATGTGGGCGGTGGCGATGGCTCCTTCCTGCGCGCCGTGGCAGCCGCGAATCCGGCGCTGAACGTCATCCTCTTCGACCTTCCGGCCGTGGCCGCCCGGGCTGAGCAGCGATTCGCGGCGGCTGGCCTTGCCACCCGCGCCAGGGCCGTCGGCGGGGATTTCCACTCCGGCATCCTGCCCCAGGGCGCCGACATCATCAGCTTCGTGCGCGTCCTGCATGATCATGACGAGGCCGATGTGGCCCGCATGCTGCGCGCGGCCCATGCCGCCCTGCCCGCCGGCGGCACGCTGCTGGTGGCCGAACCCATGGCCGAGACTCGGGGCGCGGAAGCCATGGGCGCCGCCTATTTCGGCTTCTACCTGCGCGCCATGGGCACGGGCCGCCCGCGCAGCCCAGCCAGGCTCTCTGCCATGCTGGAAGAGGCTGGATTCCGTCAGCCCCGCCTGCTGCCGACCGCAACGCCCCTGCTCACGCGTGTTCTGGTCGCGATCGCATGACGCGTGTTTTCGGTCGCGCTTGGTTAATGTCCATTTTGCTTGACACTTGTGTTCGTCCTTCTAGATTGACACATCAGCCAATCGAGGGAGGCTTCTAAACCGGTGGACACCATCGCAGTTCTCATGACCCAGCCGGAGCACCTTATGCTCCAGCGCGTGGACCTTCTCCCTCCGGGCGAGGCCGACGTGGTGGTCAATGTGGAGTGGTCGGGCATCAGCACGGGCACCGAGAAGCTGCTTTGGCTGGGCCGCATGCCGAATTTCCCCGGCATGGGTTATCCGCTGGTCCCCGGCTATGAGAGTGTCGGCCGCGTTGTCCAGGCCGGCCCCGCCTCGGGCCAGGTCGTCGGCAACCGCGTCTTCATCCCCGGCTCCCGCGGGTTCCGCGATGTGCGCGGCCTCTTCGGCGGTGCCGCCGGCCGCTTGGTCACGCCGGGCGCGCGGGTCATCCCGGTGGACGAGTCGCTGGGTGACACCGCGATCCTCCTGGCGCTGGCCGCCACCGCCTACCACGCCATCGTGGACCATCCGCCCGAGCTGATCGTCGGCCATGGCGTGCTGGGCCGGCTGCTGGCCCGCATCACCATCGCCATGGGCCATCCCGCCCCCACCGTCTGGGAATTGAGCGCCGAGCGCGCCGAGGGTGCCGAGGGCTACAGCGTCCTCACCCCCGAGAATGACCCGCGCCGCGACTACCTGCGCATCTGCGACGCGAGCGGCGATTCCAACATCCTCGACCAGCTCGTCGGCCGGCTGCGCTCGGGGGGCGAGATCACGCTCGCCGGCTTCTATGACCGCCTCTCCTTCGCCTTCGCCCCCGCCTTCATGCGCGAAGTGACCATGCGGATCGCCGCCGAATGGCAGGCGCAGGACATGGCCGCGCTGAATGCGCTGATCACCGAGGGCAAGCTCTCGCTCGATCATCTCATCACGCATCGCCAGCACGCGACCGATGCGCCCGATGCCTACCGCACCGCCTTCGGCGATGCGCGCTGCCTGAAAATGGTTCTCGATTGGAGACAACAAGGATGAACGCTGTGACCGGGAATATGCAGCCCTCCGACGACTCCGCTTCGATGGAAGCGATTCCGGCGAAGAAGGAAACGCAGATCATCGCGATCTACGGCAAGGGTGGCATCGGCAAATCCTTCACCCTCGCCAATCTCAGCTACATGATGGCGGCGCAGGGCAAGCGCGTGCTGCTGATCGGCTGCGACCCGAAGAGCGACACGACCTCCCTCCTGTTTGGCGGGCGTTCCTGCCCCACCATCATCGAGACCTCGTCCAAGAAGAAGGCCGCTGGCGAGCAGGTCGTCATCGGCGATGTCTGCTTCAAGCGCGACGGCGTCTTCGCGATGGAACTGGGCGGCCCGGAAGTGGGCCGCGGCTGCGGCGGGCGCGGCATCATCCATGGCTTCGAACTGCTGGAGAAGCTGGGCTTCCACGAGTGGGATTTCGACTATGTCCTGCTCGACTTCCTGGGCGACGTGGTCTGCGGCGGCTTCGGCCTGCCGATCGCGCGTGACATGTGCCAGAAGGTCATCGTCGTCGGCTCGAACGACCTCCAGTCGCTCTATGTGGCGAACAATGTCTGCTCGGCAGTGGATTACTTCCGCAAGCTGGGTGGCAATGTCGGCGTGGCCGGCCTGGTGATCAACAAGGATGACGGCACGGGCGAGGCGCAGGCCTTCGCCGCCGCCGTCGGCATCCCCGTGCTGGCCGCCATCCCCGCCGATGACGATATCCGCCGCAAGAGCGCGAATTACGAGATCGTCGGCACGCCGGGCGGCCAATGGGCCGGGCTCTTCGAGGCGCTGGGCGTGCAGGTGGCGGAAGCCCCGCCGCTGCGCCCCACCCCGCTGACGCATGAAAACCTGCTGAACCTGTTCAAGGGCGATGCGGTGGGCCGTGGCGTGACGCTGCTGCCGGCCACGATGGAAGACATGTGCGGCGCCAATGTCGTGAACAAGCCCTCCCTCGAAGTGGTCTACGAGGGCGTCTGAGCATGGATGTCGCCCCCCCCTCCGACGCCAGACGGTTCGCCCTGCCATGCCGGGCGGGAAACCTTCGATGCCGCGGCCCGCGCCGCCGGCAAGACGGAGGTGATGGACCAGCTGATGAAGGATTATCCGCGCGGTCCGCATGACCAGCCGCAAAGCATGTGCCCGGCCTTCGGCAGCTTGCGCGTGGGGTTGCGGATGCGCCGCGTGGCGACGATCCTCTCGGGCAGCGCCTGCTGCGTCTATGGGCTGACCTTCACCTCGCATTTCTACGGCGCGAAGCGGACGGTGGGCTACGTGCCCTTCAACTCCGAGACGCTCGTCACCGGCAAGCTGTTCGAGGATATCCGCGACGCGGTGCACGAGACGGCGAAGCCGGAGGACTACGACGCCGTCATCATCACCAATCTGTGCGTGCCCACCGCCTCGGGCGTGCCGCTGGAACTCCTGCCCAAGGAGATCAACGGGGTTCGCATCATCGGCATCGATGTCCCGGGCTTCGGCGTGCCGACGCATGCGGAAGCCAAGGACGTCCTGACCGGCGCCATGCTGCGCTATGCCCGCAACGAGGCCGAGCAAGGCCCCGTGGCGCGCCCGCGCAACCACAGCGACGAAGCGCGCAATGTCTGCCTGATCGGCGAGCTGTTTCCGGCCGATCCCGTGGGCATCGGCCAGATCCTGGCCCCGATGGGCCTCGCCGCCGGCGCCCAGGCCCCTTGTCGCGAATGGCGTGACCTCTACTCCGCGCTGGATTCGGTGGCCGTCGCCGCGCTGCATCCCTTCTACACGGCGAGCGTGCGTGAATTCCGTGCGGCCGGCCGCAACGTCGTGGGCTCGGGGCCTGTCGGCGTGGAAGGCACCGCCGCCTGGATCGAGGCCATCGGCATCGCCGCCGGCGTGCCCGAAAGCCAGCGGGAGGCAGCCCGCCAGGCCGTGCTGCCCGCCATCCGCGGCGTGCTGGCCGCCAATCCGATCAACGCCCGCATCACCGTCTCCGGCTATGAGGGCTCGGAGCTGCTGGTGGCGCGCCTGCTGATCGAAGCCGGCGCCGAGGTGCCCTATGTCGGCACCGCCTGCCCGCGCACCGAATGGAGTGCGGCCGACGCCGAGTGGCTGAAGGCCCAGGGCTGCCACGTGCAGTACCGCGCCTCGCTCGAGCAGGATCTGGCCGCCATGAAGGAGGCCAAGCCTGACCTGGCGCTGGGTACCACGCCGCTGGTGCAGAAGGCGAAGGAGATGGGCATCCCGGCCCTCTACTTCACCAACATGGTCAGCGCGCGGCCGCTGTTTTCCATCGCGGGTGCGGGTTCCATGGCTGGCATCGTCGCCGCCCAGACCAAGGGGCGCGAGCGCTTCAGCCGCATGGTCAGCTTCTTCGAAGGCGTCGGCACGCCGGATGGCGCGGGCTACGGCTTCCGCGAGAAGCCGGTGGACCCGCCGGGCTTCCGCGACCGCCAGCGCAAGCTGCGCGCGGCCAAGGCGAAATCCGAAGAAGCGGTGGGGACGTGATGATGCGATCCGATCCGCTCCATCTCCGGACAATCGCGCCGCGCATCATCACCTGCGTTGCTGGTGGGCCGATTCACGCGGCTGCTACGCAGCCACGATCGGACCACTGACCATGCTCGTCCTCGATCACGATCGCGCCGGCGGCTACTGGGGCGCCATCTATGCCTTCTCGGCGGTGCGCGGCATGCGCGTCGTCATTGACGGCCCGGTGGGCTGCGAGAACCTGCCCGTCACCGCCGTGCTGCACTACACGGACGGCCTGCCGCCGCATGAGCTGCCCATCGTGGTCACCGGCCTCGATGAGGAAAGCCTCAGCCAGAACGGCACCGAGCCCAACATGCGCCGGGCGTCCGCGACGCAGGACCCCGACCTCCCGGCCGTGGTCGTCACCGGCTCCATCGCCGAGATGATCGGTGGTGGTGTCACGCCGCAGGGTTCCAACCTGCAGCGCTTCATCTGCCGCACCATCGATGAGGATCAGTGGCAGGCGGCGGATCGCGCCATCAACTGGCTCTGGACCGAATTCGGCGCCAAGGGCCGCAAGATGAAGCCGCGTGTCCGCAAGGAAGGCGAGAAGCCGCGCGTCAACATCCTCGGCCCCATCTACGGCACCTTCAACATGCCGTCGGACCTCGCCGAGATCCGACGCCTGGTCGAAGGGATCGGCTGCGAGATCAACCTGGTCTTCCCGCTGGGCTCCCATGTCGAGGATATCGGCAAGCTGCCGAATGCGGATGTGAACATCTGCATGTACCGCGAATTCGGCCGCAAGCTCTGCGAGGAGCTGGAGCGTCCTTATCTCCAGGCGCCGATCGGCATGTTCGCCACGACGAATTTCCTGCGCAAGCTGGGTGAGCTCACCGGTCTCGACCCCGAGCCCTTCATCGAGCGTGAGAAGCACACGACGCTGAAGCCCATGTGGGATCTCTGGCGTTCGGTGACGCAGGATTTCTTCGCCTCCGCGCCCTATTCCGTGGTGGCCACGCACACCTACACGCATGGCCTGCAGCAGTTCCTCACCGAGGAGATGGGCATTCCGTGTGCGTACGCCGCTGAGCGCCGCGCCGGCCAGAAGCCCGATAATGCGAAGACGCGCGAAGCGATGAAGAGCCCGGGCCTCGTGGTCTTCGGCAGCTTCAACGAGCGCATGTACATGGCCGAAGCCGGCACGCGCGCCGCCTACATCCCTGCGAGCTTCCCGGGTGCCATCATTCGTCGCGCCACCGGCACGCCGTATATGGGCTACGCGGGTGCGACCTACATCATCCAGGAATACTGCAACGCGCTGTTCGACGCGCTGTTCCACATCCTCCCGCTCGGGACGGAGATGGACAAGATCCCGGCGACGCCGGCGCGTCCCTCCGACGTCTGGGACGAGGATGCGCAGGCGCTGCTGGATGCGCTGGTGGAGCGCGAACCCTTCCTGATCCGCATATCGGCCGCCAAGCGCATGCGCGAGCAGGTCGAGCAGGCGGCGCGCGATGCGGGCGAGACACGCATCACGCGCGTGCGCGCAGCAAAAACCCTTTCGGTGGAGAAGGTGCCCGCATGAGCGCGCCTCTCCCCCTCACCCTCTGTCTGCCTGGCAACACCGGGCCGTCAGCCGTGCGTGGCGTTTTCGCCACGTGCATCCTTGCCGCGCGGGACGTGCGCGGTAATGGCCGCAAGGCCGGTTGGAGGTCAAATTCATGGCCGATGTAACTACAAGGTCCGGTGTGACGGAAGCCGAGGCGCGTGAAATTCACCGCCTGGTGATGCAGGGCTGGATCTTCTCCGTGTTCGCCTCGATGGGCGCGCACATCCTGGTCTGGCTCTGGCGCCCGCTCGTCTACGGGACCCAGGTCGTGCCGCCCGATTGGCGGATGTTCCTGTGATCAGCCGCCGGGCAATCCGGTCCTGACCAGGTGGTCCGGATCGGCAGCCCGGCATTCTCATTCGAGAGGAGACTACAATGCATAAGATTTGGATGGTGGTGAATCCCCTCCGCGTCGGCGTTCTCGGCACCCTGGGTGTCGTCGGCATCGCCGCGGTGATTCACTTCGCCGTGCTCAGCTCGCCGCGTTACTGCGACCATCTGGGCTGGTGCGCGACCACGCCGACCTTCACCCCCGGGCAGCCGGTCGGCCGCTGATCCACGAGGGCTTCCCTCGGGAAGCACTCGCGGGTTTCGCAGCTCGAACTGGCGACGGACAGACGGATCACGCCCCAGGGGAACGCCCCATGGGCAACCCCAGTGGGCGTGATCCGATCCCCCGCCAGCCCGGGCGAAGAGTGTCGCTCCACGGCAGTGGGCGAGGCATGCGCAGCGGGCGTCGCCCGCTGCCGAGGATGACGACACACCCGGGCAGGCTGCGGCGCTGCCCCCACAGGAGCATCAAGCGATGGCGATGCTGAGTTTCGAACCAAAATATCGCGTCCGCGGCGGAACGCTGGTGGGGGGGGACCTCTTCGACTTCTGGGTCGGCCCCTTCTTCGTCGGCTTCTTCGGCGTGACGACGATCTTCTTCACCCTGGTCGGTGTCGGCCTGATTCTGGTGGGCGCCGCGCATGGCGGCACCTGGAATCCCTGGCTGATCAACATCGCGCCCCCCGACCTGCGATACGGCCTCGGGCTCGCGCCGATGTACGAGGGCGGGCTCTGGCAGGCCATCACCATCTGCGCGATCGGCGCCTTCGTCTCCTGGGCTCTGCGCCAGGCCGAAATCGCCCGCAAGCTGGGCATGGGGATGCATATCCCCTGGGCCTACGGCATGGCGGTCTTCGCCTACATCACGCTCGTCGTGATCCGGCCCGTGCTGATGGGCGCCTGGGGACATGGCTTCCCCTACGGCATCTTCAGCCACCTCGATTGGGTGTCGAACGTCGGGTACCAGTACCTGCACTTCCACTACAATCCGGCCCACATGATCGCGGTGAGCTTCTTCTTCATCACGACAGTGGCGCTCGCGCTCCATGCCTCCCTCGTGCTCGCGGCGATCAACCCCGCCAAGGGCGAGCCGGTGAAGACGCCGGAGCATGAGAACACCTTCTACCGCGACTTCATCGGCTACTCGATCGGCACGCTCGGCATCCACCGGCTGGGCCTGTTCCTGGCGCTGTCGGCCGGCTTCTGGAGTGCCGTCTGCATCGTGATCAGCGGGCCGTTCTGGACGCGCGGCTGGCCCGAGTGGTGGAACTGGTGGCTGCAGCTGCCGATCTGGAATTGAGCGGAAGGGACGCCAACATGGAATACCAATACCTCTTCACGCGGCTACAGCCCAAAGGGCCCCACTACCCCGGCGTTCCCTTGCCTCCCGGCAATGACGCCCGTATTGGAACCCCGCTGCACAGCCGCCTGCTTGGCTACTTTGCCGATGCGCAGATCGGCCCCTTCTACCTCGGCACGCTCGGCGTTCTCTCGCTGCTGTGCTTCTTCGTCGCGATCGAGATCATCGGCCTGAACATGCTGGCCTCGGTGAACTGGAACGTCGTCCAGTTCGTCAGGTTGCTGCCCTGGCTGTCTCTCGAAGCGCCGCTGCCCAAGCATGGGCTGAGCCTGCCGCCGCTGGCGGAAGGCGGCTGGTGGCTCGCCGCCGGCTTCTTCATGACGATGGGCCTGCTGCTGTTCGCCGCGCGCACCTACCGCCGGGCGGCCGCCCTCGGCCTCGGCCAGCACACCTTCTACGCGCTGCTGGGCGCCCTCTGGCTCATCCTGGTGCTGGGCTTCATCCGCCCGATCATGATGGGCTCCTGGAGCGAGGCGGTGCCCTTCGGCATCTTCCCGCACCTGGATTGGACCGCCGCCTTCTCCATCCGCTACGGGAACCTCTTCTACAACCCGTTCCACGCGCTCTCGATCGTCTTCCTCTACGGCTCCGTGCTGCTGTTTGCGATGCATGGCGCCACGATCCTCGCCGTGGGCCGCTTCGGCGGCGAGCGTGAGGTGGAGCAGACGGTGGATCGCGGCACCGCGGCCGAGCGTGCGGGCCTGTTCTGGCGCTGGACCATGGGCTTCAACGCCACCTTCGAGAGCATCCACCGCTGGGCCTGGTGGTTCGCCATCCTGACGCCCATCACCGGCGGCATCGGCATCCTGCTGACCGGCACGGTGGTGGACAACTGGTACCTGTGGGCCGTCGAGAAGCGCTTCGCACCGGCCTATCCGGCGGTGTGGGGCATCATCCCCGTGCCTGGCCGCTGAGAGGAGAGCGAGACATGAAATTCAATCTCATCTTTGGCGGTCTGGTCGCGGCGGTGGCGGGTCTCGCCTTCTTCGTGGTCACCTTCGAGCGGCCGCCCATCTCCGCCGAGCAGGGCGGCTTCCGCGGCACCTCCATGGGGCGGGTGGACAACCCCCGCACCTTGGCGATGATCGACGCCCGCAACCAGGCTCCGCCGGCCATCGAGCCGGCCGAGGATGACCCGACCAGTCCGCGCGCCTCCGAGATCTATGAGAATGTCCGCGTTCTCGGCCATCTCAGCGTCGAGCAGTTCGGCCGGATCATGCAGGCGATGACCGAGTGGATCTATCCGGGCGAAGGTCCGAACCAGGGCTGCAATGCCTGCCATGTCGAAGGCAACTTCGCCGCCGAGGGCATGTACCAGAAGACCGTGGCGCGGCGCATGCTGCAGATGGTGCAGACCATCAACACCACCTACAACAGCCACGTCCAGAATGTGGGCGTCACCTGCTACACCTGCCACCGCGGCCAGGCCGTGCCGGCCGCCGTCTGGGCCACTTCGCCGCCCAATGCGCGCCTGCACCGTCTGCTCTCGACGGCGCCCGAGCAGAACCGCCCCGTGCCGGCCAATGCCCTGAGCAGCCTGCCGACCGATCCCTTCACGCCCTACCTGCTGCGTGACAACCCGATCGGCGTCCAATCGGCGACCTCCCGCCAGGCGGACAACAACCAGAGCATCCTCGCCACCGAGTGGACCTACTCGCTGATGATGCACATGTCGAACTCGCTCGGCGTGAACTGCACCTTCTGCCACAACAGCCGCAACTTCTCCGGCTGGCAGGACAGCACGCCCCAGCGCGTGACGGCCTGGCACGGCATCCGCATGGTGCGGGCCATCAACAATGACTACATCGAGCCGCTGCGGCCTGAATTCCCGCCAAATCGCCTGGGGCCGCTCGGTGACACGCTGAAGGTGAACTGCAGCACCTGCCACCAGGGCCAGAATGAGCCGCTGCGCGGCGCCCGGATGCTGCAGGATTACCCGGAACTGAACCCGCCGCCCCGCAGGGCCGCGCTGGACGTGCCCGCGCGCAACTAGGCAGGGGCGACCACTCCCCCACAACGCGGGCGGCGCAAGCTTCCCGCGTTTTTTCTTGCCCGGATCCTCGCGGATAAAGGGAAAGAGGGGCCTCCGGCAGCTGGGGCCGAGGACCCCGGACCCCTTGTATTGAAGCCGTCAGACGGCCTCAAGCATTTGACAAAAAAGCCGAAAATTCATGGGTCTGGGACCCCGTGCCGCACAGGCCCAGCATCACCAGGCGAGCTGGAAGCGGCAGGCGCTGGCACCGGCTGCAGCGCAACTGGTCTGCGCCGCAAGGCAATCGCGCGAGACCAGCGCGCGGAACAGCCCGGCCAGGGTCTCGCCATAGTAATCGCAAAGCGGACCAGGTTCATGCGCATCGCGGCAGATGGCGCAGCCGGCCAGCCCGATCTCCACCGGCCGCGCGACACGGGCCGAGAAATCGGCACTGCCCGCGAAGGTCCAGGAATGCTGCGATACCGCCCGCAGCAGGACACGTGCGGAGAGCCAGGCCGGCAGGCGCGGCAGCAGCAGCACCAGTGGCCGCGGAACGCGATGGCCCAGCAGGTAATGCGCGGTGCGCCGCCCGGCCTCCGCCCCGACAAGCCGCGCCAGTCTCACGCCGAGCATGCCCCGCATCGCCGTGTGCAAGCGCGTCACCTGGGCCTCGGGCACCATGGATTGTGGTGGCTCGCCGAAGGCCTGGCGCAGGCCGGCCGCGGCGAAGACATCCGCCGCCACATCCCTGCCCTGCATCGCCACCAACGCCTCACCCACGCGGATGATGGCGTTGGGGCCGATGCGCGCCTCAGCCATCGCGCTTCTCGTTCATCTGCGCCTCTGTGAGCTGTCCCTCGCCGCCGCCGCAGGCTCTCACCACCTCGCGCTTGCGGGGCGGCGCGTTCTTCCAGTCACGCGCCTCGGCATCCAGCTTGCGCGTGGCATCGAAGTGGAAATCCACCTTCTTCTTCGATTGCGGCCCCCAATAGCCGACGCGGCCGAGGTCGTAGAATTTCCGCTCGAAGCCTGATTTCAGGAAGGCCTTCAGACAGCCCAGCAGGTAGCTCCGCCGCCGCTTGTCGCGCGTCCAGGGATACTGGAACAACGCCTTGTTCATGTAGAAGCGCCGGTAATTGTTCATCACGCGGTCCAGCAGCGTGGCGCGGTCCATGGCGTCGGGCTTCATGATGGGGGTCACGAAGTTGTACTTGTCGAAGTCGAAGACCTCGACCTTGTCGCCCAGCTCGCGGAACAGGTCGCTGAAGGGCCAGGGCGTGTACATGGCCCAGTTCGCCATGTCGGGATTCCAGTCCCGCGCCATCTGGTAGGTTTCCTCCAGCGTCTCGATCGTCTCGTTCTCCAGCCCCACGATGAACTGCGCCTCGGAGACGATGCCGTTCTGGCGCAGCAGCTCGATCGCCTTCTTGTTCTGCGCGACCGTGGTTTCCTTGTTGAAGCGGTCCAGCTTCAGCTGCGCCGCCGCCTCGGTGCCGAGCGAGACATGGACGAGGCCCGCCTTGCGGTACATCGGAAGCAGCTCCTCATCGCGCAGGATGTCGGTGACGCGGGTGTTGATGCCCCATTCCACCGGCAGGTTGCGCTCGATCATCAGCTCGCAGAACTGGATGAACTTCTTGCGGTGGATGGTGGGTTCCTCATCGGCCAGGATGAAGAAGCCCACGTCGTGGTTGCGCACCAGCGTCTCGATCTCGTCCACCACCTTCCTGGGGTCGCGCACGCGATAATCGCGCCAGAATTTCCACTGGCTGCAGAAGGAGCAGGTGAAGGGGCAGCCGCGCGCCAGGTTCGGAATCGCAACGCGCCGGCCCTTCGGGATGTAGATGTACTTGCTCCATTCGAGCACGCCCCAATCCGGCGTGATCCGGTCCAGATCCTTGATGGTGGGGGCGGCGGGCGTGGCCACGACCTTCTGGCCATCGAGGAAGGCAAGCCCCTTTACCTGGTGCCGCTCCTCCATCCAGTGGCCGGCGTCCACGCAACGCACGAGGTCGAGGAAGACCTGCTCGCCCTCGCCGCGCACGATGGCGTCAATCCAGGGCGCCTCGGCCAGGACCTGCTGATACATGAAGGTGCCGTGGATGCCGCCCAGCACGGTGACGGCGTCGGGGCAGACGTCCTTCGCGATCTTCAACAGGGCCTCGGCCTTGTAGATCGCAGGCGTGATGGCAGTTGCGCCGATCACATCGGGCTGCGCCCGCGCCAGCAGCTCGCGCACCTGCTCATCGCTCAGGTGGTTGGTCATGGCGTCGATGAAGGTGATGTCGGTGTAGCCGCCCGCCTTGAGATATCCAGCCAGATAGGCCACCCAGGCGGGCGGCCAGTTTCCGGCGATCTCAGCACCGCCGGAATGATAGTTCGGATGAACGAGGACGATCCGCATGTTGCGCCTTTCTGCCTTCCGAAAGGAAGCCTAGGTGCGGCGCCGCGACGCCTCCTTGATGTGGCGCAAAACACGGATTTCCCGCAGGGCGCGTCACCCTGCGCGCCATCGCGCGTTGTGCCTGCTGTGCCGGCAAGGAGACGTGACGATGGCCCAAGGCTGGGATGGGACGGAGGCTCGGATCCGGCGCATCACCGTCGCCGATCTCGGTGCGGCCCTCCGCGCGGGCTGGGCGGATTTTACCGCGGCCCCGACGCAAATCATCTTCCTTTGCCTGATCTATCCGGTGCTGGGCTTCATCCTGGGCAGCGCTGCGGCGGGCAGCCACCTCCTGCCGATGGTCTACCCGCTGCTGGCCGGCTTCGCGCTGCTCGGCCCGCTGGCGGCGCTGGGCATCTACGAGCTCAGCCGGCGGCGCGAGGCGGGGCTGAGTGTGGGCTGGGCCGATATGTTCGGCGTGCTGCGGTCACCCGCCATCCTGTCCATCGTCGCACTCGGGGTCTTGCTGCTTGGCATCTTCGTGCTCTGGCTGCTGAGCGCGCGCGGCCTCTATTGGGCGACCATGGGGGATGCGGTGCCGGCAGGGCCACAGGCCCTGTGGAATGAGGTTCTGGGCACGCGGCAGGGGCTGGTTCTCATCCTCCTGGGCAATCTGGTGGGTGCTGCTTTCGCCGTGCTGGTGCTGGCGCTCAGCATCGTCTCCTTCCCCATGCTGCTGGACCGCGACGTCACGCCGGGCAAGGCGATGCGCATCTCCTTGGCCACGTTCCGGGCCAACTGGGCGGTCCTGCTGGTCTGGGGCGTGATCGTGGCCGGGCTGCTGGCGGCGGGCATGGCGCTGCTCTTCGTCGGCCTCGCCGTGGTGCTGCCGCTGCTGGGCCACGCCACCTGGCATCTCTACCGGCGGCTGATCGCCTGATCAGCCGGCTTGCGGCGTCTCGGCATCCGCCAGGCGCTGCCGCTCATCCAGTTGGGAGAAGAGCTCGATCGCCCAACCGATGCGGTCGCCCAGGCTCTGCTCGGAGATGGCGAGCTCCGTCGCCGGCACCGCCTGCACCAGATAGGCATTGGCGGCCAGCGGCGGCTCCGGCGCCACGGCGCGGCGCGGCATGGAAGGCAGCCAGGCGCGGGCCAGCAAGGCCAGCTTGCGCTTGGAGGAAACGACAGCGCGGCGGGACACGCTGTCATAGCCCGCGCGCACCACCTCGGCGCCGATCTCGGCATAGATGTTGTGCGCGGCGCGGATCGCCGGCCGGCAATCGCGCGGCAGCATGGGGATACCGGCTTCCGCGCGCGCGTAAAGACGCCCCGCCTCAGCCAGAAGACGCGCCGTGACACTGGCAATGCCAGCGGAAAAGCGCGGCGCGGCGAGGAAGGCATCCGGGTCCACATCGGCCTCGCGCAGCCATTGGCGCGGCAGGTAAAGGCGGCCATTGCGCGCATCCTCGCCCACATCGCGCGCGATGTTGGTGAGCTGCATGGCGGTGCCGAGATCCGTCGCGCGCGCCAGGGCCGCGTGGCGGCGCACGCCCATCAGCAACGTCATCATGGCGCCCACCGTGCCGGCCACGCGCGCGGCATAGCCATGCACATCATCCAGCGTCTCATAGCGCCGGCCCGAGGCATCCCAGGCGAAGCCGTCCAGCAGCGCCTCGGGCAATTCGCGCGGCATCTCATGCGCCTCGACCACATGGGCGAAGGCGCGGTCGGCGGGGTGGTTCAGCGGCGCGCCGCGATAGGCGGCATCGAGCCGCGTGCGCATCTCGGCCAGGCCCTCGGAGGGGTCGGCCGCGTCATCCACCGCGTCATCGCCCAGGCGGCAAAAGGCGTAGAGCGCCGTCGCCGGGTCCCGCACGCGGCGCGGCAGGAGGAGCGAGGCGGCGTGGAAGCTCTTGGAGCCGACGCGCAGCAGGTCGCGGCAGGCGGCCAGGTCGGCCTCGTAGTTGGCACTCATGGCAATTCCTCCAAAATCGCATGAAGGACGCTCTCCGGCGCCTCCTCATGGGCCAGATGGCCAAGTCCCGGCAGGGCGATGATACGCGCCTGCGGCAGCATCCGATGGAGGCGACGCGCCTCGGTCGGCCTTATCGTGCGGTCCCGCTGGCCGATGATGAGGGTCAGCGGCGTGGCCAGCCGCGGCAGGTCCCGCGAGAGGGCGGGCAGGCCCCAGGCGGCCATCATGCCGAGCGTGCCGGCCACATGCTCCGGCCGGCGGAAGAGGCGGGCGTAGAGCTCGACGCCGGCGGCATCCAGCTTCGAGCCGGTGTCGTCCAGCAGGCGGCGCACGACGGCCGCATCCGCGGCGCGCCAGGCGAAGAGGCGCGGCATGCCCGGAAGCTTCACCATGAGCCGCGCGAGGGGCGAGAAAAGCTGGCCCGCCCAGCCGCCCAGCGGCAGCAAGGCACCGTTGATGGAGACGAGCCGCGCGGGCGCGATGCTGCCATCCAGGCACATCCGCGCCCCCAGCGCGGCACCCGCCGAATGGCCGACAACCAGGCTGGGCTGGACACCCAGCGCCGCCAGCAGCGCGGCGAGTGCGGCCGCCATGCCCTCGATGGAAAAGGTGGCGCTGGGCGCGGGCACCGAGAACCCCTGCCCCGGCAGATCGGGCGCGACGACGGTAAAGCGCCGCGCCAGCAAGGGCATCAGCGCACGCCAGGAATGGGTGGAGGCGCCGGTCCCGTGCAACAAGAGCACCACGGGCCCCTCACCCATCACCTGCACATGCCAGCGCAGCCCGCCGGCATGCAGGAAGCGGCTCGCTTCCCGGTGCGGCCAGTCGCCCGCCTCCGCCCAATCAGCGCTGATGGCCTCTCCGTCCAGCGCCAGGGCGAGGCTCATGCGGCCGCCATCCCGATGCGCACGGCCCCCGCCAGGGCCTGGGCGCCGGCCTGCGGCAGCGGCAGGCAGCGCCCGCCGGCGGCGGCCGCCAGCGTACTGGAAAAGGGCTGCGGACGCGGCGCCGTATCCACGATCAGGGTGCTGTGCTTCTCGGCGCTGAGGAGCTTGGCCACCGCCAGCGCATCCTCCTCGGCGATGGGTCGGCCCGTGCGGCCATCGCGCGCCATATTGGCCCGCCCATCGGTCAGCACGACGATGAGCGGCGTGCGCCCGGCCCGGCGCTCCAGCCGCGCCAGGGTCAGCGCGCCATCGAGGCCCGAGGCGAGAGGACTCGCCCCACCCCCGGGCAGGCCGGCGAGCGCCCGCTTGGCCCGCACCAAAGATTGCGTGGGCGGCAGCAGCATCTCGGCCGCCTTGCCGCGGAAGGCGATGACCGCCACGCGATCCCGCCGCGCATAGCATTCGGCGAGCAGCAGTTCGACCGCGCCCTTGGCCTCGGCCAGCCGGTGCAGCGCGGCAGAGCCGGAGGCGTCCACCACGAAGATCGCGGTGCTCTCGGTGTTCTCGCGGAAGCGCTGGATCCGAAAATCCTCGCGCCGGACAGCGATGCGCGCATGCTCGGGGCGCGGGCGCAGCTTCTGCCAGGGCACCGCGGCACGAAGCGTCTCCAGCAGGGCGATGCGAGCGCCGTTGCGCGGCTCGCCCGGGCGGCTGCCGATGGGGCGGCCGCGCTTGAGCGAGATCCGCTCCGCGCCTTCACGGCCGGCGCTCGGCGTGCGGGCGCGCAGCCCGGCGGCGGCGAGGGTGGCGAGAAGCTGCGCTGGCAGGGCCGCGCGCTCGGCCTGGAGCACCACATCCTCCATCTTGTCGGAGGTCTGGGGCTGCTTTTCCTGCTCGGGTTGGGATTCGGGCGCAGGCTGCTCCTCGGGCGGGGCTTCCTCGGGCGGGGCGGGCAGCATGGTGGCGCGCGGCGCCAGGACCAGCCGCACGGCGAGCTGCACATCCTCGCTGCTCGGGCTGGTCCGGCCATGCAGGGCGGCGGCGGCGCGGGCCGCGCGCAGGGCCAGGCCAGGTGCGCGCAGCGAAGCAATGCCCACGGCCATGGCGGTGCCAAGGATGGCCTCGATCAGCGCGTCATCCGTCTCCACGCGGTTCAGCCGCGCCCGGGCGGCGGCGACCTGGCCGCCATGGAAGGGCGCGGCGCCCGGCGGGGCGCGGAGATCGGGCAGGAAGGCCAGGCGATCGGCCAGGGCGGGCGGTGGCGCCTCATCCTCGATGCCCTCATCCAGCGCCACCATGGCGTAGCAATGCGCCTCCTGCCCCGCGGTCAGCCGGGCGGCCGTGGCGCGGGAGAGGCGCTCGGCCATGGGCATGACCAGCACGCCATGGGCGGTGGCTTCCAGCAGGCCGGCGCGCTGCACCGGCAGGCCGCGCGCCAGCGTGGCCGAGAGATCCAGCCCGCCCAGCAACGCGTCATCGCCGATGCCGGGCGGCAGGCGGCGGATGGGCGTGGCCTCGGGCAGCAGGGCGCGCAGCGTGGCCAGCCAGCGGTCGCGCTCCACGCCCGGGCGGCAGCGCAGGATGGCGCCGCCAAGCCCTTCCGGGTCCACCGCCAGGAGGCAGGCGGCCATCGCCGAGTCGTCTCCCGGCGCCGGGCTGGTCACGGCCCGAAGACTTCCGTCACGGCGCGCGCCACGCGGGTGGTGGCCACCGCGTCATCCAGCGGATTGCGGCGCAGGCGGTGACGCAGGGCGAGCGGCGACAGGCGGCGCAGATGCTCCAGCGTCACATGCTCCGCCCCCTCGAAGGCGGCGAGCGCGCGGGCGGTGCGCATCAGGGTGAGTTCACCGCGCAGCCCATCCGTGCCGGCGGTGATGCAGAGCTTCGCGGCCATTTCCAGCACGGCATCATCCATCACCACGCGCGGCAACAGGGCGCGTCCGGCCAGGATGCGGGTGCGCAGCGCCTCCTCCTCCGGCTGCCAGAGCGCGCAGAAGGCCGGCGGATCACGCTCGAAGGCATCGCGGCGCTTGATCACGTCGATGCGCGTCGGCAAATCGGTCGGCGTCATTACCTCGACCGAAAGGCCGAAGCGGTCCAGCAATTGCGGGCGCAACTCGCCCTCTTCCGGATTGCCGCTGCCGACCAGCACGAAGCGCGCCGGGTGCCGGATGCTGAGGCCGTCGCGCTCCACCACATTCTCGCCGGAGGCGGCGACATCGAGCAGAAGGTCCACCAGATGGTCCTCCAGCAGATTCACCTCGTCGATGTAGAGGAAGCCGCGATGGGCGCGGGCCAGCAGGCCGGGCTCGAAGGCCTTCTGGCCCTGGCTCAGCGCCTTTTCCAGATCGAGCGCACCGACCACGCGGTCCTCCGAGGCGCCGAGCGGCAGGTCCACCACGGGCACGGGGATCGTCACGGCTTCGGGCTTGCCGCGGTTGCAAACCTCGCAGCCGGGCGTGGGCTTGCCCGGCTCGCAATGATAGGCGCAGCCGCGCACCGCGCGCATGGGCGGCAGCAGCGCCGCCAGCGCACGGATCGCGGTGGATTTGCCGGTGCCACGATCGCCCAGCGCCAGCACGCCGCCGATGCTCGGATCCACCGCGCAAAGCGTCAACGACAGGCGAAGCTCCTCCTGGCCGACAATGGCCGTGAAGGGGAAGACGAGCCTGGGTCCAGGCGGTGCGGCCGCAGGGGGCTTGCGCACCGCGCCGGGCTTGCGCGCCGCGCGGGGCGCCTTGGGCCTGGCTGCGATGATCGCACCATCCATATTCAGGTGACTCGCCGCGGCTGGAAGCGCGCCCAGACCTGCTGCAGCGCCGACATCAGATGATCAATATCCGCATCCGTATGCGCGGGCGAGGGCGTGAAGCGCAGCCGCTCCGTGCCGCGTGGCACGGTCGGGAAGTTGATCGGCTGCACATAGATGCCGTGCTCCTCCAGCAGCAGGTCGCTGATCTGCTTGCAGAGCACGGCATCGTACACCATCACGGGCACGATGTGGCTCGGGTTGTCGAGATGCGGGATCTGCAGCTCATCCAGCCTGGCGCGCACCTGGGCCACGCGCTCATGCATGCGCTCGCGCTCCACGCTGCTTTCCTTCAGGTGGCGGATGCTGGCAGCCGCACCGGCGGCGACGGCCGGCGGCAGCGAGGTCGAGAAGATGAAGCCCGAGGCGAAGCTGCGCACGAAATCCACCATGTCGGTGGAGCCCGCGATATAGCCGCCGATCACACCGAAGGCCTTGGCCAGCGTGCCCTCGATCACCGTCAGGCGATGCTGCGCGCCATCGCGCTCCGAGATGCCGCCGCCGCGCGCGCCATAGAGGCCGACCGCATGCACTTCGTCCAGGTAGGTCATGGCGCCGAATTCGTCGGCCAGGTCGCAGATGGCGTGGATGGGGGCGACGTCGCCATCCATGGAGTAGACGCTCTCGAAGGCGATCAGCTTCGGCGTCTCGGCCGGAATGGCGGCGAGCTTCTCGCGGAGATCGGCGAGGTCGTTGTGCTTCCAGACGATGCACTCGGCACGGCTGTGGCGGATGCCCTCGATCATCGAGGCATGGTTCAACTCGTCAGAGAGCACGACGCAGCCCGGCAGGCGCGAGGCCAGCGTGGAGAGCGTCGCCCAGTTCGACATGTAGCCGGAGTTGAAGAGCAGCGCCGCTTCCTTGCCGTGCAGATCGGCCAGTTCACGCTCCAGCAGGATATGCTCATGGTTGGTGCCGCCGATGTTGCGCGTGCCGCCGGCGCCCGCGCCGCTGCGGTCCAGCGCCTCATGCATGGCGGAAAGCACCTTGCGATTCTGCCCCATGCACAGATAGTCGTTGGAGCACCAGACCGTGACTTCGCCGACACCGCTGGAGCCATGGAACTTCGCGCGCGGGAAGGCGCCGGCCTGGCGTTCGAGGTCGGCGAAGACCCGGTAGCGCCCCTCCTTGCGAAGGCCGTCGAGTTGCGTGCGGAACAGGGTATCGTAGTTCATCGTCGGGCCTTCCTCTGGTTTCTTCATGGCCGCAGCGGCAGCCGAGCCGTTTCCGCATGCGTCGGGCATGGGGCCGTCTGGGTACTGGCATGGCCCGGCCGCCCCCAGGTCCAGAGACCATCAAGCGGCAGGGGCAGCATCAGGAACCAATGCTCGATCACCGCCAGCGCCATCAGCGCGGCCAGCAGCGTAAAGGCGGCGGCCTCGAAATCGCCGGCGCCCAGCCCGTGCTGCACCAGCACCACCACGGCGATGGTCCCGCCCGTCACGGAGACGGGGAAGAGCGCATTCATGCTGCCCCTGCGAAAATAGCTCGCAAGGTGGGTGAGGTGCGGCGGCAGCATGCTTTCGCCCAGGTTCCGCGCGCCCAGATAAATGTTGATCTTCGCACTTTGTCGCATGACGTAGAGCACCAGATAGGTGTGCAGCGCGACTTGGTTAGGGGCACCCCAGAGCATCGCCAGCAGCACCAAGCCCAGCGCCAAAATGGCGATTTCATGATGCAGAATGGTCC
>NZ_JAIEQY010000156.1 GCF_019747315.1 Roseococcus sp. | reverse complement strand
CCCACCCCGGCCGCCGCCTCGCCGGGCGTGACCAGGGTGCTTTTTTGTGCTACAGGATGACAACGGATACGCTGCTGCCCCGGGCTGGACCTGATGCAGCGGACGAGTTCCGAGTCCGTCCTCGGCATGCAGGAGCAGAGCGCCCCATGGCCCCGTCATCCCGGAAGAAGCCGGTCCAGCCTGTCGCGAAGGCCAAGCCGGCTGCCAAGGCCAAGCCCGCGGCGAAGCCCGTCGCCAAGGCCAAGCCGGCCGCGAAGCCGGTGAAGAAGCCGGCCGCCAAGCCCGTCCCGAAACCCGCCCCGGCCCAGGCGAAGGCACCGGCAGGGAAGGCCCCGGCAGCGAAATCCACGGTGACGAAGCCCGCGCCCTTGGAGCCCACTCCCGCGAAGCCGGCAGCCGCCAAGGCCGAGACGCCAAGGCCCGCCGCCAGGCCGGGCCCGTCCAAGGCCGGTGCCCCATCCCCAAAGCCCGGCCCCGCGAAGGCGGGCAAGGCCACCCCAGCATCCAGCAGCAAGGCAACCCTTCCTCCAGTGACCAAAAGCAAGGCCCCCGAGGCCAAGTCCCCCGTCAAACCCGCCGCGGAAAAGGCGAGCGCCGCCCCCCAGGCGGAAAATCCCGTCAATGTGCCGGTCGCCGCCCCGCCGGCGCCCGAGCCCGCCTCCGCACGCCCCTCCATCGTGGTCGCGGCGCCGCCGAACATGCCGATCCGGAACAACAGCAACCCCATGTCACCCCGCCCCCCCATGGGCCGGCCCAACATGCCGCCCTCCTTTGCCGTGCGCAGCCCCGGCCGCCCCGGCTTCGCCGAGGGCCAGGCGACACCGCCCCGCCCGCCCGGACCCAAGGTCGAGTTCAAGGCCGGGGATCATGTGGTCTACCCGACGCATGGCGTCGGCACCGTGCAGGGCATCGAGGTGATCGAGGTGGCCGGCATGGACCACCACATGATCGTCGTCACCTTCGACGAGAACCGCATGACGCTGCGCGTGCCGGTCAACAAGGTTCCCACGGCCGGGCTGCGCAAGCTGTTCACGCCCAAGGAGTTCGAGGCGGCGATCGACACGCTGAAGGGCCGCGCGCGCATCAAGCGCACCATGTGGTCCCGCCGCGCCCAGGAATACGAGGCGAAGATCAACAGCGGCGATCCCATCCAGATCGCCGAGGTGGTGCGCGACCTGCAGCGCAATGCCGGCCAGCCCGACCAGTCCTTCAGCGAGCGGCAGATCTATGAGCAGGCGCTGGAGCGCCTGGCGGCCGAATACGCGGCCATCGAGAAGATCGACAAGCTCGCCGCCAGCGAAGCTCTCGTCGTCTTCGCCAAGTCCACATGAATCTCGCCGCCACCTCCAGCGTGGAGGAGGTCATCACCGATCTCGAGGAGGGTTTCTCCCTCTTCGACGATTGGGAGGATCGTTATCGCTACCTGATGGAGATGGGGCGCGAATTGCCGGTCTTGACGCCGGAGGAGATGGTGGAGGCCAACCGCGTCTCCGGCTGCCAGTCGCGCGTCTGGCTGGTCTCGCGGCTGGAGGATGGGCGGCTGCAATTTCGCGCCGGCAGCGATGCCGCCTTCGTGCAGGGCCTGCTGGCCCTGCTGATGCGCGTGCTGAACGGCCGCACGCCCGCCGAGATCCTGGCGACCGATGCCGAATTCCTCACCCGCCTCGGCCTGGGCGAGCATCTCAGCCTCTCCCGCCGCAATGGCGTGATGGCGGTGCTGGGGCGCATCCAGGGGGCGGCGCGCGCGGCCGGCTGAGCCGCGCGCTTTAAAGGCCCCCGCACTCAAGGCCCCACTTTCAGGCACGGCCTGCGCGGGCCATGATGGCGCCAACCAAGGCGCAGGGCGGAACCAAAAGCCAGGATGTTGAAACCCCGGACCCATGAGCCGGCCTGACACCGCGACTCTGCGGCGTCTCCTGCACACGCCCGATTACCGCCGCCTCTGGATGCTGGGCGGCATCGCCAATGCCATGCGCTGGCTGGAATTGCTCGCCGCCAGCCTCTGGACCTTCGAGATGACGGGCTCCGCCCTCGCGGTCTCGGTGGTGGCCATGATGCGCGCCCTGCCGATGATGCTGCTGGGCGCCGTCGCCGGCGCCCTGGCCGAGCGCATGGACCGCAGGCGCCTGCTGATCGCGCTGCAGGCCAGCTCCGCCCTGGGGGCCGGCGCTGTGGCGCTGCTGGCCGTGCTCGGCTGGCTCGCCCCCTGGCACCTGATGCTGCAAGGCTTCCTCGCCGGCCTGGCCTGGGCGGGCGAGATGGCGACGCGCCGGCGCATGGCCGCGGATGCGGCACCGCCGGGTGACCTGGTGCCCGCCATTGCGCTGGACACGCTCACCGGCAGCACCACCCGCGCCGTGGGGCCGCTGCTGGGCGGGGTGGTCTACCAATTCGCGGGCATCGCCGTCGCGGCCGGCATCGCCTGCCTGCTGCATCTGGTGGCGCTGCGGCTGGTGACGCGCGTCAACGGCACGCCGCCGCGCCACGCCACCGGCAGCCCGCTGGAGGGCATCGGCGAGGCGCTGCGCCTGGTCCTCAGCCTTTCCGCCCTGCGGCTCGTGCTGGGCGTCACGCTGGTGATGAATGTCTTCGGCTTCTGCTACAATTCCATCCTGCCGGCCTTTGGCGGCCTGGCCTTCTCCGCCTCCAGCGCGGCGATCGGGCTGCTGGCGGCGGCGGAGCCGCTGGGGGCGCTGGTCGGCGGGCTCTGGCTGGCGCTGGGGCGCCGCACCCCGCCCGGGCCGGGGCCGCTGGTGGTGGGCTCCCTGGCTTTCCTCGTGCTGCTGGTGCTGGTGGCCTTCAGCGGCAGCTATGCCCTGGCCTGGGCGCTGCTGGCCCTGGGCGGGCTGGGCACGGCGCGCTTCGCGGCGATGCAGACCTCGGTGGTGATGACCGCGGCGCCGCC
This sequence comes from Roseococcus sp., assembly GCF_019747315.1. Lineage (GTDB taxonomy): Bacteria > Pseudomonadota > Alphaproteobacteria > Acetobacterales > Acetobacteraceae > Roseococcus. The sequence continues at coordinate 37,723 of NZ_JAIEQY010000156.1, read as the reverse complement.
CGAGATCCGCTCCCGCGTGCTGGGGCTGGTCACCACCTGCATCGGCATGGGGCCGCTTGGCGTGCTGGCGATCGGCGCGCTGGCGGATGGGCTGGGCCCGCGTTGGGCCATGGCCCTGATGGCGGGAGCCGGCCTGGCCCTGATGGGGCTGCTGCTGCTGCATGAGGCCCGGCGCGCACGCGGCTGAAACCGAAAGGGCCGCCTTGCTCATGTTTTGGGCCTTTTTCCCGCGACGTCGCCGATTCCCGAATATTCCACTCGGGAAATGGCGCGCCCCCGCTTGCGCATCCCCGCCCGGCATGACTAAGGAGCGCGGATTATCCTTTCGGAGCACGGTATGCGCCTCGCGGTTCTCAAGGAAAGGCGGGCCGGCGAAAGCCGCGTCGCCGCCACGCCGGAAACGGTCAAGAAGCTGATCGGCCTCGGCCTCAGCGTTGCGGTGGAGGCGGGCGCAGGCCTGGCCTCCGGTTTCCCGGATGCGGAATATGCCGCCGCCGGCGCCGAGCTGGCGGACAGCGCCGAGGCGACCCTCCAGGGCGCCGGCATCGTCTTCGCCGTACGCGCGCCCGAGGCCAAGCTGCCCCAGGGGACGCTGCTCATCGGCACGCTGGGCGCGGATGCCGCGGCCGCCGCGGCCTATGCCGCCGCCGGGATCGAGGCCTGCTCCATGGAGCTGCTGCCCCGCATCACCCGCGCGCAGAGCATGGACGTGCTCTCCTCCCAGGCGAACCTCGCGGGCTATCGCGCGGTGATCGAGGCCGCCGAGACCTTCGACCGCGGCTTCCCCATGCTGATGACGGCCGCCGGCACCATCCCCGCCGCCAATGCCTTCATCATGGGCGCGGGTGTCGCCGGCCTCCAGGCCATCGCCACCGCGCGCCGCCTGGGCGGCCGTGTTTCCGCGACGGATGTGCGCCCCGCCGCCAAGGAGGAGATCAAGTCCCTCGGCGCCAGCTTCGTCGGCTACGAGGATGAGGAGAGCAAGGCGGCCCAGACCTCGGGCGGCTATGCCAAGCAGCTCTCGGCCGAGTTCTACGCGAAGCAGGCCGAGGTGGTCGCCGCGCACATCGCCAAGCAGGACATCGTGATCTGCACGGCGCTGGTGCAGGGCCGCCGCGCGCCCACGCTCGTCACGGCCGAGATGGTCGCCAGCATGAAGCCGGGCGCCGTCATCGTGGACATCGCCGCCGATGCCGGCGGCAATTGCGCGGCCACCGTGCCGGGCGAGATGATCGTGACGCCCAATGGCGTGAAGGTGCTGGGCTTCACCAACTGGCCCGGCCGCATTCCCGCCGCCGCCAGCGCCCTCTACGCGCGCAACCTGCTGACCTTCCTGACCACCTTCTGGGACAAGGAAGCCAAGGCGCCGAAGCTGCCGCCCGAGGATGACATCGTGGCCGGCGTCACGCTGACGCGCGGCGGCGCCGTCGTGCACAAGAATTTCACGGCCTGAGGAGAGAGCCCCGATGAGCACCCACTCCGAAATCGCCGACAAGGCCGCCGATCTCGCGGTCCGCGCGCAGGAACTGGCGGAATTCGCCCGCCGCGCCGCCGAGGCCGCCGCGCCCGTGGCGCAGGTGGTCGAGCCCTTCCTGCTGATGCTGACCATTTTCCTGATGGCCTGCTTCGTGGGCTACTACGTCGTCTGGAACGTGACGCCGGCGCTGCACTCGCCGCTGATGGGCGTGACCAACGCCATCTCCTCCGTGATCGTGGTGGGTGCCATCCTGGCGGCCGCGGCGGCCGAGAGCGATGCGGCGCGCTTCTTCGGCTTCCTCGCCGTGACGCTGGCCGCCGTGAACATCTTCGGTGGCTTCATGGTCACGCGCCGGATGCTCGCCATGTTCCAGAAGAAGAAGGGCTGAACCGATGGCGACGATCTCGACCCTCGCCTACCTGGCGGCTTCCGTCCTCTTCATCCTGGCGCTGCGCGGCCTGTCTCACCCCGAGACGTCCCGCAAGGGCAACCAATACGGCATGATCGGCATGGGGGTGGCGATCGTCGCCACCATCCTGAATTCCGGCATGGATTTCGGCGGCTTCGTGCTGATCATCTCGGGCCTCGCCATTGGCGGCTCGATCGGCACGGTGCTGGCCAATCGCATCCAAATGACCTCGTTGCCGCAGCTTGTCGCGGCCTTCCACAGCCTGGTGGGCCTGGCGGCGGTGTTCGTGGCGGCGGCGGCCTTCTACAGCCCAGAGAGCTTCGGCATCGGCGTTCCGGGCAACATCAAGGGCGCCTCGCTGCTGGAAATGTCGCTGGGCCTCGCCATCGGCGCCATCACCTTCTCGGGCTCGGTCATCGCCTTCCTGAAGCTGGATGGCCGGATGTCGGGTGCGCCCATCATGTTCGCGAACCAGCACCGGCTGAACGCGATCCTGGGCGGGGTGCTGGTCTTCCTGATCTTCCTGTTTGTCCTGACGGGCTCGCCCTTCCTCTTCTGGGTGATCGCCATCCTGTCCTTCGCGCTGGGCTTCCTGCTGATCATCCCGATCGGTGGCGCGGACATGCCGGTGGTCGTCTCGATGCTGAACAGCTATTCCGGCTGGGCGGCGGCGGGCATCGGCTTCACCATCGGCAACCTGCTGCTGATCGTGACCGGCGCGCTGGTCGGCGCCTCGGGCGCCATCCTCTCCTACATCATGTGCAAGGGGATGAACCGCTCGATCATCAACGTGCTGCTGGGCGGCTTCGGCACCGAGAGCGGCGCGGCCGCCGCGGGCGGCGGCAATGCCGACCGCGCGCCGGTGAAGGCCGGCTCGCCGGAGGATGCGGCCTTCATCATGAAGAACGCGCAGAAGATCATCGTGGTGCCGGGCTACGGCATGGCGGTGGCCCAGGCGCAGCAGGTGGTCCGCGAGATGGCCGACCTGCTGAAGAAGGAAGGCGTGGAGGTCTCCTACGCCATCCATCCGGTGGCGGGCCGCATGCCCGGCCACATGAACGTGCTGCTGGCCGAGGCCAATGTGCCCTACGAAGAGGTGCATGAGCTGGAGGAGATCAACCCGGAATTCGCGGAAGCGGATGTGGCCTATGTGATCGGTGCGAATGACGTGACCAATCCGGCCGCCAAGACCGACAAGTCCAGCGCCATCTACGGCATGCCCATCCTGGATGTGGAGCGCGCGAAGACGGTGTTCTTCGTGAAGCGCGGCATGGCCAGCGGCTATGCCGGCGTGGACAATGAGCTGTTCTTCCGCCCCAACACCATGATGCTCTTCGGCGACGCCAAGAAGGTGACGCAGGAGATCGTGCAGGCGTTGCAGCGGTAGCACCGCCGGCCATCTTCCGGCGTTGAACCTGGGGGGAAGCGCATTGCGCTTCCCCTTTTGCGTTGGGATATGGAACATGGTCCCGATGCGAAGCACCGGCCCTTCGCCCCATGGTTGAGGACATCCTGCTCTTCATCATCGTGGGCTTCGTCGCGCAGATGGTGGATGGCGCCATCGGCATGGCCTATGGGCTGGCCGCCACCTCTGTCCTGCTTTCCATGTCGGTCCCGCCGGCGATGGCCTCGGCCAGTGTTCATGCGGCGGAGATGTTCACCACCGGCGCTTCGGGCGTGGCGCATTGGCGGGCCGGCAATGTGATTCCGCGGTTGATGCTGCGCCTGGCCATTCCCGGCATGCTGGGCGGGGTGCTGGGCGCCTATGTGCTGACGGATCTGCCCGTCGCCCATGTGAAGCCGGTGGTCAGCGCCTATCTGCTTGTGATGGGGGCGATCATCCTTCGCCGCGCGCTTCGCCCACCAGTGCCGCTGCCCGACCAGCCGCCCCGCGTCACCCTGCTGGGCTTCGGCGGCGGCTTCCTGGATGCCATCGGCGGCGGGGGCTGGGGTCCGCTCGTCACCTCGACCCTGATCGGCCGGGGGAACGCGGCCCGTACCGTGATCGGCTCGACCAACGCGGCGGAGTTCTTCGTGACGACGGCCATCACGGGCGTCTTCGTCGCGACCATCGGTCTGGAGCTCTGGCCGATCATCCTGGGCCTGGTGCTGGGGGGTGTCCTGGCGGCGCCGCTCGCGGCGATGGTCACGCGCAGGCTGCCGGAACGGCCGCTCATGATGATCGTGGGCTGCGCGATCATCCTCTTGTCGCTGCGCAATCTCTCGGTCCAGCTCGGGCTCGGCTGAGGCGTCGCCCACGCCGGCGCGTTGACGCTGCCCGTATCCCTCCATACCGTAATGGTGATTTTTTCACCATTGCAGGAGCGCGTCCCCCATGGCCGGCAGCCAGGATTTCAGCGCGGATCCGCGCAACGCGACGGTGCTCGTCTGGCTCAACGGCGCGCTCGTGCCGCGCGCCGAGGCCAAGGTCTCCATCCTTGATGCGGGCTTCGTCCTGGGCGATGGCGTCTGGGAGGGGATCCGGCTGCACAAGGGGAAGCTCGTCTTCCTCGACGCCCATCTGGACCGGCTCTTCGAGGGCGCCGCCGCCATCGACCTGGATATCGGCCTGACGCGACAGGGCGTGGTGGAGGCGCTCTGGGCCTTGCTGCGGGCCAATGGCATGGAGGATGGCGTCCATATCCGCCTCATGGTGACGCGCGGCCTGAAGAAGACGCCAAACCAGGATCCGCGCCAGACCATCGGCCCTGCCACCATCGCCATCATCGCCGAATGGAAGCTGCCGAGCCCGGAGATCCGCACCCGCGGCCTGACGCTCTTCACCTCCAGCATCCGCTGCACGCCGGCCGACATGTTCGACATGCGGCTGAACTCGCACAGCCGGCTGAACCTCATCACCGCGCTGATCCAGGCCATCAAGGCCGGCGCGGATGAGGCGCTGATGCTGGACCCGCACGGCTTCATCTCCTCCTGCAACGCCACCAACCTCTTCTGGGTGCGGCGCGGCGAGGTCTTCACCTCGACCGGCGACTACTGCTTCCACGGGGTGACGCGCGCCAATGTGATCCATCTCTGCCGCGCCAACGGCATCCCGCTCACCCTGGGCAATTTCGTGCTGAAGGACATCCTGACGGCGGACGAGGCCTTCGTGACCGGCACTTTCGGCGGGCTGACGCCCGTGCGTGGCGTGGACGGGCGAACCCTGCCCGGCAGCCTGCCCGGCCCGCTCACCGCCCGTCTCAGTTCCCTCTATGATGCCCTGAAGGATAGCGCAGCCGCATGAGCCTCCTCCTCCCCCGCCGAACCTTGCTGGCCGGCGCTGCCACGCTCCTGGCCGCGCCCGCCCTGGCACAGGCCTTCCCGCAGCGGCCCATCCGCTTCATCTCGCCTTTCCCGGCCGGCGGCATCATTGACCTCGTGATCCGTGCCGTTTCCGAAGACCTGGCGGCGGAGCTCGGCCAGCCGGTTGTGGTGGATGTCCGCACCGGCGCGGGAGGGATGATCGCGGCGCAAAACCTCATCCAGTCCCCGGCCGATGGATATAGCTGGCTGCTGGCTTCGCTCGGGCATGTCGTGGGCCCGCTGCTCACGCCGCAGCCCTTCAACCCTGTGGACGCCTTCCAGGGCCTGGCCAAGGTGTCCCATGCCGTCTCGGTGCTGGTGGTGCCGGCCAACTCGCCCCTGACCAGCGTGGCCGCGCTGGTGGCGGCGGCACGGGCCGAGCCGGGGCGGCTGAACTATCTCCGTCCGGGCCATGGCACCTTCGCCCATATGGCGGTGGAGGTGATCCAGCGCGCCCAGGGCATCCGCATGACGGCGGTGGATTACCGCGGCCTGCCACCGGGCGTGGTCGACCTCATCGCCGGGCGCATTGATGCCGCGGTGCTGCCGGCCGGACTGGCCGCGCCGCATCTGCGCGAGGGACGGCTGCGCGCGCTCTCCGCCGTCGGGAGCACGCGGGCGCTGGAATTGCCCGACCTGCCCACGCTGGGCGAGCAAGGCATCCAGGGGGCGGATGTGGATTCCTGGTATATCGCCATCGCCCCGCGCGGGCTGCCGGAGCCGGTCCTGGCGCGCATCGCCACGGCCTGGCAGGTGGTGCTGAACCGGCCGTCCGTGCAGGACAGGCTGCGCGGCGTGGGCACGGTTCCCTCGGCGCCGATCAGCCCGGCGCAGACCCAGGCGCTGCTGGCGCGTGAATACGCGAATTACGCGACCCTGGTGCGCGAGGCGAATATCCGCGCGGAGGGCTGAACGCCAAAAGCCGCGGCGGGCCCAGCCCGACGCGGCTCAAACCCGGCGCTCACCGAAGATCAGAAGCCTTCGCGCTCGATGCGCTTGCGCTCGACCTTGCGGGCGCGGCGAACGGCCTCGGCCGCCTCGCGCGCGCGGCGCTCGGAGGGCTTCTCATAGTGCCGGCGAAGCTTCATCTCGCGGAACACGCCTTCGCGCTGCAGCTTCTTCTTGAGCGCCTTGAGCGCCTGGTCAACATTGTTATCCCGAACGACGACTTGCACGCGGGCGAATCTCCTGATGGCCGAAAACGACGCAATGCCCCGGGGCGTGGATCCGCCCCGTGGCCGTGCACAGCGCATATCACAGCGCGCCCCCTGGCGGGAAGCCCTCGCATGCGGGAAAAATGAACCCACATCACGGGGGAAGGGAAGCGCGGCATGGCCATTCTGAAGATTGCCCGGATGGGGCACCCGGTCCTGCTCGGCCGCGCCGAGGAGGTGACCGACCCGACCGCGCCCGAGATCCGCCGCCTGGTCCATGACATGGCGGAAACGCTGGTGGATGCGGGCGGCATCGGCCTGGCCGCGCCACAGGTGCATGCGCCGCTGCGCCTCTTCCTCTGGCGCGAGGGGCAGGAGCTGCGCGTGTTGATGAATCCCGTGATCACCCCGATCGGCGAGGAGCGGTCCACGGGTTTCGAAGGCTGCCTCTCCATCCCCGGCCTGCGCGGCGCCGTGGAGCGCCCCGCCCGCGTGGCGTGGCGCGGGCTCGACCAGAACGGCAAGCCCGTCCAGGGCGAGGCCGAGGGCCTCTCCGCCCGCGTCCTGCAGCATGAGAATGACCATCTGGACGGCATCTTCTACCTGATGCGCATGAGCGACCTGACCCGACTGGGCTTCATCGAGGAGCTGGCCCGCCTCACGGAGGACGACGCATGAGTGAGGCGCTGTGGATCGAGGCCGCGGTGCGCCGCGCCGGGACGGAAGGCTGGAGCCGGCAGACGCTGCGCCGCGCGTTGGCCGATTGCGGGGAATCGGCGGAACTCCTGTCCAGCGCCTTCCCCCGTGGCGTGCCCGGCGCGATCGAGGCCTGGCTGGGCCTGGTGGATGCGCGGATGGACGCGGCCGCCGCGGTCGAGGATCTGTCCGACCTGCGCACCCCCGCACGCATCCGCCGCGTGGTGGAACTGCGCCTGCGCCTGCTGGAGCCGGACCGTGAGGCGCTGCGCGCCGCCCTGGCCACGCTGGCCCTGCCCTGGAATGCGCCGCTTGGCCTGCGCCTCCTGGCCCGCACCGCCTCTGCCATATGGCACGCCGCGGGGGACAACTCGGCTGATTTCTCCTGGTACACGCGCCGCGCGACGCTGGCGGCCGTCTATTCGGCCACGCTCGCCTTCTGGATGCGTCCCATGCGGCCAGAAATCGAGGAAGTTTTGTCGTTCCTTGACAGACGCTTGCAAGATTTGCCTAAGCCAAGGCCGAAAGCCGCCTGATCAGGCTTCGCGCCCGGCGCGCGAGCGTGTAAAGGGCGCTCTGTTCTGGCCGAGTCGCGCCGTATCGCCCGGATTCCCCGGGCGCCGGGGGCTGGCCCACCATATCGGGAGATTGGGCGGAATGACGCCTTCACGAAGCCTTCTGGCCGGCGTCTCGGCCTTGGTCATGTTTCCGGTCATCGCCTCGGCACAGGTCTGCGTGCAGCCTGCCGAGAAGACCGCCTTCGACATTCGCGCGCTGCAGAGCCAGCTGATGGTGGCCGCGCTCTCCTGCGGCCTGCAGGATGACTACAACGCCTTCGTCCGGAAGTACCAGAATGACGTTGCCACCGCCTTCCGCGGCGTGGCGGCGCATTTCCGGCGCACGGCCGGCGGGCAGCACCAGCGCGAGCTGGACCAGTACATCACGCAGCTGGCCAATGGGCAGTCGCAGATGAGCATCGCGCGTGGCAGCTTCTTCTGCCGTGAACAGGCGCCCCTCTTCCAGGCGGCGATGACGGCGACGAGCGCGGCCGATCTGGCCCGGATCTCGGTGGAGCGCCAGGTTCACCAGGTGCTGACCACGCCGGAATGCCCGGCCCGCCCGGCGACGACGCGCCAGGCCAACAACCAGTCGCAGCGCCCGGCCCAGCCCGCGACGCCACGCTGAGCCTCACGCCAGTCCAAAGACAGGGCGGTCCTTCGGGACCGCCCTTTTTTTGTCCGGCGCCCGGCGCCGCGCAGGCAACAAAAAAGGGGCAGCCGAAGCTGCCCCTTTCGAAGTCTCGCGAAGGAGACGTCCTGCTTAGCGCAGGACGATCTCGACGCGGCGGTTCTGCGGCTCGCGCACACCCATCGCCGTCGGGACGAGCGGACGGTCGAAACCGAAGCCCTGGACGGTGATTTCGTTGCGGGCGATGCCACGGCGAACCAGCTCGGCGGCCACCGCTTCGGCGCGGCGGACGGAGAGGCGCTGGTTGTAGGCCGCGGTGCCGGTGCGGTCGGCGTGGCCGGACACCTCGATGCGGGTCGAACGGACCGTACGGGCGTTCGTGGCCGCTTCGGCGATGATCTGGCGGGCGCGGTCGGTCAGGTCAGCGCGATCCCAGTCGAAGAAGACCAGGAAGGTGCGGGCCGGGGCCGGGGCCGGAGCCGGGGCAACGACGGGGGCCGGGGTCGGCGTGTTGAAGGCGTAACGGATACCAGCCAGGATGGTCTGGTTGTAGTTGTCGCCGTCATAGCGGCCCATCGCCGAGCGGCCGGCGTTCACGCCGGAGGTCGCCGTGCCACGGATGCCCATGTCCGGCTGCGCCGAGCCGAAGAAGCGGTATTCGAGGGTCAGCGACAGGGCCGGCGTCACACCGAAGGCCACGCCACCGATCGCCTGGTAGGCGAAGTTGTTGGCCGTGTCGTCGATCGTGATCAGGCCGCCGGTGCCGCTGCCGCGAACATTGCGCCAGTCGCTCATCACGACGCCAACGCCACCACCGATGTACGGGGTGATGCCGATGCCGCCCGGACGCCAGCCGGTCTGGATGTCGTAGAACACGTTGCCCATCAGGCCGTACTGATAGATCTGGCCGCCGGTCGACGTGGCGGAACGCGTGCCGGACGGCGTCGCGATGTTGCCCGAGCTCACCGAGTTCTGGCGGATGTTGACTTCGAGTTCAGCGCGCAGGCCGTTGCCGAAGCCCCAGCCGAGGCTGGCAACGCCGGCCCAGCCCCAGTCGGTGTCCAGGCCGACCTGACCGGTCAGGATGCCGGACGGCGACAGGCGCGGGTTGACGGAGTTGTTCTCGCGGTAGTTCGCACCCACGCCCGCGCCCAGGTAGAGGCCCGAGACAGGTTGCGCCTGGGCGGCCACGGGCAGCGACAGAACAGTCGCGGCCAAAAGGGCCTTCTTGAGGCTCATCCTCGTTCTCCTTAAAATCAAACTCGTTTGTTCGGTCGCTGCGCGGCACATCCGGCGGATGAGAATCCTCGCTGCGTGAAAGCACACTAACACCAGTGGCTCGGCAAATGCACCACCCTGCCAAGCATTTCCCGGGGCCTGTTGCCTAAAGGCCACATTCGCCCTGGGCTTTTGGGACACAGGGTCATATTCCGTCACAAGCGGTCACATCGTCCAGCGCCGCCAGGGCATCCAGGGGCAAAAGCCGGTTGGCATGTCCCAGCTTGCGGCCGGGCTTGGCCTCCGCCTTGCCGTACCAATGCGCCACCACATCGCCCCGGGCGAGCAGGCCCGGCCAGGCCGCCAGCCCCTCGGGGCCGACCAGGTTGCGCATCACCGCATCGGCATGCCGGGTGACGGGGCCAAGCGGCAGGCCGGCCACGGCGCGAATATGCTGCTCGAACTGCCCACAGACGCAGGCATCCATGGTCCAGTGCCCGGAATTATGCGGCCGGGGCGCGATCTCATTCCCCAGCAGGGATCCATCCGGCAGCAGGAACATCTCCAGCGCCACCAGCCCCACCAGTTCCAGCGCCTCGGCCACGCGGGCGACATTCGCCCGCGCCGCGCGCGCGGCCGCCTCCGGCAGGCGGGCCGGGGCAAAGGAGAGGTCCAGGATATGATGCCGGTGCTGGTTCTCCACCGCGTCATAGCTCGCGACCGACCCATCCAGCCCGCGCGCCGCGATGGCGGAGATCTCGGCGGTGAAGGGGATGAAGGCCTCCAGGATGAGGGGCCTGGGCGAAAGCCGCTCATAGGCGGGCAGGGCGTCCTCGGGCCGGCGCAGCACGGCCTGGCCGCGCCCGTCATAGCCCAGGCGGGTGGTCTTCAGCACCGCCGGCAGGCCGATTTCGGCCAGGGCGGCGGTCAGTTCCTCGGGGCTATGGACCGCCCGCCAGGGACCGACCGGCACGCCGGCCTCGGCCAGGAAGCGCTTCTCGGCCAGGCGGTCCTGGCAGATCGCCAGGGCGCGCGGGCCAGGCCTGCACGGGACGCGGCCCTCCAGCGCGGCCAGGGTGGCCGCGGGCACATTCTCGAATTCATAGGTGACGACATCCACCGCCGCGGCGAAGCGGTGCAGGGCCTCGACATCATCATAGGCGGCGATGGTGGCCTCGGCCGCCACCTGCCGGGCGGGCGATTCCGCCTCGGGCGCGAAGATATGGCAGCGATAGCCCAGGCGGGCCGCGGCCATGGCGCTCATGCGCCCCAGCTGCCCGCCGCCCAGGATGCCGATGGTGGCCCCCAGCGGAAGGGCCTCAGGCCGGGTCATGCGGCACGCCCTCGGTCTGCCGGGCGCGCCAGGCCTCCAGCCGCTCGGCCAGAGCGGGGTCGGCCAGGGCCAGGATGCTGGCCGCGAGCAGCGCCGCGTTGATCGCCCCCGCCTTGCCGATGGCCAGCGTGCCCACCGGCACACCGCCCGGCATCTGCACGATGGAGAGCAGGGAATCCATCCCCTTCAGCGCATGGGACTCGACCGGCACGCCGAGGACGGGCAGCGGCGTCATGCTCGCCGCCATGCCCGGCAGGTGCGCCGCCCCGCCGGCGCCGGCGATGATCACCTGCACGCCGCGTCCCTTGGCCGTGCGCGCATAGTCGAACAGCCGCTCCGGCGTGCGATGGGCGGAGACGACGCGGCATTCATGCGCGATGCCCAGCGCCGCCAGTGTTTCATCGGCATGGCGCATCGTCTCCCAATCGGAGCGGCTGCCCATGATGACGCCCACTTGGGGCGTGCTTTCCGCCATGGTCCTGGTCCTGTCAGGCGATGATATCGGGGACGAGCTGGCTCTCGAGCCAGGCGATCTCGTCCTTCAGCTTCAGCTTGCGCTTTTTCAGGCGCTGCATCTGCAGCTGGTCGCCGATGCCGGTCTCCATCCGCGCGATGACGGTGTCGAGATCCCGGTGTTCGCTGCGCAATTCATGCAGGCGGCGCAGCAGGGCTTCGCGGTCTTGGTGCATCCGTGTGTGCCGCCATCCTGATCGCAAGGGCTAAATCGGCCCGGCAGCCGAAATCAAATCTTTTCCCTTTGCCGGCCATATGGGGATAGCATGCCTGGGCGCGGCCGCAACAGACCGCGCATCAAGGTGATGCGCCCCGGGCGTCCACCCGGGGCAAACTCCAGAAGGATGCCACCGCATGATGCATGCCCCCAGGATTCGCGCCTTGGAAACCCGCCACGCCAGTATCGAGGCGCGCATTGCAAGCGAAGGCGCCCGCCCGCGCCCCGACGATGCGGCACTGGTCAAGCTCAAGCTGGAAAAGCTGCACTTGAAGGAAGAGATGGAAAAGCTGCGCCGCGCCAACTGAGGCCGGCGGGCGGCAGCAGGCTCAGTCCTGCTCGACGGGCAGCGGTGCGGGGATGGCGATGCCCTCCGCCCGCAGCTTCTCCTGCGCGGCGGAAACGGCGACGTTCAGCGCGCTCTGGGTGCACAGGCCGAGGATCACGGGGTCGCGCGGCTTGATGTTTGCGCTGTTCCAGTGGCTGCGGTCGCGCACCTTCTGGATGGTTTCCTTGGTGGTGCCGAGCAGCTTGCCGATCTGCGTGTCCGGCAGCTCCGGGTGGTTGCGCAGCAGCCAGGCGATGCCGTCCGGCCGATCATTGCGCTTGGCCACCGGCGTGTAGCGCCCGCCCTTGCCGCGCCCCTTGGGCAGCGGCGCCGCCGTCGCGGAAAGCACCAGCCGGGCGGAGGAATTGGCCTCGCACCGGGCGATCTCCTCACGCGTCACCTGCATGTTCGCCACCGGGTCATAGCCGATGATGCCCTGCGCCACCTCGCCATCCGCGATGGCCTGGACTTCCAGCGGGTGCATCTGGACGAAGTCGGCGATCTGCTCGAAGGAGAGGGAGGTCTTTTCGATCAGCCACACGGCGGTGGCCTTGGGCATCAGGGGCTGGGCCATGGGAATGGTTCCAAGGATTGGGGGAGGGCGGCCCATTGGCGCACCCTGGCTGTGCATGCCCTATACTGGTCCCCCCGGCCCGGGCCAAGCCCTGTCACGCAAGGAGGGACATATGATCTTCGAGGATGAGCCACGCCCACGGCCCCGCACCGCCTTCCAGCCCGCCCTGCTGGAGGGTTGGGCCGAGGATGACCTGCGGGCCTATATCGGGGAGTTGCGGGCGGAAATCGCGCGGGCGGAGGCCGCCATCGCGGCCCGGGCCCATCAGCGCGCGGCGGCCGAGGCCTTCTTCCGCAAGCCAGGCGGGTGAGGGAGGGGGGCCGAGGCGCCCCTCCCCCGTTTCACTCAGGCGGCCTGTTCGATCGCCACCGGGCCCGACGCGACGGGGCGTGGCGTGCCGCTCGCGATCGGGATGCGGCGGGGCTTCAACGCCTCCGGCACCACGCGCTGGAGCGCGACATGCAGCAGGCCGTTCTCGATATGCGCCCCCTGCACGACCAGGTGGTCGGCCAGGACGAAGCGGCGCTCGAAGGCACGGCCGGCAATGCCGCGATGCACGTAGCGGCGGGCCTCGCCCTCCGCCCCATGCGACCCTTGGGGCGCCTTGCCGGCAATGTGCAGCGTGTCCTCGCGCACCACGAGTTCGATGTCATCGGGGCCGAAGCCGGCCACGGCCATGGTCAGCACGTAGCTGTCCTCACCCGTGACTTCGATGTTGTAGGGCGGATAGGCCGGCGCCTCGGACTGGACGCGCGCGCCGTCGAGCAGACGTGCGAAGCGGTCGAAGCCGATGGCGGTGCGGAGAAGGGGGGAGAAATCAACAGCGTTCACAAGAACCTCCTGCGGTAGCAAGGTCCGGGTTGAGCGGTCCGTCGCCAGCCTCCCCGAATGGGCGAGGCCTCCGTCGGATCCACGCCAAGGCCCTGACGGCGCCTCGGCTAGCAAGAGGTGGAAGCTGCGGCGCGCGGTTTCAAGAGGGCGCGCGACACACCAAAAACCGCACAACAAAACCGCCCTGGCGGGAGGGCCAGGGCGGCTCAAAAACCCAGCGCTGTCAGGGCTTTCAGCCCTTGCGCATGCCGATCCCGGCGAACTTCTTGTTGAACTTGGCGACCTGGCCGCCCGTGTCCATGATGCGCTGCACGCCGGTCCAGGCGGGGTGGCTCTTCGGGTCGATGTCGAGACGCAGCGTGTCGCCCGGCTTGCCGCCCGCGGTGCGGGTCTTGAAGGTGGTGCCGTCGGTCATGATGACGGTCAACTCGTGATAGGCGGGGTGGGTGTCGGGCTTCATGATCGGGGCTTTCCGGGATGCGGCAGGCGGCGATGGCTGCCCAGCCGTTGAAGCAGGCGAGTTAGGTCATCCCTGGCGCGAAGGCAAGGGAGGATCGGCGCCGGTCGCGCCTCAGCGGCCCTTTCCGCAACCCGCCGCCAGGGCTAGCTTTCGCCGTCAAACTGGAGACACGCATGCCCCTGGAGTGGTTGATCCCGGCGATCCTGGTGGTGCTGGGCCTTTGGATCGCCCTGACCCATGTTCGCCTGTCGGGCATGCGGCGGGCCGCGATCGCGACCTGGGACCCGCTGGAAATGCTGCTGCGGCAGCGCCATGACCTGGTCGCCCCGCTGATCCAGCTGGTGCTGGCCCATTTGCCGAAGCAGAAAAAGCTGACCGACACGCTGCTGCAGGCCCGCAACGCTGCCCTCGGGGCGGATCTCTCGCCCGACGCCACGGGGCGGGCCGAGTTGCATCTGGCCACCGCGATGCAGCGCGTGCTCGACCTGGAGCGCACCCATCCGGAGCTGGGCGCGGAGCTGACCTTTCGCCGCATCCGGGCCAGCTTCGAGGAGCTGGATGCCGAAATCGCCCTGGCGGGCGAGGCCTTCAACGAGGCCGCGCTGTGCTACAACCGCGCGGCGGTCAGCATCCCGGCCATCCTGGTGGTCAAATATGCCGGGCTTCACCTGCTGGAGTATTTCGCGGTCCTGGCCGAGGAGCGCGAGGCGCTGCGCCAGGCCAGCCTCTCGCGCGCGCCTTAACCGAACTCTCATCCTCCCTGTGGCAAGTGGGGCCAGGGGCTGGCCTGCCCCCCGGAGGGTCCCGTGTCGGTCACGCGCACCGCGCATTCGGTGCAGGAATTGCGCCTCTTGATCGCCCAGCTGGAACGCAGCGGCCTTGCCGACTCGCATCCGGAGGCGCGGGCCGTGCTGGAGCGCTCCCGCGCCATGCTGCGCCGGCAGCACGCGGCGCCGCGCCGGCTGGGCGCCAAGCTGGCCACCATGCTGACCCTGGCCGTGGATGCCGTGCTCCTCGCCGCCTTGCCGGTCGTCGTGCTGCTGGCCCTGGCCGGCACGCCGGCCCCGCCGGCCCTGGCGATCGCGCTGTTCATGCCGCTCTGGGCCGCCTTCCGCCTGCGCCGCCACGCCCATTGGCTGGCCGAGGCGGCACGCTGGCTCGGCTATCACCTGGCCTGGGCCTGGGACTGGTTCGCCGAGGCCTTCAGCCTGCGGGCCCTGGACCGGCTGGAGGCCCGCATCCAGGCGCGGGCAGTCATGTCGGGCTGGCGGCAGTATCGCCGCGCCCTGCGCGGCCGCGCCGCGCTGGAGGATGTGGCGGAGTATCTCGACCTCGAATATGGCCCTCAGGCCGCCCGCGCCTTCCGCCGCGCTGCCGAGGCGCTGAGCCATGCGCGTGACTGGACGCTGCGCGGCGGCAGCCGGCGCAACCGTGCGGCCGAGCGCCTGGCTGCGCTGCGCTGGTCGGCGCTGATCCAGCTCTTCGGCGGGCTGGCCGCCCGTGGTGCGCTGTGGTCGGACTACCAGGAAGAAGAGGAGGCGGGGGAGGGTGAGGAGCGGGGGATGCGCGGGAAGCCCGAGGAGCACCAGTCCTATTTCGCGCAACACCACGCGCCGCCGGACCCCGAGCCCGAGCCGCCGGAGCGCGCCGCCCGGCGGGTTGATCTGCGCGAGCAGATCCGCCGGAAGCGCCAGGACATCACCGCGGCCTTTGGCTGGAAGCTGAAGAGCGAGGCCGAGATCACCCAGCGTGACGCCCATCTCGTGCAGCTTCGCGCCGATATCGCGGCGCTGGAGCGGGAATTGGCGGAACTCGGCGGCTGAGGGCATGCTCCCGGGCGAAACCACCCGGAGAAGCTTCATCCATGCGCCTCGCGAACAAGACCTTGCTCATCACCGGCGGCGGCAGCGGCATCGGCCGTGCCACCGCGCTGCTCGCCGCGCGGGAGGGGGCGCAGGTGGCCGTCGCCGACCGCAACCTGGAGGCGGCTCAGGAGACGGTGGCGATGCTGGGGGCCGCGGGCCTCGCCATCGGCATGGATGTCACCAGCAGCGCCGATTGCGCCCGCATGGTGGAGGAGGTGCTGGCCCGCTTCGGCCGCATCGATATCCTGTGCAGCAATGCCGGCTACGGCATCACTGGCGATGTCGTGAGCACGCGCGAGGAGGATTGGCAGGCGCTGTTCGACGTCAATGTGAAGGGCGTCTTCCTCTGCGCCAAGCATGTGGTGCCGGTGATGCGGGCGCAGGGTGGCGGTGCCATCGTCAACACCGCCTCCAACATCGCCATCATCGGCCTGAAGGACCGCGTGACCTATGTGGCCAGCAAGGGTGCCGTGGACAGCCTGACCCGCGCCATGGCGCTGGACCATGTGGGCGAGAACATCCGCGTCAACGCCGTGGCCCCCGGCCCGATCGGCAGCCCCTATTTCGACCGCATGATCGCCAATGCCGCGGACCCCGAGGAGTTCAAGCGCGTGCTGAACGCCCGCTGCCCGATGAACCGACTCGGCCAGCCGGAGGAGGTGGCGCAGGTGATCATCTTCCTCGCCTCGGACGATGCCTCCTTCGTCACCGGCGCGACCTATGTGGTGGATGGCGGCGGCGTGGTGATGTGAGGGTTCAGAAGGGGATGGGCTTGCCGTGATGGTCAAAGAACAGCCCGGTTTGTGACGGGCTGAGCCCCTCGATCACCTCCAGAAGCCGCTCGGCCGCCTGTTCGGGCGCCTGCACTTCCAGCCCGGCCTTGGCGAAGGGGTCGGAGAGCGGCGTGGCGACGGTGCCCGGATGCAGCGCCACGCAGATGACCTGGGGCCGGCTGCGCGCCACCTCGATGGCGCTGTTGCGCATGATCTGGTTCAGCGCGGCCTTGGCGGCGCGATAGCTGGTCCAGCCGCCCAGCCGGTTGTCGGCGATGCTGCCGACCCGGGCCGAGAGCGTGGCGAAGACCGCCCGCCCCTCGCGCGCCAGCAGCGGCAGGAAATGCTTCATCAGCAGCGCCGGGCCGGTCGCGTTGAGGGCGAAGCTATGGGCCAGATGCGCCGGGTCCAGCTGGCGAAAACTCTTCTCCGGCTGGAAGCGCGCATCATGCAGGAAGCCCGTGGCATCCACGACCAGCCGCAGCCCGGGCCCGATCTCGGCCGCGGCGCGGGCGATGCTGGCCTCATCCAGCAGATCGAGGGCGGGCGTGGTGCGGCGGCCGAGGCGGCGCACGGGCTGGCCGCGCTGCTCCAGCGCCGCCGCCAGGGCCGCGCCGATGCCGCCGGTGCCGATGATGATCGCAGGTCTGGGTTCTTCGGGATTCATGCCGGCAGGGATGGTGGCAAAGCCCCCTTGGCGCAAGGCGGGCTGGCCCCCGGCGCGCACCGCCCCATATGAAACCGATGAATCGCGAGACGCCGCGCGCCCCCACCCAACCGATCAAGGACGCCATCACCACGCGCGTGGTGGCGCTGTTCAATGACCGCGCCCGGGGCGAGGCACCCGTGCGCCGCCGCCCGGATGGGCTGTTTGGCGCCGGCTCCGTCGCCTGGCGCGTGCATGGCGATGTCACCTCGATGATGGTGGGTGGCATCTCCTCGCTGCTGTTGCAGATGCTGCACCCGGCGGTGCTGGCCGGCGTCTGGGACCATTCGAATTTCCGCGAGGATCTGCACGGCAGGCTGCGCCGCACAGCCCGCTTCATCGCACTCACCACCTATGGCGGGCCGGAGGAGGCGCGCGCGGTGATGGCGCGGGTGCGTGGCATTCATGCCCAGGTGCGCGGCACCCTGCCCGATGGGACCGAATACTGGGCCAATGACCCCGCCCTGCTGGCCTGGGTGCATGTGACGGAGGCGACGAGCTTCCTCAGCGCCTGGCGCCGCTATGTGGAGCCGCGCATGTCGCTGGCCGACCAGGATCGCTATTTCGCCGAGATGGCGCAGGTGGCCGAAGGCCTCGGCGCGGCCCCCGTGCCGCGCGACCGCGCCACCGCGCTGCGACTGGTCGCCAGCTACCGCCCGCAATTGCGCAGCGATGCCCGCACGCGGGAGGTGCGCCGCTTCCTGCTGCAACCTGCCAGCGCGGCCCCCCTGGCGGCCCCCCTGCACGTGCTGGGCAATCAGGCCGCGATCGACCTGCTGCCCGACTGGGCGCGGCGGATGCATGGGCTCTCCAACCCGGTGCTGGGCCGGCCGCTGCTGCGGGCCGGCACGCTGGGCGTGGCGCGGGCGGTGCGCTGGGCCTTTCGGTAAAGCGGCGCGTCTCAGCCTGAGGCAGCCGGCGATGCGTCACGCTGGCCCAGTGCCGCGGCCATTTCCGTGATGGCGCTGACGACGGCCTCGGGCCGGGTGTGGTGCAGCATGTGTCCCGCATCTTCGATCCGCGCCAGGTCGCTATGGGGAAGCGTGTGGTGCAGCGCCCCGGCCTGCGCCTCGTGATCCACGATCCGGTCACCCGGCGCGCCGATGATCGTCACGGGAATCTCCAGCTCGGCATAGCGCCCGGCCAGCGCCGCCGCACCCGGGACCATGAGGGCCGTATCACCCGCGCTCGCGCGGATCTGCCAGGGCCGCAGCGCCATTGCCAGCGGGAAGCGCGACCGGAAATCCCGCGTGACCGGCGCCGGGCCGAACAGCTTGCGGAAGATCAGCGGCGCGAGCAGCCACCCCAGCAGGGGCGAGATCGTATAACGCAGCACATCGCCGACCACAGGGATGGCGGGCGGCGAGAGAAGGGGCACGTCGAGGCGCAGGGTCGGGAAGTAATAGCCCGAGACCAGCGCCAGCCCGGCCGTGTCATCGGGGCGCGCCAAGGCCATCTCCAGCGCGACCATGGTTCCCCAGGAATGCCCCAGGATGATGGGCTGCCGCACATCCAGCAGGCGCAGCGCCGCGCGGATCAGCCGCGCCTGCTCCGCCGCGCTCCAGACGCGGTCCCGCGGGCGGTCACTATGGCCGAAGCCGGGGCGGTCGAACGCAATGACGCGATGGTGGCGGGACAACCTGTCCAGCACGCCGCTGATCACGAAATCCTCCACCATGGCGCCATTGCCGTGCAGGAGGATGACGGGTGGGCCCTCGCCGCGTTCGACATAGTGCAGCCGAACCCCCTCGATCTGCACGAAGCGCCCCGATGGCGGATTGCGGCGCTCGGCCCGGCGGCCCATGGCGTAGTTGAAGGTGGCCATGGCGCCCAGCGCCACGGCGACGCCGATCATGATGCCGGGGGTGCCGGAGACGCGCTTGGCGCTTCGGGACAGCTGCATGGGGAACTCCTCTCGCCGCGATTCCGGGCCGCTGGATCGTGATCACAGCGCCGGGGGACTGATCGCGCCCCGGTGTGTCCACCGTGGCGGGTCAGGCTTTAACCGCAGGCCATCCACGGGGTTGCATCGCTGCCGCGGCGCGTCAGCCGCGCAGGAAGGGCGAGAGCCGGTCCAGGAACGCGGCCTGCCGCGTCTGCGGGTAGAAATGCCCGCCATCGGCCAGGGGCGCGAAGGCGGCGCCGCGGATGGCCAGCGCCGTTTCGCGCTGATGGTGATGCGGCACGATGGCGTCATCCGGCGTGCCCAGCACCAGCGTCGGCACCGCCACGCGCGCCGGCAGCCCCGTGCCGTCGAAGCCCAGCAGCGCGCCGATGCGTTCGGACCAGCGCAGGCGCTCCTCCGCCTCGCGCGCCTCGGACATCAGGGCCGGTTCGGCGAAGCCCCCGGCCGCGACCAGCGTCTCGGCCGGATAGCCCAGGAAGCGGCCCATCTGCTCATAGGCGGCGTAGCCGGCGCGCTCCAGGATGGCCAGGCGCGTGGTGAACAGCGCGTGCAGATAGGGATCGGGCTTCAGCCAACCGGCCGAGAGCACGAGGCGCGAGACGTCGCACATGCGCCCCGCCGCCATGCTCAGCACGATGGCCGCCCCGGTGGAATGGCCGCACAGCGCGACCGGCCCGCCGAGCGCGGCCGCCACCGCCGCCGCATCCTCGGCCAGCGTGGTGATGTTCACCTCCGCCGTGCCGCGCGTGCTGGCGCCCACGCCGCGCTGGTCCAGCACCGCCACGCGGAAATGCGGCGCCAGCGCCGGCACCAGCTTCGACCAGAAGGCCGCGGTGCCGCCGAGACCCGAGACGAGGAGCAGGCCCGGCCCCTCGCCCGTGATGGTGACGGCGAGTTCGGCGCCGTCCGGCCGGGTCAGCCTCAAGCGCGGGCCTTCGCGGCCTCGATCTCGGCCAGCAGGGCACGGCCATTGGGCGCATTGGCCAGGATGGTGTCATAGGCCGGGCGCGCCGCCGCCTTGAAGGGGGCGAGGTCGGGCTCGATGATGTTGATCCCGCGCCGGCGCACCTCGACGAAGCTTTCCTCGCGGAAGCGGTTGTAATAGGCGAGGCCCTCGGTGATCGCGGCCGGCACGCTCTCGCGAATGGCCGTCTGCACATCGGCCGGCAGCGCGGTGAAGCGCGAGCGCGCGGCGATGAGCACGGAGGGCAGCTGGTGCGTCCTGGTGAGGATGTAGTTGCGGATCACCTCCACGAAGCGGTCGGCGATCATCTGGTCGGGCGCGAGTTCCGCTGCATCCACCACGCCGTTCTGCAGCGCGAGGAAGAGCTCGGCATAGGCGGTCGGCGTGGGCTGCATGCCGAGGCTGCGATAGGCCTCCACATAGCCGGGCGACTGGATGACGCGGATCTTCAGGCCGCGCGCTTCCGCCAGGTTGGTGAAGGGCCGGTTGGTCAGCACGCTGCGCTCGAACAGGTTGAACCAGGAGAGGCCGATCATGCCCACAGGCTCCAGCAGCGTCAGCAGGCGCTGGCCCATCGGCCCCTGCATCAGCCGGTTGGCCTGCTCATAGCTGTCGAAGAGCCAGGGCAACGAGAGCACGCCCATGTCGCGGATGGTGTTTTCCAGCGAGGGCTGGCTGTTGAACATCAGGTCGATCGCGCCGGTGCGCGCGGACTGGATCAGCCGCAGCTCGCCGCCGAGCGCGGAGTTGGCGAAGACATTGATCTTTACGCGGCCATTGGTGCGCCGCTCGACCAGCTCGGAGAGCTTGGTCCCAGCCACGTGATAGGAGGATTGCTCGGAGAGCACATGGCCCAGGCGCAACTCCGTCACGCCTTGCGCGCGAGCGACGAAGGGGGTGGCGATTGCGCCAAGGGCCAGGGTGCGGCGGGGAAGGGCGATCATCTTGGGATTCTCCTGATGGTTATCGCACCAGCGCCAGGGACAGCGCGGGCACATAGGTGATGATGAGCAGGCAAAGCACGAGGCAGGCGAGAAAGGGCATGAGCGGCGGCATCAACTGCTCCATCCTGAGCTTGCTGATGCTGCAGGCGACGAAGAGGTTCACCCCCACCGGCGGCGTCACCATGCCGACAGCCAGGTTCACCACCACGATCACGCCGAAATGGATCGGATCAATGCCGAAGGCGATGGCCGCCGGCGCCAGCACCGGCGCCAGGATGATGATGGCCGCCAGCGTCTCCATGAACATGCCGACGAAGAAGAGGAAGCCGTTCACCAGCAGCAGGAAGATCAGCGGGCTGGCGGTGATGGCGGTCAGCCAGGCGGCCACGGCCTGCGGCGCCTGATAGGTCGTGAGCACATAGGCAAAGACGCTCGCGAAGGCGACGATGATCAGCACGATGGCCGAGGTCTTGGCGCTGCCCGCCAGGATGTCCGGCAACTGCCGCCATTTCAGCTCCTTGTAGACGAAGAGGCCGAGGATCAGCGCATAGACGGCCGCCACCACGGCGGCCTCGGTCGCGGTGAAGATGCCGCCATAGATGCCGCCCAGCACGATGATGGGCATGAGGAGCGAGAGCGCCGCGCGCTTCGTGGCGGCCCACACATCGCGCGCGATCTCGCGCGGCGCGAAGCGCGTTGGGTCGCCATAGCCGCGCATGCTGGATTGCACGATGATCAGCGCCATCAGGCTGAAGCCGATGAGCAGGCCCGGGATAATTCCCGCGAGAAACAGCGAGCCGATGCTCTCGCTCACCGTGACGGCATAGATCACCATGGGAATGGAGGGCGGGATGATGACGCCGATCTCGCCCGAGGCCGCGACGATGGCCGCCGCATAGGGCTTGGGGTAGTTCCGCTTCGTCATCTCGGGCACGAGGATGGAGCCGATGGCCGCGGCCGTCGCCGAGGAGGAGCCGCTGATGGTGGCGAAGAACATCGCCGTCAGCACGCCCGCCGCGCCCAATCCACCGCGCACCCAGCCCACAAGTGCCGCGGCCAGGCCCACGAGGCGCGTGGCCATGCCGCCGGCCAGCATGATGCGCCCGGCCATGACGTAGAAGGGGATGGCGAGCAGGGTGAAACTGTCCAGGCTCTCCAGCGCGGCCTGGGCGATGACGATCAGCGGGATGCGCTGCGCGTCGAGTGCGATGAGCGGCGCCATGCCCAGCGCGAAGCCGATCGGCACCGCGGCGGCGAACATGACCATCAGGGCAATGGCGGTTCCGACCATGGCTCAGTCCCCTACCGCATCGAGCGCGCCGCGCGGGTCACTGCCCTCGATGATGCAAGCGAGCAGGAAGCCCGCGATGTTCATCACCATCAGGGCCGCGCCGACAGGGAGCGACATGAAGACGTACCATTTCGACAGGCCCAGCACCGGGCTCGTCTCGATTTCGCCGATCTCGGCGAATTCCAGGCCGAGGACGATGAGCAGCACGGCAAAGGCGGCGCAGGCCAGATAGGCCAGCACCTTGATCGCCATGCCCAGCACGCGCGGCACGGCATGCGTCACGAGGTCGAGCGCGATGAGCTCGCCATGCCGCAGCGCCCAGGCCGCGCCCAGGAAGACCGTCCAGATCATGGAGAAGCGCGCCACCTCTTCCGTCCAGGCGGCCGAGACATTGAAGCCCAGCAGCGGCAGGACGAAGCGCACCACCACCTGGCCGAGTGCCCCCACCGTCATCATCACCAGCAACAGGGCAAGGACGTATTTCAGCACCAGGTTCACGGCATCGATGCCGGCCAGGATGATTTTCACGGGCGGCCCGCCTTCTCAAGGTGGCCGCGCAAGGCGGCGATGGCACGGTCCCGCCGCTTCTGGCGCGCGGGCAATTCGGTGAGCGGGAGTTGCGCGCGCAAGCCCGCCTCCAGCTTGTCCACCGCGGCGGGCGTCAGCGCCTGGGCGGCGCCGCGATCCTTCGCCACATCGTCCAGGATATAGCCGAACAGCTCCATGTATTGCCGGATGCCGCCCAGCGCGTTCAGGTCCACGCCGGCGAAGGGGCCGATCACCGCCCAGCGCAGGCCGAAGCCGTGGGTGAGCGTGGTATCGGCATCCTGGGCGCTGATGACGCCATCGCGCACCAGCGCCACCATCTCATTCAGCATGGCGGCCTGGATGCGGTTCATCGCGAAGCCGCTGATCTCGCCATGCACGCGGATCGGCTTCTGCCCCACCGCCTCCATGACGCGATAGGCCTCGGCCAGCGTCGCCTCCGAGGTGCCGGGATGGGTCACGATCTCCGTCACCGGCAGCAGGAAGGGCGGCGTCAGCGGATGCACCACGATGAAGCGATCGGGCCGCGCCAGCACGGAGGCCAGCGCCGCCTGGGAGAGGCCGGAGGTGGAGGTGGCGAGGATGGCATCCGGCCGCATCGCGGCTTCGACGCGCGGCAGGACCTCCTGCTTGATCGCGAGGTCCTCCTTCACCTGTTCCTGCACCCAATCCACATCGCCCACGGCCTCGGCGAGGTCGGCATGGGTGGTGATGCGGGACAGGCCGCCCGGCAGGCCGGCGATGGCCGAGCCTTCCAGCGCCTCGAACACGGCAGCTGCGCGCGCCGGAAAGCGGTCCAGCGCGGCCGCATCGCCATCCCAGACGCGGACGGTGCAGCCGGCGCGGGCGAAGACCACGGCCCAGGCCGTGCCGATGGTGCCGGCGCCGATCAGCGCCACCTTTGGCAAAGCGCTCATTGGATCGGCGAGAAGCTGGAGGGGGTGAGGATGCGCGTGTTCTGCACATCGAGGTAATCCGCGACCATGCCCAGATACTCCTGCCATTGCGGGTCGGCCAGCATGGCGGCACGGCGGCGCGCGCGGTCATCCAGCCCCTCATAGCCCCAGAGGGCGACGACGTGGTTCAACTCGCCGATCTCTGTCGTGAAATAGCCCAGGAACTTGCCCAGATACTTCACCTGCAAGGGCAGCCCGTGCTTCTCATAGGTGGCGACGAACAGCCCGAGCTTGCCGGGCTTCATGCGGTAGTCCCGCTCCTCGACGATCATGCGGTCAGGCTTTCGGCGGCAAGGTGCCGAAGACCGTCTCGGCCTCGATCTGCAGGACATCCACGGGGCGCGGGAAATTCGGCGGCTGTGGGTCGGCCGGCTTCCGCTCGCGGCCGATGCGGGCGAAGAAGGTCTCAAGGCCGCCGGGCATCATCAGCCACATGAAGGTCATCGGCGCATCGTCGCTCGCCTGGAAGCGATGCGCGCGGCCCTTGCCGATGTAGATGCAGGTGCCCTTCACCATCGGCACCTTGTCCTTGCCGTCGAGCAGCGCCTCGCCGCCGCCTTCCAGCACGAAGATCACTTCCTCATTGTCGGGGTGCACATGTTCGCGCACGAAGCAGCCGGCATCCACCAACTGCGTGCCCATGGAGAAGGGCGTCTCGCCGCCGATTTCGTTGGAGGCGAGCATGCAGCGCACGAAGCCATTGGCCGGCACGGGCTGCCAGAAGGAGCGCGCGTCGTCGGGCTGGACGACCACGAGCGGGGCCATCGGCATGGGGGTATCGGGCATCAGGGAGTCCTCCTGCGGGGGGTGATCGGAAAGGCGCGCGCGGGCGCCAGCAAGGTGGTCAAGGCCTCAGCGCGGCGGCCGATATGGCGCTTCAGGATCTCGGCGCCGGCCGCGGCATCACGCGCCACCAGCGCTTCCAGCAGCGCGTCATGCTCGTCCAGGTTCAGCTCGGGGCGGGGGCCGGTAGCATAGGCCCAGCGGATGAAGGTGGTGCGCGCATTCACCTCGTTCAGCGCACGCAGCAGCTCGGCATTGGCGGCGAGGGCGCAGAGCGATTCATGGAAGCGCACATCCTCCGCCACCATCGCGGCACGGTCCTGCGCGCGGGCCAATTGGCGATGCCGCGCGCGCCAGGAACGGCCCAGCGCCGCCACGGCGCTGGGCGTCGCGCGCTCGCAGGCCAGGCGGAAGGCGGTGGCTTCCAGCGCCTCGCGCAATTCGTAAAGGTCCATCGCCTCGCGCAGGTCGAGGTCGCGCACGAAGAAGCCCTGGCCGCCGCGGGCCACCAGCAGGCGCTCGGCCGCCAGGCGGTTCAACGCCTCACGCAAGGGCGTGCGGGAAAGGCCGAGGCGTTCGGCTAGGTGAACCTCGTTCAACCGCTCGCCGGGGCGCAGCTCATACAGCAGCAGCATGCCCCGCAGCGCCTCATAGGCGACGTCCACGGCGCTGGCGCGCGGCGCTTCGGGAGGGAGCTTGGTGGCCGACATGCGCAGCAAGCATTATGCATCGCTGTATACAATGCAAGTGGATTGGTGGTGCTCCGGCACCGCACGGATGCGTCCGTGGCCCGTTCCTTGCTGATACCCCGCCATTCTCTCGGCCTGTCGCGGGATGCCGGTCGTGAGGCTGGCGGCAAGCGGCGGCAGGCCGGTGCAACACCCCGCGATGGGGAACTGGATCGGAGATGATCATGATCGCCCAAGCCACCCGCGCCCTTCTGCTGGGCCTGGCCCTCACCCTTCCCTTCGCCCCGGCCCAGGCCGGCGTGCCGGAGCTGCGCCTCAGCGTGGCGCGGCTGATCGAGACGCTCGATGCCGGGCTCACGCGGCCCGACCTGCGCAGCCTGCGCATCGAAATCGGCGCGGAAATCCGGGTGATGCGGCTCGGCGCACCCACCGCCACCTATGAGCTGGATGAGCTGAACCGCGCCATCGTGGCGACCGACCAGGCCTGGCAATTGCTCCAGGGCCTGCCGGCCTGCCAGCCGGCGGCGGTGGGCGGCCCGGTCTCCCAGCCGCCGGCCTGTGTGGCGCAGCTGCGGCCCAACCTTCTCGTGCTGGGTGTGGACAGCAGCGAATGGGGCAGCGCCTTTACCCAGGGCACCGTGGTGCAGCCCATCCTCATCGCCCTGCGCCGCCAGGCGGAGCGGAGCCTGCGCAGCCTGCGCTGAGATTCGCAGGCAGCGACGGCATGGGCCTTGCCCCTTCCCCTGCGCGGAGCCCCCAATCATGGGGGCATCACTTCGGGAAAGGCCTGACACATGCAACGCAAATGGAGCTGGGGGCTGGCGCTTGCGCCATGCGTCCTGGCCGGCCAGTTGGGCCTGACCCGGCAGGCCGTGGCGAATGACAATGTCACCATGTCCACCAGCCTCACCAGCGTCGCGCAATCCGGCACGGTGAACCTGCTGGACCTCGGCGCCGGTGATCGGCCGGGACTGGTGAGCCAGGAGACGGTGCGCTTCGGGAGTGATTCCAGTGCGGGCTCGATCAGCTATTCCGGCACCTCCGGCATCTACATGGGCAATGTGGCGGGCATCACCGCCGCGCCCTGGACGCCGACGGGGATCGAGAGCCGCAATTACTTCGCCACCCAGCCGGGCGGTGCGATCACCATCAACTACGCCCAGAACCAGCAGTATTTCGGCATCATGTGGGGCTCGGTGGACAGCTACAACACGCTGTCCTTCTACAATGGCAGCCGGCTCGTGGATTCCGTGAGCGGGCGCGACGTGACGCTCAACCCGAATGGCAGCCAGGCGGCGACGGGGACCTATTTCGCCAATTTCAACTTCAATGGCGACACAGGTTTCAACCGCGTGGTCTTCAGCAGCAGCTTGCCCGCTTTCGAGTTCAACATGATCGCCTACTCCACGCAGACCCAGGCGATCACGCCCACCGACCTCGCGAAGCTCGGCCCGCAGACCGGGCCGCAGACCGTCAGCGTGCCGGTGAATGCCGCGCCGGTGGCGGGCTCCCCGCTGCTGCTCGGCCTGCTTGGCCTGTGGCGCCGGCGGCGCGCCAAGGCCGCCGGCTGATGGCCACCGCCTCTCGCGCATTGCCTCGCTGGCTGCGAATCCCCGAGCCTGGCCTGGGGCGAGAGGCGGGGCTCGCCCTGGCCCTTCTGCTGGCTGCCTGGCTGAGCCTGCAGCTCGGCCCGCTGGCGCTGGCCCTGCGTGAGTCGGGACCGGCCGCCCTGCTGGCCCTGAACGGGCTGGGCCCGCTGGACCTCATGGCCCTCCTGGCCTCGCTGGAGGCCCTGCGGCGCGGCGCGCAAGCGGGCGACCTCCATGCGCCATCCTGGGCCGGGGCGCTCTGCGCCGGCCTGCTTCTTTTGCCCTCCACCCTCGTCGCCGCGCTCGCGCTGGTGCTGATGGGCACGGCCGTCGCCTGGTACAGCCGCGGCGCGGCACGCTGGGGCGCGATCGGCATGGCGGGGCTTGGCGCCATCCCGCTGGGCGGCGCCCTGGGCCAGGAGGCCTTGAGCGCGCTGACCCATCTGGAGGCCTGGGCCACCCATGCCCTTCTCTCCGGGTTGGAGCCGGGGCTGACCCTGGCCGGGGCGGTGCTGCGCATGCCGGATGGCCATGGCATCGCCGTGCTGGCCGGCTGCTCCATCGCGCATTTCCTGCCGCCGGCGGTGCTGGCGCTGCTGGTGATGCGCCGGGCCGAGGGCGCGGGCCGGCCCCTTTTGCGCCCCCTTCTTGCGCTCGTGGTGATCCTGGTCGTGCTGAACCTGCTGCGGCTGATGCTGCTGACCTGGTCGCCGCTGGCCTATGGCTGGGGGCATGGCGTGCTGGGCACCAATCTTTTCGGCCTGCTCTGCGTGGCCGTGCTGCAAGCGAGTGCCGATGCCTAGGTCGCTCCCGTGGATCCTTGCCCTGGTGCTGGCGCTGGGCTTCGCCCTGAGGCTCGACCGCGCGCGCACCCAGCCCCTGGGGCCGCAGGCCGAGGCCTCCGGCAGCCTGGCCCGGAGCCTCGCCGAGGCCGGCTGGCAGCCTTTGGGCGAAGCCGCGCTGCTGGCCGACGGTTCCTTTGCCGCGCAGGGCTTCCAGCGCGGCGCCTGCCGGCTGGAAGTGGCGCTGCTTCCCCCCGGGGGCCCATATATCGACGTGCTGCGCGAGGCCTGGGGCGAGCGCGCGCGTTTCCTGGATGGCAACGCCTTCAGCCCGACGCCGCCGGAGCGCGGGCGCTGGCGGCAACTTTCCGGCCATCTGGCCGGGGGGCTCGGCCTCGGGCCACGCCCCGCGCTCTTCGGCCTGGCAGTGGCCAGTTCCGGCGCCTGCCCGGCCGGGCTGTGGGCCAACCTCGGGGCCAACCTTGGGGCCGAGTTGGCGCGGCGCGGCGGCTGAGACTTTCACCCGGCCCACCCCCTCGCTATCACTGACGCCATGCAGCCCCGCCCTTCTGCTCAGCCGCCTGGTCGCCCGCCTGGTCGTGCCTGGGAAGCGCCACTCGCCGAGGTGGAGGGGCTCTCGCTCGGCGAGCAGGCCTTTCGCCGCCTGCGGGACGCCATCATCCAGGGCGCGCTGCCGCCGGGCCGCAAGATTTCCGAGCGCGGCCTGGCCGCCGCCTTCGGCATCTCCGCCCAGCCAGTGCGCGAGGCGCTGCGCCGGCTGGAGCGCGAGGGGCTGGTCCTCACCCTGCCGCGCAGCGGGACGGTGGTGGCCGAGCTGGGGCCCGGGCAGCTCGCCGAACTCGGCCGCATCCGCGCCGCGCTTGAGGGCGTGGCCGCCGCGCTGGCGGCCGAACGGCTGGACGCCGCGGGCCTTGCGGCCCTGGCCGCGCTGCTGCGCCGCATGGCCGAAGGGACGGCGGCGGCCGACACCGCCGCGCTGGATGCGGCGAATGAGGAATTCCACGCGCTGATCCATGCAGCGGCGGGCAATGCCTTCCTGGCCCGGTCCCTCGCCTCGCTGCGGGCCTATGACCACCGCGGCCAGCACCGCGCCGTGGGCAGCACCCCGCGCGACCTGCCAAAATCCCTCGCTGAGCATCGCGGCATCGTCGTCGCCTTCAGGCGGCGCGACGCGGCGCTGGCCGAGGCGCGGATGCGCCAGCATGTCCTGCGCTCGCTGGTGACCAATGGGGTGCTGGCGGCGGGGGCCAAAAAGCCGCGTTGACGCGCGCCCCCGGACTGCGCCAAGCTCCCCAACTGCTATTGCAGTTTACCCATGAGAGGTGCGCCAGCACCCGGTTTGAGGAGAAGTCCATGTCAGCCCGACGCTTGTTGACCGCCTGCGCGATGCTCGTGCTCGCCGCCCTTCCCGCCGCCTTGCCTGCCACGGGGCAGGAATGGCGCGGCTGGAACATCCACGCCGCCGATTACCCGAACGGCCAGGCCATGGATGCCTTCACCCGCATGGTGGGGGAGCGCAGCAACAACCGCATCCGCATGCGCACCTTCCACTCGGCGCAGCTCGGCCAGCAGGATGAGGCCATCCAGCAGATGCGCCTGGGCACCATTGATTTCGCCAATTTCAACCTCTCGCCCTTCAACAACCTGGCGGCCTCGACCAACGTGGTCACGCTGCCCTTCCTGTTCCGCGACGTGGCGCACATGCAGCGCGCCATCGATGGCGTGGCGGGCGAGGCGATCGCGCGGGAGCTGGAGGCGATCGGCATCATCGCGCTCGCCTGGTATGACGCGGGTGCCCGCAGCCTCTACACCACGCGGCCGGTGCGGGCGCCCGCTGACCTGCGCGGCATGAAAATCCGCGTGCAGACCTCCGACCTCTGGATCGACCTGATGCGGGCCTTGGGCGCCAACCCCACGCCGCTGCCCTTCGGCGAGGTCTTCACCAGCCTGCAATCCGGCGTGATCGACGGCGCAGAGAACAACTGGCCCTCCTACGAAAGCACCCGCCATTTCGAGGTGGCGCGCTTCTACTCCACCACCGAGCATTCCAACGTGCCGGAGGTGCTGGCCGTCTCCCGCCAGCGCTGGCAGCGGATGAGCGAGGCGGACCGCACGATGATGCGCACGGCCGCGCTGGAATCGGCCGCCCTGCAGCGCCGCCTCTGGGCCGAGCGTGAGCAGGTCAGCCGCCAGCGCGTGGTGGCGGCGGGCGTGACGGTCATCGAGATCAATGACCGCGCCCCCTGGGCTGCGCTGATGGAGCCGGTCTACGCGAAATACGCGGCGACCCCTGCGCTGAGCGGCCTGGTCCGCAGCATCCGCGAATTGCGGTGAGCCGGCCGCTTCCGCCCGCGCTCGCGCTGTTTTCGCGGGCGCTGGGCGCGCTGTCCTGGGTGACCATCGCGGTGGCCGGCATCGCGCTGGTGGTGCTGGTGGGCATGATGGGCTGGCTGGTCTTCGGCCGCTACGTGCTGAACGACACGCCGACCTGGATCGAGCGCGTCGCGACACTGGCCATCCTCTCCATCGCCATGCCGGTCGCGGCCGTGGGCGTGCGCGAGCGCTTCCACCTCTCGGTGCTGGGCGTGCGCGAGGCGCTGCCGGAGCGCAGCCAGCGCTGGGTGGCGCTGGGCTGCGACGTGCTGATGGGCCTCTTCGGCGCTGGCATGGCCTGGTGGTCCTGGGAGCTGGTCGAGATGGTGGGCCCCTTCAAGATCCCGCTGCTCGGCATCAGCCAGGGCTGGACCTATGCGCCGATGGTGGCGGGCGGCCTGTTGATGGTGCTCTTCGCCATCGAACAGGTGCTGCTCGACATCTTCTCGCCCGAGGCGCCCGAAAAGCGCGGCATCGCCGCCGCCTTCTTGGAGTAGCGCACGTGGAACCCGGGCTTTTCCTGATCTTCGCCGTCTTCGCGGTGGGCCTCATGGCCGGCGTTCCGGTGGCCTTCTGCCTCGGCATCGCGGCGGTCGCGGGCTTTCTCTACGAAGGGCTGAACCCCGCCGTCGCCTTCCAGCAGATGGCGTCGGGCATGAGCATCTTCTCGCTGCTGGCGATCCCCTTCTTCATCTTCGCGGGCGAGATCATGCTGCATGGCGGCATCGCGCGGCGGCTGGTGGGGCTGGCCTCGGCGGCCGTCGGCTGGATGCGGGGCGGCCTCGGCATGGTGGATGTCTCCACCTCGATGCTGTTCGGCGGCATTTCGGGCTCGGCCGTGGCCGATACCTCGGCGACCGGCACCATCCTGATCCCGGCCATGAAGGCCAAGGGCTATGGCGTGGATTATGCCGTCTCGCTGACGGTGACGAGCAGCATCGCGGGCATCCTCATCCCGCCCAGCCACAACATGATCCTCTATTCGCTGGCGGCGGGCGGCGGGATTTCCGTCTCGGCGCTGTTCATCGCGGGCATCGTGCCGGGCATCATGATGTGCCTGCTGCTGGCGCTTGCGGCTTATGTGATGGCGGTGCGGCGGGGCTATCCGGCCGATGGCTGGAAGGGGTTCCGGCATCTGCTCTGGGCCTTCGTGGATGCGCTGCCGGGGCTGCTCACGGCCGTCATCATCCTGGGCGGCGTGCTCTCCGGCGTCTTCACCGTCACGGAGTCGGCTGCCTTCGGCGCCATCTGGGCGCTGCTGGTGACGCTGCTGGTCTATCGCGCGCTGCCCTGGGAGAGTTTCGTCCTCGCCGTGCGCACCAGCGTGCGCACCACGGCGGTGGTGTTCCTGCTGGTCGGCACCGCCACCGCCTTTGCCTGGCTGCTGGCCATGTACCGCCTGCCGGAATTGCTGACGGACGGCATGCTCGCCATCAGCGGCAATCCCATCGTGATCCTGCTGCTGATCAATCTCTGTCTGCTGCTCATGGGCTGCGTCATGGACATGGCGGCGCTGATCCTGATCACGACGCCGATTTTCCTGCCGGTGGTGGTGGCGATCGGCATGGACCCGGTGCAGTTCGGCATGGTGATGATGATGAATCTGGGGCTGGGGCTGACCACGCCGCCGGTGGGGGCGGTGCTGTTTGTCGGCTGTGCCATCGGCCAGATCCGCATCGAGGAGGTGATGCGCACCATCTGGCCCTTCTGGGGCGCCATCCTGGTGGCGCTGGCGCTCACCACCTATTGGCCGGCCGTCTCGCTCACGCTGCCGCGGCTCCTGCTGGGCTATGGGGGGTAGGGCGCCGCTCAGCCGCGGCGGAAGACGCCCCGCACGCGGTCGATCTGCCGGTCGCCCCAGGCCATCGCCTTTTCCTCACGGGCCTCGATGCCGGGAAGCAGGTGCGGCCAGCGGCGGTCAATCACGCTGACGCCGCGATAGGCCCAGACATACTGGTCGCGCAGGATGAAGGTGCCGAGGCCCACAAAGATGAAGCCCGGCAGGATGGGCAGGATCAGTCCAACCGGCCCGAGGCACAGGCAGCCAATGCCAATGGCCTTGCGGCGGCGTGAGGGGCGGAGTTCGATCATCGCCCCGCACTTGGCATCACGCGGCCTGTCATTCAAGCAAAATAAAGGCTTAACGCGCGGGATGGATGGGCACGAAGACCGGCTTCACCAGCCAGCGCCGGGCGATCTGGAAATAGCCGCGAAACACGAAATGCCCGTTATGGGCCAGCAGCTTTTCGCGGTTGCGCTTCCAGAATCCCGGAATCTCGAACCAGGAGAGGGTGGGGTAGAGGTGGTGCACGATGTGCAGGTTGTTCCACAGGAAGAGCAGCCCAAAGACCCAGTTGCTTTCGACCGAGGCGGTGCGCTCGCCCGGTTTCTCGCCCCAGCGATGCTCGATGAAGGCGCGCAGCAGACCGAGTGAAATGCCCGGCAGCACCCACACCAGGTAGTAATGCCAGATGGGCATGTGGGCCACCTGCGTGACGAACCAGAGCACGGCGGCCAGCCCGACGAAAAAGCCCAGCCAGATCGGCACATCCGAGAAATCGCCCTGCTTCAGCTTGCCGCTCTCCACCAGCACCAGCTTGCGCAGCCGCAGGATGGGCCCGACGGTGAGGCGCCCAAGCAGCGTCTGGTTGAACAGCAGCACCGCGCGGAAGGCCGGCGTATAGCCGCTCCAATCCTCGCGCTTGTGGTACTGCGTCTCCGTGTCCTCGCCGGGGTAGGTGAGGTGGGTGTTGCGGTGGTGCTTGCTGTGGCTGCGCTTGTAGAGCTCGAAGGGCCACCAGCCGCCAATGGGCGGCCAGACGATGGCGGTGCGCAGCCAGCCGGGCAGGCTGCGCCAGCCATGGATCGCCTCATGCTGGAGCGAGAAATGCCAGGCGAGGATATAGGCGGCCAGCAGCGCCTCGATCGGCCAGGGCACGGCTTCGTGCCAAATCAGCAGCGTGGCCCAGCTGGCGTAGATCGCCACGGCCACGCCCCAGGTGGGCAGCTCCCAGCGACGCCAGAAGGCGCGCGGTTCGGCAGAGTCCGGCAGCATCATGCTCTTGGCCATGGCGCGAACATTGCCATATCGCGCCGCAGTGCAGCAATCGCGTTGCGCGCCGCCTCTCCGCTGCCTAGGCTTTGCCCATGCCCGCACCCCGCACCCTTGCCGAACTCGAAGCCGATGTGGCGCGTGACCTGGACCTGACCGGCCACCCCAGGGCGCCCTGGCTGGTGCCGAAGACGGTGGGCGGTGCGCCGGCGCTCGATGTGCTGGTTATCGGCGGCGGGCAATGCGGCGTGGCCGTGGCGCATGCGCTGAAGCGGGACAGGGTGGACAATATCCTGGTCCTCGACCGCGCGGATTACGGGCGCGAGGGGCCCTGGACCACCTATGGCCGCATGCGCGCGCTGCGCAGCCTGAAGGACATGACCGGCCCGGACCTCCGCCTGCCCAGCCTCACCTACCAATCCTGGCATGAGGCGAGCTTCGGCACGGCGCATTGGGAGGCGATGCGCTGGATCCCGAAGGAATCCTGGAACGACTACCTGCTGTGGTTCCGCCGCGTCACCGGCGTGCCGGTGCGCAATGGCGTGGAGGCCGGCGCCGTCACGCCCGCCACCACGGATGACGGCCTGCCCGCCTTTCGCATCGAGACCAGCGAAGGCCCGATGCATGCCCGCAAGGTCCTGCTGGCCACGGGGCAGGAGGGGATCGGCGCCTGGTGGATGCCGCAGCATATCGCGGCCCTCCCGCGCGAATTCCGCGCACATACCAATGAGATGATCGATTTCGCCGCCCTGCGCGGCAAGGTGGTGGCGGTGCTGGGCGCCGGCGCCTCGGCCTTCGACAATGCCGCCGTCGCGCTGGAGGCGGGCGCGGCCGAGGTGCACATCTTCTGCCGCCGGGCCGAGCTCATGGTGGTGCAGCCCTATCGCTGGCTGACCTTCGCCGGCTTCCTGCGCCACATGGGCGAGATGAGCGATGAATGGCGCTGGCGCTTCATGTCCCATGTGCTGGGCATGCGCGAGGGCTTCGCGCAGGATCATTATGACCGCGTGATCCGCTTCCCGAATTTCCGCCTGCACACCGAGGGCGAGTGGCAGGCGGCGCGCATGGCAGGCGACCGCGTGGTGCTGACCACCCCGCGCGGGGAGTTCACGGCGGATTACTGCATCACCGGCACCGGCGTGCGGATGGATGCCGCCGCGCGCCCGGAACTCGCCCATTGCGCCGACAACATCGCCACCTGGGGGGATCGTTACACACCGCCCCCACAGGAAGCCAATCCGCGCCTGGCCTGCTACCCTTATCTCAACGCCGACAGCGCCTTCGTGGAGAAGCGCCCGGGCGAGACGCCCTGGATTTCCGGCATCCACCTGTTCGGCATCGGCACGACGATGAGCTTCGGCCCGGCCGGCAGCTCCATCAACGCCATGGCCATCTCGGCGCCACGCGTGGCCGCCGGCATCACGCGCAACCTCTTCGCCGAGGACATGCCGCGGCTTTATGGCGATCTCTGCGCCTATGACGAAAAGCAGGTGGAAGTTGACGCGGCCCGAATGGCCGCGGAGTAAGCGCGCTGGCCCCCTCCTTGGCCCAGGACAATCGCAAGGGCCTGCTGCTGATGGTGGCGGCCATGTTCGTCTTCGGCTGCCAGGACGCCATCTCGCGCTACCTGGCCGAGATCTATTCGGTGCTGGGCATCCTGCTGATCCGCTACTGGTTCTTCGCGGGCTTCGTGGTGCTGCGCGCGGCCCGCGCGCCGGGCGGTCTCGGCCGCGTCATCCGCAGCAAGCGGCCCGTGGTGCAATGCCTGCGCGGCGTGATGCTGGTGGTGCAGGTCTGGATGATCGTGAACGCCTTCAAGCTGCTGGGCCTGGTCGAGACGCATGCCATCTTCGCCTGCTACCCGCTGATCATCACCGCGCTGGCCGGACCCGTGCTGGGCGAGCGCGTGACGCTGATGCGCTGGCTCACCATCCTGGTCGGCGCGCTCGGCGTGCTGCTCATCCTGCGGCCGGGCCCGGGGATGTTCACCCCCGCCGCGCTGCTGGTGCTGGTCGCGGCACTCAATTTCGCGGCCTATGGGCTGATCACGCGGCTTGTCGCGCGGGATGACCCGCCGGATACCAGCTTCTTCTACACGGGCCTGGCCGGCGCCGTGGCGGTCACGCTGCTGACGCCCTGGGTCTGGACGCCCATCGCCTTCGCCGATTGGGGCTGGATGGGGCTGCTCTGCATCTCCGGCACGCTCGGCCATTACTTCCTGATCCGCGCGCTGGACATGGCGGAGGCCAGCCGGTTGCAGCCGCTGGCCTATCTCCAGCTGGTCTTTGCCGCGGCGCTGGGCGTGTTGGTCTTCGCCGAGCCGCTGCCCTGGACCACGGTGATGGGCGGCGCCCTGGTGGTGGTGGCGGGACTTGTGAATCTCAGGCTGACGCGGCTGGGGCGCTGAGCATCGCCGCCAATTCCGGTGAGAGGCCGATGCTGTTCCGACCGCGTGGCGGGGCAAAGCTGCCAGCGCTGGGCTTGGGCAGCTTCAGCGTGACCAGCATCTCGGCCAGCTTCACGCCGCAGGCCATGCCGTCCAGCAGCGGCACGGGCGCCTCGGCCTGCATCCGCGCGGCGTAGCCGGCCAGTGCCGCGCCGCCGAGGATCACGCTCTCCGCCCCTTCCGCCACGGCACGCGCGATGCCCGCCATCACCTTGCGCTGGACGCCGTCCGGGTCGCGCACGCTTTCCTGCGGCGTCGCATCCACGCCGATCAGCGCGGCGAGGCGCGAGGCCAGGCCATGCTGCGCGATCCGCTCGCGATAGGTCTCGACGCCGCCGAAGGTGACCAGGCCGAAGCGCCCGCCCACCAGGCAGGCGGTGAAGCAGGCGGCCTCGGTCATGCCCACCACCGGGCAGGGCATGAGCTGGCGCGCGGCTTCCAGCGCCGTGTCATGGCTGACCGCCAGCACCACGCCATCGACCTGGCCCGCATGCTCGGCCAGAAGGGCCAGCAGGGCATGGCCCGCGATGATGTTCTCGGCCCGGCTGCTGATTACCTCAGGGCCGAAGCGCGGCGTGGCGGCGATGATCTCGGTGCCCGGGCTGGCGGCGGCGCGCGCGGCTTCGGCGCACATCGCCGTGATGGCCTCGGTGGTGTTGGCATTGGCGACGAGCAGACGCATCCTGTGTTCCTTCACGGCGATGACGCCATGCGACACGAAAAGGGACTTCCATGGAAGCCAAGCTCGACCTGCCCTTCGACAATGAGGCGATGCTCGCCGGCCTCCGCACCTGGGTGGAGTGCGAAAGCCCGACGCATGACGCCGCCGCCGTGAACCGCATGATGGCGCTGGCCGCGCGGCACCTCGCGCTGATGGGTGCCACCGTCGAGACGATTCCCGGCCGGATGGGCTTCGGCGATTGCGTGCGCGCCCGCTTCCCCCACACGTCCAACGAGCCCGGCATCCTCGTGATGGCGCATCTGGATACGGTGCACCCCATCGGCACGCTGGCGAATGGCCTGCCCTTCAAGCGCGAGGGCGACAAGGCCTTCGGCCCCGGCATCCAGGACATGAAGGGCGGCACCTACCTGGCGATCGAGGCGATCCGCCAGTTGGCCATGGCCGGCATCGCGACCTCCAAGCCCGTGACCGTCCTGCTGACGCCCGATGAGGAAGTGGGCAGCCCTTCCACGCGGGACCTGATCGAGGCCGAGGCCGCGCGCCATTCGGTCGTGCTGGTGCCCGAGCCTGCGCGCCCCGATGGCGGTGTGGTGACCGGCCGCTACGCCATCGCGCGCTTCAACCTGCGCACCACCGGCAAGCCCTCCCATGCCGGCGCCCGTCTGGGCGAGGGCCGCAGCGCCATTCGCGAGATGTGCAAGCAGGTCATCGCCATCGAGGAGATGACGACCGAGGCCTGCACCTTCTCAGTCGGCGTGATCCATGCCGGGCAATGGGTGAATTGCGTGGCCACCTATTGCGACGCCGAGGCGCTCTCCATGGCCAAGCGGCAGGAGGATCTGGATGCCGCCGTCGAGATCATGCTGAACCGCAAGGCGACCGGGAATGACGTGTCGCTGGAGGTGCGGCGCGGCGTGACGCGCCCGGTCTGGGAGCCGGATGCGAAGGTGATGGCCCTGCACGCCACGGCGGAGGGTATTGCCAAGCGCCTGGGCTTCGCGCTGCCGCATCAATCCTCGGGCGGCGGCTCGGATGGCAATTTCACGGGGGCGATGGGCATTCCGACGCTGGACGGCCTCGGCATCATCGGCGCCCAGGCCCATACGCTGGAGGAGCATGTGATCGTCAGCAGCATGGCGCCCCGTGCCAAGCTGTTCGCAGGATTGCTGCAAAGCGTCTGAAGGCGGCGGAAAATCCCTGAAAACTCAAGGGGTCTGGGGCCAATGGCCCCAGCCGCCGGAGGCCCTTTTGCGAGCATCCGCCCCCGGAACTTCTGCATTCGGCGCTTTTTTCATCAGTTTGCGCCAAAGTTAAGACTGGAACTGCCCTGGCCTGGGTGTTTATATCCCGCGCTGGAGGCTGCCAGATGAAGATTGTCGCATTTTTTGCACTAGCCATGATGGCCTGCCTGGGCGATGCCCGGGCGCAGGCGGTCCCTCCTGGCGTGGTGGCCGGCCAGCCGCGGTCCTTCGCGCAGGACCGCGACACGCCCACCAACCTCTCCGCCGCGCCGGTCGGCACGTCGCGCGATCGCGTGGAGCGCGCCCAGCGCCAGCAGCGCCAGAGGCAGAACTTCACCGGCACGGGCCGCGCCGTGGCGGCGCCGCCTGCCCCCACGCCCCCACCGCGCCCCGTGGTGCCCACCGCCGCACCG
>NZ_JAIEQY010000090.1 GCF_019747315.1 Roseococcus sp. | reverse complement strand
TGAAAGCCCCCGGTGGCGGACAAGCCCATTCCCAGCGAGACCATGCAGATCGGCCGGCAGATCCGCGAATTGCGCAAGCTGAAAGGGCTGACCCTGACCGACATGGCCCAGCGGCTCGGCGTTTCGATCGGCTATCTCAGCCAGATCGAGCGCGACCGTTCGCGCCTGCAGATCGGCACCCTCAAGGCCATCAGCGACGTCCTGGGCGTGCACATCAACTGGTTCTTCCAGGCCCAGCCCGAGCGCCCGCCGGAGGAGGTCGAATACATCGTACGCGCCGAAAGCCGGCGCCGCATGACCTTCACCGGACTCGGCATCCGGGAGGAACTCGCCTCGCCCAACCTCGCCGGCCCCCTGGAACTCCTGGTCAGCACCATCGAGCCTGGCGCCGATAGCGGCGACTACAGCCATGAAGGGGCGGAAGCCGGCTTCGTGCTGACCGGCCGGCTCACCCTCTGGATCGATGGGCGCTGCTTCGAATTGCGCGAGGGGGACAGCTTCTCCTTCCCGAGCACCCTGACCCATCGCTGCCAGAATCCCGGCACCACCGTGACGCGTGTGCTCTGGGTCATCACACCCCCCTCCTATTGAAGGGGCCGGCCTGCACGGCTTGGTGAAATTCTCTTGATTTTTTTCACTTGCCTGAACAAATCTTCCCTCCCTAAGCTCCCAGGGTTTCCGCCTGGAGGGGCTTCTCATGGACGTGGTTCCAACCGGGCACGGCGTCGCCCATACCGCACATCTCTGGCTGCCCATGACGGATGGGGTCCGGCTCTCAGCCTCGCTCTGGCTCCCCGAGGGATCAGGCGCCTGGCCGGCCGTGCTCGAGATCATCCCCTATCGCAAGCGGGATCACACCGCGACGCGGGATTGGGGGATCCATGGTTTCCTGGCCCAGGCCGGCTTCTGCGGCGTGCGCGTGGACATGCGCGGCACCGGCGACAGCGAGGGCATTGACGACCCCCACCAGACCTATGCCGACACGGTGGAAGTGCTGGCCTGGATGAAGGCGCAGCCCTGGTGCGACGGCCATATGGGCATGATCGGCCTGTCCTGGGGCGGCATCAACGCGCTGATGGCGGCTGAGCAGCGCCCGCCCGGCCTGGAAGCCGTGGTGGCCACCGCCTTCAGCCATGATCGCTTCAATGTCGGCATGGCGCGCAAGAACGGCGTGATCCTCAACGAAAACCTCGCCTGGGCGGCGGCCTGCACCGGCTTCACCTCCCGCCCACCCGACCCCGCCGTGGTGGGCGAGGCCTGGCGCGAGATGTGGTTGCAACGGCTGGAGACGATGGCGCCGCATGCGCTCACCACCCTGGGTCGGCAGCGGCGGGACGCCCATTGGGACAAGCACCAGCTGAAGGACCCCAAGGCCATCTCGGCCGCCTTCTGCATGTTCTCCGGCCAGGCCGACAGCAATTACGCGCAGACGCTGCCCTATCTCATGGGGGCGCTGGACGCGCCGCGGCGCGCGACCCTCGGCCCCTGGTGCCACAAATACCCGCATCAGGCGCAGCCGGGCCCGGCCATTGATTTCCTGGGCGATGCGGTCGCCTGGTTCGGCCAGTATCTGCGGGGCGAGGCGCCGCAGGATGACCGCCCGCCCTTCATCGCCTTCATCATGGAGGACCTGCCCACGCAGGAATTCTACCCGCAGACGCCGGGCCGCTGGGTGGGCCTGCCCGCCTGGCCGCCCGCCGCCCCAGGGTTTCGTAGCTGGTTCCTGACCCAAGGGCGGCTGGTGGATGACGCGCCGGCCGAGGCGGCGCTGAGCCACCTCTCCCCGCAGACGCTGGGCCTGGCCTCCGGCGAGATCATGCCCTGGTTCGCCTATGCCCCGGGCGCCGAGCTTCCAGGCGACCAGCGGACGGATGATGGCGCGGCGCTCTGCTTCGACACCGCGCCGCTGGAGGAAGCCGTGGATTGCCTCGGCGCGCCGGAGCTGGAGATCGAGCTTTCGGTGGACCGGCCCGCTGCCTTCCTGGTGGCCCGGATCTGCGATGTGAAGCCCGATGGCAGCTCGGCCCGCGCCTGGCTCAGCCTGCACAACCTCACGCAGATCGAGGATGAGCGGAATCCGGTTGCCTTGGTGCCGGGCCGGCACTATCGCCTGCGTCTGAAGCTGGATGTGCGCGGCTACCGCTTCCTGAAGGGCCATCGGATCCGCCTGGCCTTGTCCACCAGCTACTGGCCCATCGCCTGGCCCTCGCCGGAGCCGGTGACGATCACGGTACACACCGGCGCCACGAAGCTGCACATGCCCTTGCTGACCGAGGCGATCACGCCGCCGGATTGGCAGCCCTTCGGGCCGCCGCGCAGCTACCCGCCGCCCGCGCGCAGCGAAGTCGCGCCGGTGAAGCGTGCGCGGCGCATCACCAGGGATGTAGCGACGGGCGAGACGCGGCTCGTCATCGAGGAACAGAACGGCGCCTATCGCCTGGATGATATCGACTGGACCGTCGCCTCTTCCGCGCGCGAGGAATATCGCATCACGGAGGCCGACCCCACCACGGCCGGCGTGGCCATCGCGCTGCGCTGGAAGTTCAGCCGCGGTACCTGGAACGTCGCGACCGAGATCGACACCGAACTCACCTGCGACGCCATGAACCTGCATTGCCACATGCGACTGCGGGCGCTGGAGGGCGAGGCGGAGGTGTTCTGCCGGGACTGGAGCTGGACCATGCCGCGGGATCACCTGTGAATGGCGGAACTTCCAAAGCATGCGCGCGTCGTCATCGTCGGCGGTGGCGTTGTCGGGTGCAGCCTGGCCTATCACCTCACCCGGCGCGGCTGGAGTGACGTATTGCTGCTTGAACGCAAGCAACTCACCAGCGGAACCACCTGGCATGCCGCCGGCCTCGTCGGGCAATTGCGCGCGACGCAAAACCTCACCCGGCTCGCGCAATACACGTCGGGGCTTTACCAGCAATTGGAGGCGGAGACGGGCCAGGCCACCGGCTATCGGCAGGCCGGCTCGCTGGCGCTGGCCACCACCGAGGCGCGCTTCGAAGAGTTGAAGCGCGGCGCATCGATGGCCAGTTGCTTTGGGCTGGAGGTCCGTGTGCTGGGCCCTTCGGAGGCGTCGACGCTCTGGCCCCTGATGGAGGCGCGCGACATTGTCGGCGCGGTGCACCTGCCGGGCGACGGCTATGTGAATCCGATCGACACCACTCAGGCCCTCGCGCGCGGCGCGCGGCAAAAGGGCGCGCGGATCGAGGAGGGCGTTTCCGTCACCTCCATTCTGCAGAAGAACGGCCGCGCAACCGGCGTGATGACCGATCGGGGCCCGATCTCGGCCGATGTGGTGGTCAATTGCGCTGGCATGTGGGCGCGCGAACTGGCGGCCGAGGCCGGCGTGACGGTGCCCCTGCACGCGGCCGAGCATTTCTACGTCGTCACCGAGGCGATGCCGGACCTGCCGCCCAACCTGCCCGTGCTGCGCGACCCCGACAACTTCACCTATGTGAAGCCCGAGCCCGGCAAGCTGCTGGTCGGCTGGTTCGAGGAGGTGGCGAAGCCCTGGGGCATGGGCGGCGTGCCGAAGGATTTCGCCTTCGGTCACCTGCCCGATGACATGGAGCATGTGGAGCCGCTGCTGGAACGCGCGATGCAGCGCATCCCGCTGCTGGCGAAGACCGGCATTCGCCTGTTCTTCAACGGCCCCGAAAGCTTCACGCCCGATGACCGCTATCTGCTGGGCGAAGCGCCGGAATTGCCGGGGCTGTTCGTCGCGGCGGGCTTCAACTCCATCGGCATCCAGTCGGCCGGCGGGGCGGGACGCGTGCTGGCGGATTGGATCGTGGATGGCCACCCGCCCATGGATCTGTGGGATGTGGACCTCCGCCGCGCCATGCCCTTCCAGCGCAATGCGCGCTACCTGCGGGACCGCACGGTGGAATCGCTCGGCCTGCTCTACGCCATGCATTGGCCGTTCCGGCAGCCCGAGACGGCGCGCGGCGTGCGGCGCTCGCCCCTGCATGATGCCTTGAAGGCGCAAGGCGCGGTGTTTGGCGAAGTCGCCGGCTGGGAGCGCGCGAATTGGTTTGCGACGCCAGGGATGAAGGCCGAATACGAATACTCCTATGGCCGGCAGAACTGGTTCTCGCCTTCGGCCGAGGAACACCGCGCCGTGCGGGAGGCGGTGGGCCTGTTCGACCAGACCTCCTTCGCGCAATTCATCGTGGAGGGCGCGGGCGCGGAAGCCGCGCTCAATCGGATCTGCGCCAATGACGTGGCGGTGGCGCCGGGCCGCGTCATCTACACGCAATGGCTGAACGAACGCGGCGGCATCGAAGCCGACCTGACGGTGACGCGGGAGACGGCCACGCGGTACCGCATCGTGACCGCGGCCGCGACGCAGGTGCGGGACTTCGCCTGGCTGAAGCGGCATTTACCCGAGGGCGTGGCCGCATGGGATGCGAGTTCGGCCTATGCCACGCTCTCCCTCATGGGTCCGAAATCGCGCGAGGTGCTCGCGGCCCTGACAGATGCGGATCTCTCCAACACGGGTTTCCCCTTTGCCACGGCGCGCGAGATTGATCTGGCCTATGCGCGTGTCTGGGCCACCCGCATCACCTATGTCGGCGAGCTCGGCTGGGAATTGCACATGCCCGCCGAATTCGCGGCTGGCGTATTCGAGGCGCTGCTGGAGGCCGGAAAGCCGCATGACCTGCGCCTCGCCGGCTATCACGCGCTCAATTCGCTGCGGATCGAGAAGGCCTATCGCCATTGGGGCCATGACATCACGGATGAGGATACGCCGCTGCAGGCGGGCCTCGGCTTCGCGGTCGCCTGGGACAAGGCGGCGGGCTTCATCGGGCGAGAGGCGCTGCTGCCCCAGCGCGGCCAAGCGCCGACGCGCCGCCTCGTTACCTTCCTGCTGGAGGATCCCACCCCGCTGCTGCTGCACAACGAGCCGATCTGGCGGGATGGCATGCGCGTCGGCCATATCACCTCGGCCATGTATGGCCATACGCTCGGGCGGTCGGTCGGGCTCGGCTATGTGAGCCATGCGGGCGGCGTCACGCTGGATTTCATCCGCGACGGGCAGTTCGAGATCGAGATCGCGGGCCAACGCCATGCGGCGCGCGCCACACTCAAGCCACCCTATGACCCAACCGGCGCCAGGGTGCGTGCCCTGAAGGAGGAACCGCATGAAACGTCGTGATGTCCTGACCGCCGGCGCGGCGCTGGCCGCAGCGCTGCCGGCGCCGCAACTCCGGGCGCAGGCCGCGCGCATCCTGCGCTTCCGCCCCAACAATGACCTCAGCGTGCTGGATCCGATCTGGTCCTCGGCCTTCGTCACGCGGCACCATTCCAACGCGGTCTTTGACACGCTCTACGGCATGGATAACCGCCTCAACCCGCATCCGCAGATGGTCGAGGGACATGTCATCGAGAATGACGGCCTCCTCTGGCGCCTCACCCTGCGCGAGGGGCTGAAGTTCCATGATGGCGAGCCGGTGCGCGCGCGGGATTGTGTGCAAAGCATCCGCCGCTGGGCGGTGGTGGACGCATTCGGGCAGACGCTCATGGCAGCCACGGAGGAACTGAGCGCGCCCTCGGACCGGGAAATCCGCTTTCGCCTGAAGCACCCCTTCCCGCTGCTGCCCAATGCCCTGGGCAAGGCCAATACCTTCATGCCGGCCATGATGCCGGAGCGCTTGGCGCAGACCGATGCCGGCCGGCAGGTGACTGAACCTGTGGGCAGTGGCCCCTTCCGATTCATCGCTGCCGAGCGCGTGGCCGGTGCGCGCGTCGCCTATGAGCGCTTCGCCGATTACGTCCCGCGGCCAGGCCGGCCGGAATTCACATCGGGTCCGAAGATTGCGCATTTCGACCGGCTGGAATGGACGATCCTGCCGGATCACGGCACGGCGGCCAATGCGCTGCGCGCCGGGGAGATCGACTGGTACGAGGACCCGCTGCTGGATCTGCTGCCAACCCTGCGGCGGGACCGCCGCGTGGTGGTGGATGATTTCAACCCGGCGGGAAACATGGGGATCATCCGCTTCAACCACCTGCATCCGCCCTTCAACAATCCGGCGATACGTCGCGCCGCCATGCGCGCG
Source organism: Roseococcus sp. (assembly GCF_019747315.1). Lineage (GTDB taxonomy): Bacteria > Pseudomonadota > Alphaproteobacteria > Acetobacterales > Acetobacteraceae > Roseococcus. The sequence goes on along the minus strand of NZ_JAIEQY010000090.1, from coordinate 34,088 downwards.
CTGGATCAGGCCAGCCTCATGCAGGCCATCGCCGGTGCCAACCGCGACATGTGGAATGACGGCGTCGGGGTCTTCGTTCCAGAATCCCCCATGGCCAGCCAGGAGGGCATCCTGCCGCCGCAGGATCCCGCAACCGCGCGCCGCGGGCTGGAAGCCGCCGGCTATGCGGGCGAGCGCATCACCTTCCTGACGGCCACCAGCAGCACTGGCATCAACACGCTGGCCGAGGTCGCATCGGATCAGCTGCGGCGCGCGGGGATGAATGTGGACTTCGTGGCGATGGACTTCGGCAATTGGCTGCAGCGCCGCAACCGGCGCGAGCCGCCCGAGCAGGGCGGCTGGAACGTGCTGACCACCTTCCTGCCGGGCCTCGAAATGTGGGACCCGGCGGGGCACCTGGCGCTACGCGGCAATGGCAGCGCCGCCTGGTCCGGCTGGCCGAGCAGCCCGCGCATCGAGGCGCTGCGCGACCGTTGGTTTGAAACGGGGGACGCGGCCGCGCGCGCGGGAATGGGCCCCGAATTCCAGCGCCTCGCCTTCGAGGATGTGCCCTTCGTTCCCGCCGGCCGCTGGAAGCAACCCACCGCTTACCGGGCCGGCCTGACCGACCTGCCGCGCCACATGCCGCTGTTCTACACGCTGCGTCGCGCCGCGTGATTGATCTACTGGTCACCGGTGGGCAGGTCATCACCATGGATGCGGAGCGCCGCATCCTGGCCGATGGTGCCGTGGCGATCAGCGGTGGGCGCTTTCTCGCCGTGGGCGAGACAGGGCCAATGGTGCGCGAGTTTCCCGCGGCGCGGCGACGGCTGGATGCGCGCGGCAAGGTGGTGCTGCCGGGGCTGATTGACGCGCATACCCATGCGGGGCACGCGCTGACCAAGACCGTCGGCAGCGGCAACAATGCGGCGTGGTCCGCCGCTGTGGCGCAGATCTACGGGCATGGTTCGAGCGCTGACTTCTGGCGCGCTTCCGCCGCGCTTTCCGCCCTGGAGCGCCTTCGCTTTGGCGTGACCACGGCCGTGGTCCTTCTGGGCGGCGGGGACTCGATCATGCGCGGGGATGATGCGAGCTTCGCGGCGGCCCATCTTGAGGCGGTGCGTGAGATCGGTGTCCGCGAAATCCTTGTGCTGGGGCATCCGCGCCCACCCTTCCCGGTGGCTCTGTCCAGTTGGTCCCAGGGTGTCGCCCGCCGCTCCGAATTTCCCTTCGAAGCGTTCCTCGAAACCTGCGAGGCGGTCATCGAGGCCGCGCATAGGCCGGAGGAGGGGCGCTTCCGCATCGCCTTGCTCTCGCCCGTGCATCACGCCCAGGCCGATCCCTCCCAGGCGCCGGCGCTGTTCGCGGCGACACGCCGCATGCGGGACCTCTCACGCCGGCGCGGAGTGATGTGGCATCAGGATGGGCACCGCAAAGGCTCCATCGAGCGGCTCCAGGCCGAGACAGGCGCGCTCGGCCCGGATGCCTGGCTCTCGCACTGCATTGATCCGACCTCCGATGAGGTGGCCCTGTTGCGCCAGACAGACACGGCCGTGGTCCATAACCCTGCCGCCAATCTCTCCATGTTCGGCCGCTGCCCCGTACCCGAACTGATCGATGCAGGCATTCGCGTGATGCTGGGAAGCGATGGGCCGGGCCCTGACCGCTCCACCGATCCTTTCCGCAATATGTGGCTTTGCATGCACTACCACCGAACCGCGCTGCGCGACCAGCAGGTCCTGCCGCCCGGCAAGGCGCTGGAGCTCTGTACGATCGAGGCTGCAAGAGGGCTGAACCTGGCTGATGAGCTGGGGTCCATCGAGGCGGGAAAGCGTGCCGATCTGGTCACGGTCGATCTCTGCAAGCCACACCTCATGCCCGCCCAGATGCCGTTGCATCGCGCCGTGTGCCACGCCAGCGGTGGGGACGTGACGGATGTGGTGGTTGACGGCGTGCTGCGCGTTGAATCAGGCGAAATCCTTGGCCTCGACTGGCGCCGCATGCTGAGCGATGCCGCACACGAAGCGGAACTCGCCATCGCCCGCAGCGGCACCGCTGCGGCCTTCGAGACACCGACCGATATCTGGCGGACCCGCCGAGGGTGAGGTGGCACCCTGGCACGGAATGGCAAGTTTCAGGATCAGGCCGCGACGTGGCAGGTCAGCCGCTTGCGTGGAGGCACCGCCGCGATGTGTTGATGGCTCATTCATTTGCGGCATCGGACGGAAAACCTGCCATGCTGCCTATCCGGGTGAGAGGCAGGCGCTGATGGATCTCGAGCTTCAGGGCAAGGTGGTTGCGGTGACCGGCGCCGCTGGTGGCATCGGCGGCGCCATCACGCGGCTGTTCTCGGCGCTCGGCGCGCATGTCCACGCGACCGATCGTTCGGCAGAGGGATTGGCCGCTATCGCTGCCCTCCCCGGCGTCACCACCCAGGTCGCAGAGCTGACCGACCGCGCCGCGGCGGCGGGCTGGATGGCGACGGTGGAACGCGAAGCCGGCCAAGCCGTCGACATCCTCGTCAATAACGCAGGCGGCTCGCTAGGCCAGATGCCGCGCAACATCGAGGACATCACCGACGCCGAATGGGACGCCATCACGAGCGTGAACCTCGATGCCGTCTTCACCCTTTGCCGCGCCGTCGTGCCGGGCATGAAGCGGGCCGGAAAGGGGCGCATCATCAGCGTCAGCTCCCGCGCCGGCTCGCACGCCTCGCTGCATGGCGTGCAGGCCTATACGGCGGCCAAGCACGCGGTGAACGGGCTGACGCGGCAGCTTGCCTCGGATCTCGGCCCCTACGGCATCACGGTGAACGGCGTGGCGCCCGGCCTCGTGCGCACCAACCCCGCGCGCGACCGGCAATGGGCGAATTATGGGGAGGCCGGGCAGCAGGCCATGCTTGGGCGCATTGGCCTGCGCCGGCTCGGCACGGCGGAGGATATTGCCAACGTCATCGCCTTCCTCGCGTCGGACCTCGCGAGTTTCGTGAACGGTGTCATCATCCCCGTGGATGGTGGCCTTGCCTGACAGGAGAGACCCCATGTCCGCATTCCCCATTGCCCGCCGCGGTGCACTGCTTGGCCTATTGGGCGCCGGCGGACTGGCAGCTCCCGCGCGGGCTCAGGATTTCCCCAGCCGTCCCATCCGGGTGATCGTGCCATTTTCCACCGGCGGCAATACCGACGTACTCGCCCGCCTGATCGCGCCACGCGCGGCCGAGCGGCTGGGCCAGCCTGTCGTCGTCGAGAACCGGCCCAGCGCGGGCGCTGTCGTCGGCACTGAGGCCGTCGCGCGCGGACGGCCGGATGGCTACACGCTGCTGATGGTGGATACGACGCTGGCCGTTCTGCCCACGCTGCAACCCAACCTGCCCTTTGATATCTTTCGCGACCTCGTGCCGCTGGGCTTCGTCGCCTCGGCGCCCACGACCCTCGTGGTCCGCGCCTCGATGCCGGCGCGCACCCTGCGGGAGGTGATCGCTCTCGCCAAGGCGCAGCCGGGTCGTCTGACCTATGCCACCGGCAGCATCGGTGGCACGGCCCATATGGCGGCGCTTCTCTTTCAAGAGGAGGCGGGGATCTCGTTGACCCATTCGCCCTATTCCGGCGCGGGCCAGGCGATGACGGACCTGGTCGGCGGGCATCTCGACATCACCTTCTCGGCGCTGAGCGCCGTGCAGGGGCTGGTCGATGCGGGCAGTGTGCGCGCCATCGTGACCAGCGGGGCGCAGCGCCTGCCGGTTGCGCCGGATCTGCCCACCTTCGGTGAGGGCGGCCTACCGGGCGTCGTCGTCTCGGCGCATTGGGGTTTCTATGCGCCGGCTGGAACGCCGGCGCCGATCCTTGAGCGCCTGAGTACGGCCATTCTCGCCGGGCTGCGAAATCCCGCCACAGTCGCGGATATCGAACGCCGCGGCTACATCGTCCTCGGCACGACGCCCGCCGAACAGGCCGTGCTGCTGCGTGAGGAACACGACAAATGGGGCGCGGTGATGCGCCGCGCGATCGCCACCCCACGCTGAAGCGGCAGGCCTCACTCCATTGCCGCACCCGGGGCGCTGACCAGTTGGCTCCAGAAGGTGGCCTGGGCGGCCAGGAGAGCCTTGAGTTGTGCCGGCCTGCGTGTTGACACACAGGAGATTGACTCACGCGCACCGGCGCGGCGACCGGGAGGTTTAGGCTGCTTGGCCGGGCATCGCTGCGACCGGTACGCTATCAGGCGGCACCCGATCAGCGCCGCATACACTGCTTTCAACCCTGAATACCCAGGATCAATCGCCTCGCAGATCTCTCTTGGTTGACCGATACGCCCTCTGCTGCGCAGCCAGGCGACGGCGTTCAACCTCCTGCGCCGTCCGATCTTTCGTCAGATCCGACGCCGCCAGTTCCCGGCCGAGCTTCTGAAAATGTGCCCAGCGGCCAGCATCAAGGAGGCCCCCGTCCAGCGCCTCGCGCACCGCACAGCCAGGTTCGGTGGTGTGCCCGCAATCGCGAAACCGGCAATTCCGGGCCAGGCGCTCGATGTCATCGAAAACAGTGCTGAGGCCCGCATCGGCATCGATAAGGCCCACTTCGCGGATGCCAGGGGTGTCAAGGACCAGTCCTCCGCCAGGAAGCAGGATGAGTTGGCGATGGCTGGTCGTGTGACGCCCTCGCGCATCCGCCGCGCGGATGTCCTGCGTCGCCATCCGCTCCTCGCCCAGCAGCGCATTCACCAGCGTGGATTTGCCTACGCCCGATGAGCCGATCAGCACGCAGGTCTCGCCCGGCTTGATGTGATCAAGCAGGCCGCCGAGGCCAAGGCCCTGGCGTGCCGAGACGACGACAACCGGGCAACCCGCCGCCAGCGCGGCGATCTCGGCCGCTTGGCCCTCGGGCTGCTCACACAGATCGGCCTTGGTCAGGACCACCACTGGCCGTGCGCCGCTTTGCCAGGCGGCGGCGAGGAAGCGCTCAAGCCGACGCGGATTGAGGTCGGCGTTCATCGAGGTGACGATGAAAACGACGTCGATATTGGCGGCGATGACCTGCAATGTCTGCACGCTGTCGGCAGCCCGCCGCACGAAGGCGGTTCGGCGAGGCAGGACGGCATGAATGGTGGCTTCACCGGTGCCGGCGTTGGCCGATAAAGCCACCCAGTCGCCGGCGGCCGGATGGCCAGCCTCCCGGGCTTCATGACGCAGGCGTCCGGAGAGCCTGGCGCTCAGTGTGCCGACATCCGTGAGCACCAGATCAGCTTCGCGCTGCTGGACGACGATGCGGCCCGGGAGATGGCCCGCGCGGGCATGCGGCTCGAACGCCAGCCGCAGCGCATCGGACCAGCCATACTGTTCAATCAAAAGCGGCACTCACATGTGGTGTGGGCAGTGTAGCACCGACCGGGCGGCAAGCCGCCCCCCTGGACTGTGGCCATGATGATGGTCGGCCCAACACGGTGCAGGGACTGGTGCGCTCGCGCCAGTCTCGGAGACAGGCGATGCGCCACAATCGTCGACTGACCGGTTTTCCGCTACACATGAAGCCCCGTGGCAGAAATCGCCTGGATCTACGAACAGGAGAAATTAATTGCGAAAGCCGAACTTTAACTTCGAACGCGCACAACGAGAAAAAGAGAAAGAAGCAAAATCAAAGGAAAAGGCCCTAAAGAAACAGGAGGCGAAAGCTGCGGCCAAAGCGGTTGAGGTTCCGTCTGAGGATGCAGGACCCGAGGATCGGTAGCCCTCACCCTGCGCGCGGCTTGCGCGGCGCCCTTCAGCGGCAACCTGCGGATCCATTGCCAGTGGCTTGCGTCGCTGACCAGCAGCATTGTGATCTGCGCGACAGGGCTGACCCGAATGCTCCAGCGCCGACCATCATCAATGCGGATGCCAGCAACCCCGGTGAGCCACCGCAGCGCAAAACTCCTTCTGTTCACCACAGGCCAGCGACCGCTGCTCGGAAGTGAACAGGGTGAGCGTCGCGATCAGGCATCACGATGCGCCAATGTGACGGAGCTTGGCGAGACCTGCACGGCGCTTGGACCATTTTTCGGTTTGCTTCTGTCGTGGCCGGTGCGGAAAACAGACAAGGACCGCTTGATGAAGGGTTGGCGTGCGCGGATCGGATTCTTGGTGGCACCGGGCAATCCCACGGTCGAGCCGGAGATGCAGGCGCTTTGTCCTCCAGGGGCTTCACTGCATTTCACGCGCCTCAGCGCGTCAGGGCCTGCCGGAACACATGCTGGCCAGGAGGCGCGCAACCTCAGCCAGGCAGCCAGTGTGCCGGAAGCAGTGAAGCTGCTGGCGATGGTCTCGCCGGCGGTGATCGTGCTGGCGCATACGGCCACGAGCTACACGCTGGGCCAGGCGCGCGAGGCGGCCCTGGTCGCGGAGATGGAGGCGCTCTCTGGCACGCGCTTCATCACCGCCTTCGGCAGTACGCTGGCGGCCCTTGCTGCGCTCGGTTGCACGCGTATCGCCTATGGAACGCCCTACTCGGAAGCCACGACGCTGCAGGGCAAACAGCACCTGGAAGCGCATGGCATCATGGTGGTCAGCCACGGCACATTGCCGAATGTTCGCAACATCTACGAGGAGAGCGAGGCGCGCGCCTATGCCCTCGCCCGCAGCGTGGACCACCCCGATGCAGAGGCCGTGTTTCTGAGCGGCACCGGGATGCCGACCATCGGCGTTCTGCAGACGCTCGAGGATGATCTCGGCAAGCCCGTCATCTCGGCCGCCTCGGTGATGATGTGGCGCGCCCTGCAAGTGGCCCGGATCCGGCATTCTCAGCCCGGATATGGCCGAATCTTCGCCTGAGAGGCCCGGCCCTCTGCCGACCGGACCGGGCCCCATGCCAGTGCCCTGGCACCAGCATCATGCCCAGCGTGAACGCAATAAATTGGATCTCAGAAGCCTGCTGCCTTGGAGCCCATCCGGGAAGTTCGGATTTACGCTGAGGGCTTTGCGGTCAATCGTCGAAGCATGATGCGGATCATCACCATGCGAACGAAGGCATCGGCGATGCGGCAATGCCGCTCGAAATCACGGGCCAACCGCCGGTTGCGGCTGATCCATCCGATGGTGCGCTCGACGATCCAACGCTTCGGCAGCACGACGAAGCGGTGACGGTCGCAGCGGCGGACGATCTCGATCTTCCACATTCCGGTGCGGGCGACGGCGGCGGCCATTTTCGGCCCCTGATCGCCTGCGTCGCCGATGATGCGCTCGACGAAGGGGAACAGCCTGCGCCTGCCGCAGCAGCGGCTCGGCGCCGTCCCTGTCCTGCACGTTGGCTGGATGCACGATCACTGCGAGCAGCATGCCGATGGTGTCAGTCAGCAGGTGGCGCTTGCGGCCCACGACCTTCTTGCCCGCGTCGTAGCCGGACGGGTCGAGCGTAGAGCCCCCTTTTGCGCCGCCTTCGCCGTCTGGCTGTCGTTGATCGCCGTCGTCGGGCTGGCCTCGCGTCCCGCCTGCTCGCGCACCGCGACGTAGAGCGCGTGGTGGATGCGCTCGATGGTGCCTTCCCACTCCCAGCGCGAGAAGTAGTCCCACACCGTGCTCTTCGGGGGCAGGTCCTTCGGCAGCGCGCTCCACTGGCACCCCGTCGAGAGCACGTAGAACATTGCGTTCAGCACCTCGCGCCCATCCACCCTGCGCGGCCTGCCGCCGTGCTTCGCTGGCCGGATCAGCGGCGCCACCAGCGCCCACTCCGCATCCGTCATGTCAGACGGGTAGCGCAGGCCGCGCCGGTCCGCCGCACGCCGATGTTCTGCCGTCCACGCCATCCGTCTGCTCCCGCGAATCGTCCGTAGGAGCAGCGAATCACATCCGGTTCAGGCGATCCAATTCCTTTCCGGATGGGCTCTCAGTGAATGAGGTAGCCACCATCAACAACAAGATCATGTCCGTGGATGAACCCGCCCTCGGTCGTCGCGAGGAAAACGATCGCCTCCGCAATTTCTTCAGGCCGGCCCATGCGGCCAGCCGGGACGCGTGTCACCATGCTCTCCAGCTTGCCCTGCTGCCGGCCCCAGGTGTCCAGGTTGAACTGGGTCGCGATGGGGCCCGGGCTCACGGAATTCACATGAATACCCTCTTTCGCCAGCTCAAATGCCATGTTCCGCGTCAAATGGATCAGCGCGGCCTTGGCACTGCCATAGAGCGCGTTCTCCTCGGCCGCGACGCTGCCCATCTGGCTCGCCACATGGATGATGCGCCCACCGCCCTGGCTTCGCATAGCCGGTAGCACCGCCTGGCTCGCGAAGAAGGCCGTGGCGAAATTCACTTCGATCAGGGTCGTGAAATCATCGCGCGTGAAGTTGCCGAAGGATTTGCGGCAACGAATACCTGCGTTGTTCACCAGCACATCCACCCTGCCAAACCGCGCCAGCGCCGCCGCGACCATGGCCTCCGCACTGCCCGCCACTGAAAGGTCAAAGACCCCGTGCGCCGCCTCGGGCGCGCCGGCGGCAATGCATTTCGCCTCGGCCGCGGCGAGTTCCTCCGGAGTGCCCTCGGCCGCCAGATAGATGGCGAAACCGCGCGCCGCCAGGGCAAAGGCTGCCTCCCGCCCGATCCCGCGCGAGGCGCCGGTGACAAGCGCCACCTGCATGATGTCTGGCATGGAATTCCTCCTCAATCGGTCAGGCCGAGCGCCGAGCCCGGCGCCCAGCGCACGCCCACGCGATCCCCCGCCGCGAAACGCGCGACAATGCCGGTGTTGCCGCTCTCGGATTGCAGCACGGGCCCGGCATCCAGGCGCACGGAGCGGCGCAGGCTGGGGCCCATGTAGACGTCATCCTCGATGACACCGTCGAGCATGCCTTCGCCCGGCGGCGTGATCTCCACCTTCTCGTAGCGCAGGGCCACCAGAACGGGCGTGCCAAGCCTGGCGCCAGGCGGCAGGTGTGTTGGCAGGCGGGTTCCGTCGGGCAGTTCAGCCAGATCCTCCCCCTCGGCCACGCGCGCCTCGATGAAGTTGGAATGGCCGATGAACTCCGCGACGAAGCGGCGGGCCGGGGTTTCGTAAACCTCGCGCGGCGTGCCGATCTGCAGGATGCGGCCCCCGCTCATCACGGCCAGCCGGTCCGACATGGAAATCGCCTCACCCTGGTCATGGGTGACGAAGATGAAGGTGCTGCCCGTCTCCCGATGAATGCGGCGCAGTTCCTCCTGCATCTGCAGGCGCAGTTGCAGGTCGAGCGCCGAGAGCGGCTCATCCAGCAGAAGCACTTCCGGCTCATTCACCAGCGCACGCGCCAGGGCGATGCGCTGCCGCTGCCCGCCCGAGAGTTGGTCCACGCCGCGCTCGCCATAGTCCGAGAGGCGCACAAGGGCCAGCGCATCCTTGACCCGCCGCGCGATCTCAGGCGGCGCCATGCGCTTCATCTCCAGCCCGAATGCGATGTTGCGGCTGACCGACAAGTGTGGAAACAGCGCCCCATGCTGGAAGATCATGTTGGTGCGCCGGCGATGCGGCGGATCATCCAGCACCGGCCGCCCGCCGATCAGCAGATCGCCTGCACTCGGCTCCTCGAAACCGCCGATGATGCGCAGCAGCGTGGTCTTGCCGCAGCCGGAGGGACCGAGGAGCGAGAAGAACTCGCCCCGCGCGATGTCCAGCGTCGCGGCATCCAGCGCCACGACAGCCCCGAAGCGCTTGGTGATCCCGCGGATCGAAACCGCGGGCGCATCGGACGCCACGGCTTCAGGCACTCTTCACCCGGCTCCAGGCTTCGATCCACATGTTCATGTTGGTGGGGAATTTCAGCAGGTAATTCTTCACCGAGCCGTCGAACATGCCAAAGCCGTAGCTGCGCCGCTCCTCGGCGGAGAGGCCTGCCTCGCCCAGCTTGGAGGCAGAGAGATAACCCGTGGCGCGCGTCACCTGGCTGCCGTAGCGCTCGCCCAGGATGGAGTTGATCACGCGGGCGGCGGCCGCAGGCTGGCGCGCATCCTTCGGGATATAGGCCGCCAGGATGAGCGAGAGCACACCCTCCTTCGGGAAGCATTGCGAGATGGGGAAGCCGCGGGTCTGCAATTCCACGCGCATGGGCACGATGCCATAGCCGCAGACGATCTCGCCACTGGCCAGCAGGGCCGAGCCCTGCGCGAAGGTGGTGTACATGGTCCGCACATTGCGCTTGCGGGAAATCAGGAAGCGCGTGACCTCATTCAGTTGCGCGCGATCCATCTTCTCGGGCTCGGCATGGCCCATGTAAAGGCCGGCAGCCATGAGCATCTGGTGCGCAATGTCCCACCAGCCGATGCGCCCGGCATACTTGTCCTCGAAGAGCGGCGCCCAGGATTGGGTGAAGGGATCGGCTTCCGGCACCACATCGCGGTTGAACAGAACGCTGTCGAAACCCCAGTAGAGCGGAAGCATGTAGGTGTTGCCGCCGCGCTCCGCGATGCCGCCCGCGCGCGATTCGGGCGTCAGATGCGCGAGATTGGGAATGAGGGAGAGGTCGATCGGCCGCACCTTCTCATCGCCCGCGCGCGCCCCCATCAGCACGGGGCGCGAGAAATCGAAGCTGCTGGACACCAGGTCCCAGCGCGAGGTGCCGCCGGGCGCCGAGACGCGGGAGACCACGTCCGTCGAGGATTGCCAGGGGCCATCGGTGATGCGGACATTGGCCTCCTGCTCCAGCGTCGCCTTCAGGGGCGGCAGGACGGTGGCGTTGTTCAGCAGCACATCAATGGGGGTGGGGGCCTGTGCCTGGGCCAGGCCGGGCAACAGGCCCGAGGCGGCGGCACCGCCGAGAATGGCGCGACGGGTCGCGATCAGGTTCTGCGTCATGGAGTGTTCCTTTTCAGCCGTGGGGCGATGGGCCGGCGCCGCGATTGGCGCGCGATGACACGATGAAGCCGGCCAGCGAGACGAGGATGGACACAGCCATCACGACAACGCCCACCGCCGGCAGGAAGGGCGCCATCTGGTCGGAAAGCAGAGTCCAGAGCTGCACGGGCACGGTGCGGTCATTGCCGATGACGAACAGCGTGCGGATGAATTCGTCGAAGGACAGCGTGAAGGCGAACATGGCCGTTGCGATCAGCCCGGGGCGGATCAGCGGCAGGACGATGAGGCGGAACACATCCCAGGGGGTCGCACCCAGATCCATCGCCGCCTCCTCGATGCTGCGGTCAAAGCCGTGCAGCCGGGGAAACAGCGTGAGGAAGGCGAAGGGCAAGACCCAGGTGACATGCGCGATGAGCACGGCGGGCCAGAGGCCGACAGGCACGCCGGTGATCCCGAAGAAGATCAGGTAGATGATGCCGCCGACGATGCCTGGGATCAGGATGGGCAGCAGCAGCGCCTTCATCAGCAGCGCCTTGCCGGGAAACTCCGCCCGGAAGGCGAGTGCCAGCAGCAAGGCCAGCACCGTGGCGATGATGGCGCTGACCGCGCCCAGGATCGCGCTGTTCACGATGGATTGCACGAGGGCGGGCGTGGTCCAGACCTCTTCGAACCAGCGCCAGGTGAAGCCCCGGAAGGGCAGCCCGATCACCTGGCTGTCATTCACCGAAAGGACGATGAGCAGCAGGATGGGCAGATACAGGAAGGCATAGAACAGCGCCGCATAGGCGCCGAGGGCGAGGCGGCGGGTGCGGGCGCCATGCATGCGCTCAGCCCCGCAGGAAGACATCGTTCAGGCGCACGCGGCGCCCGAAGATGGCCAGGCAGAGAAAGACCACGCCAATCAGCACCACCGACAGTGCCGCCCCCAGCGCCCAGTTGTTCGTATGCGTAAATTGCGCGGCAATGAGATTGCCGAACATCAGCCCGCTGGTGCCGCCCAGCAATTGCGGCGTCACATAGGCACCGCAGGTCAGCAGGAAGACCATGACGCAGCCCGAGATCACGCCGGGCTTGGAGAGCGGCAGCGTCACGCGCAGGAGGCTGCGCAGCGGCCCGGCACCCAGATCACTGGCGGCCTCGATCAGGCGCGGATCCATGCGGTCGAGCGAGAGGTAGATCGGCAGCGTCATGAACAGCGTGTAGACATAGACGAGGCCAACCGTCGTCGCGCCCTCATTGTACAGCAGCCAGTCCAGCGGCACGTCGATCAGGCCAAGGTCCAGCAGCACGCGGTTCACCAGGCCCGAACGCCCCAGCATCGGCATCCAGACGAAGGTGCGGACCACATAACTCGTCCAGAAGGGCAGGAAGAGCAGCAGCAGCAGCACGGATTTCCGCGTGCCGCGCAGCGAAGCCAGGAAGTAGGCGATGGGATAGGAGACGAGCAGCGAGATGATCGTCACGGTCAGCGCGATGCGCAGCGTTTGCCCGAGGACGCGCAGATAAACCCAGTCCTCCGTCAGCACGCGGTAATTGTCGAGCGTGACCTCGCGCGTCAGTCCAAAGATGGTGGAGGTCCAGAGCGACATGACCGCCAGCATGCCAAGCGGCGCCACCGCGAAGACCAGCAGCCAGAGTGCAGCCGGAAGCGCCAGCCAGGCGCGCTTGTCCATCTGTGATCGAGCCCGCGTGGCAGCCACTCCGCCCAAGGCCCATTCTCCTTCGCCCGCACCGGATCAATCGTCCGGACGAATGATAGGGCGGTGCGGGACCTATGAGTCAATCAGCGAAACGCCGAGAAAATCAGCGCGCGGCCGCGATCATCCGCGCAATGCCTGCGTGATGGTCAATCACCGCCCGGAAACCAAGCTCCTGCTCGGCGGCGACGACGGTCAGGGGGCCGCGGGCCACGGCCGGCAGCGCCCCATCCTCCAGCACCTGGACCGGCAGCCCCTGCAGCGCGAGGGCGGCGGCGACATCCGGGAGCGAGACGAGTTCGGGATGTGCGATGTGATAGAACAGGCGCCGCAAGCCCGCCGCATCGCAGAAGCTGCCGCGCAAGGTCGCTTCGACGGCATCGTCAATGAAGACATAGGGCCAGGGCGGTTGCACCGGCACCCGGATGGAACGCCCGGCGATGGCGGCCGCGACAATCTCACCGATCGGCATCGCCGTTTTCCGCCCGGGCCCATAGACCGCGGTGAAGCGCAGCGAAACCAGCGTGGTGCCGCAACGCCCATGCAGCCCCGCCAGCGCCTGGTCCATGGCGGCCTTGGAGGCGCCATAGGTCGTGTTCGGCCGCATCGGCTCATCATCGGGGATGGGCCCATGCGTGAATTCGCCGATCGCCGAGGTGGAGGAGCAAAAGACGAAGCGCCCGACACCGGCGGCCAGGCTGGCCTGCAGCAGGTTCAGGCTGCCACCGAGGTTGATCGCCATGACGCGCGCCGGCTGGTTCGCCAGCACCATGGGGCCCGAGACGCCGCCGGCATGGATGACGAGATCCGGCTGGAACTCGGCCAGGGTGGCGGCGAGGCGCGGCTCACTGGAAAGATCCTCATGGAGGTGACGATACGGGATGCCTGCTGGCGGCCGCACCGGATCGAGCCCCAGCACGGCATGCCCCTCAGCCACCAGCCGCGCCGCGACGGCCGCGCCCAGGAAGCCGCTGGAGCCCGTCAGCAGGATCTTCTTCGCCATCACGCCATCTCCATCAGGGACAGATAAGCCGCCACGGCGCGGTCCAGCAGCGGTTCCAGCGGGGGCTGGCCAAGCTGGTCGTGGAAGACCTCATATTCGACGGCGCCCTGGTAATTCGCGGCGCGCAGCCTGCGCAGGAGTTGCGCGGCTTCCGCCCTGCCCGCCCCGCCCAGCTCGGCCCGGGCGGGTGGGCCGCCATCGGCCGGCAGCGCAATGCCGCAGATTTGAACCACGAAGATCCGCGTCGTCGCGTCGCGGATCAGCGCCTCCAGATCCGCGTCCCACCAGGAATGATGCAGGTCCAAAGTCAGCCCCATGCGGGGCCAGCGCGCGATGGCGGCCAGCGCCGCAGAAATCTGGTTGATGCAGCTGCGCGGACCAATGGCCATCGGGTGGAAAGGTTCAAGCGACAGGAGCGCGCCTGCACTCTCGGCGCGCCGGGCGAGGCGTTCCAGCCCTTCCAGCGCGCGGGCCCGGGCATCCTCCAGGCCAGTGCCAGGCTGCGCGTGCAGCAACCCGCCTGGGATCAGGTTGATCGGCGCGTTGATTTCCGCGGCGGCGGCGAAATGCCGGTCATCCAGCAGCGATTGCTCGCCCGCCATCCGCGGATCAGCGTGAAGGAAATACCCAACGCTGTTCAGGGAGGTCGCCCGAAGCCCGTGCTCGGCCAGCAAGCGGCGCAGCGCGGTGGGCGGCAACTGCTGCACCGCATTCGCCGTCAGCCCCACACCACCGATGCCGCGCCGGGCCAATTGGGTGAAGAACGCGGGCGGCGCGAAGCCCATCGGTACCGCATATTCATTCACCGCGAAGCGAGAGAGGTGCTGGGCGGCTTGACCGTGATCCTGGTTCATGGCGAAGGCTTCAGGCCGCGCTTCTTCGCTTCAGCCAGGCACAGCCGCAGGGGCGATGAAGCCGGCGCTCCTCGGCGCCATCCGTGCTCGCGGGCCGCATCGCGCAATGCAGACAGAGCTGGACCATAACGTCGGGCATGAAGCACTCCCTTGCTCAGCTGGATCGCGGGCGCCCCGGGGGCGACGGCGATGACGAAGGATTGCCCTCCACTATGTTCCTTCTGCGCTGGTCGGCAAGCACGACGAATCCCGTTGGCGGGGCGGGCGTCACGCCCCAATGCCCTGCTCAATGCCCCCTCCCCCGCGCCGGCTGGAACCGGCGGGAGGTCAGATGACCTCACCCGTCCGAAAACTTCGTGTAGCAGCACCGCTCAGTTATCGGTGGAGAGCAGGGGGAGCAGCCTGATCCGGCAGGCAGCGCCGGTTCCGGAGTGTGGACAGGCATGGAGAAGGGACCCCGTCGGCGGGGTAATCGGGCGTCCCATAGGGCCCCCATCGGGTGATGGGGTCCACCTTGGCTCTCGCGATGCACGGGGGGTGGATTGGGATGTCTGCCGTGGAGACGATTGCGCCGATCCGTCGTGCCCATTTCGTGCAGGGGGGGCGATGAAGGCCATCTGCACCGACTTGCGGGTGGTGCGCAGAACCCCTCATCCCGAGCGGTGAGACAGCCTCCAGCCCCGCAGGTGTCAGTGGGTCCGAGGAGACCGGGCAACCATCGCGGCCCGGACTGAGAATCAAGCCACCACCCGGCATGCCGGATGAAACAATGGAATCTACAAGAGCCGCTCACGCCCGGAAGGAGCATCGAAGTCCAGGTCAGGGCCGATGGGGATAATGCCATTCGGGTTCAGCCATCGATGGCTGCCATAGTAGTGCCCCTTGATATGCCGGATATCGACTGTCGGACGAATGGCGGGATGCTGATACAGGTCCCGCGTATAGCCCCAGAGCGCGGGATAGTCGGCCAGCGCGCGGCGGTTGCACTTGAAGTGCCCGAGATAGACGGGGTCAAAGCGCAGGAGCGTCGTCAGCAGGCGGATATCGGCTTCGGTGAGGTGCCCGCCGACCAGGTATCGCCGACCCTCCAGGCGATGTTCGAGCCAGTCGAGTGTCCCGAACACCTCGGCCACCGCTGCCTCATAGGCCGTCTGCGTCGCGGCGAAGCCGGCACGATAGACGCCGTTGTTGAGCGTTGCGTAGATGCGCGCGTTGACCACGTCGATCTCATCGCGAAGGGCCACCGGGTAGTGGTCGCCCGGTGTCGCGCCATGGTCGTCGAATGCCGCATTGAACATGCGCAGAATGTCGGCCGATTCATTGGACACGATCCGGCGCGTCAGCTTGTCCCACAACACCGGCACGGTCACGCGCGACGTGCAGGCCGGGTCCGACAAGGTGTAGACCTGATGCAGGAGGCTTGTGCCGTTGACGGTATCGGGAATGACGCCCGGCCCGGGATCGAAGCACCAGCCATCATCCCCCATCAGCCAATGCACCACCGAGACGCCAATGGCATCCTGCAGGCCCTTGAGGCTGCGCATGATCAGCGTGCGGTGCGCCCATGGGCAGGCGAGCGAGACATAAAGGTGGTAGCGCCCCGGCGCGGGCCTGAAGGGGCTGTCGCCATCCTGCTTGATCCAGTGGCGGAAAACCGAAGGCGGGCGCTTCAACTCGCCATCGGCCAGCACGCTCTCCATCCCCCCGCGGCGCCAGATGCCGCCAACCAGTTCACCCACGGGCTGGCGCCAGGCCGGATGCGTTTCTGCTGATGGGCGCGACCTCGGTGCCCAGCAGGGTGATGGACCGCTGCATCGCCGCCGTCTCCAGCATGGCGGAACTCATCTGGAAGGTGAGGCGGGAGATGCCGCCCAGTGCCTCGTCGGCTGCGCGGATCTTGTCGATCACCGTCCGCGGGTCGCCGATCAGGAAGGCCCCCTGAGGCCCGCACATCGCATCGAACTGCCCCCGCGTCGCGCGTGGCCAGCCACGTTCGCGGCCGATCTCGGTGAACATGTGCGCCCATCCCGGAAAGAATGCGTCCCGCGCGGCGGCATCGCTGTCCGCGACGAAACCCATGGCGTGGACGCCCACCTTCAGCGATTCCGCCGGATGGCCGGCCCGCCGGCCAGCCTCACGATACAGATCAACGAGGGGGCGGAAGCGTTCGAAGCTGCCGCCGATGATGGCGACCATCAGCGGCAGGCCCAGCGCCCCGGCCCTGACGAAGGATTGCGGCGTGCCGCCAACCCCGAGCCAGATCGGCAGCCGATCCTGGTGCGGCCGCGGAAATACGCGCTGCTGGTCGAGTGGGGGTCGGAACTGCCCGCGCCAGGTGACGCGCTCCTCATCCCGCAGCATCAGCAGCAGGTCCAGCTTCTCCGCGAAAAGGTCATCGTAATCGGCCATTGCGAAGCCGAACAGCGGATAGGCTTCGCCGAAGGACCCTCGCCCCACGACGATCTCCGCCCGGCCGCGGGCGATGAGGTCGATGGTCGCGAACTCCTGGAAGACCCGCACCGGATCCGCCGCGCTCAGCACCGTGACGGCACTGGCCAGGCGGATGCGCTTCGTGCGCGCCGCCGCCGCGGCCAGGATCACCGGCGGGGCGGAATCCAGGAATTCCTGCCGGTGATGTTCGCCGATGCCGAAGACGTCGAGCCCGACGCGATCCGCCGTCTCCACCTCCGCCAGCAGCGCCTCCATCCGATCCGCGGGCGAGACCAGATGCCCCGTCACGGGATGCGGGATGGTGGCCACGAAACTGTCGATGCCGATTTCCATGCTTCTTCCCCTGGGCCAAAGGCCCGTTGTCCTTCAGGTCCGATTGAGTCGGCGGTGATCCAGGCTCAGGGCACCCGCATCACCCGCCGCGATATGGAGAAGGCCGCCGACAATCGCGAGGTTCTTGAGGAAGTGGATCATCTCATTCTGGTTCGCGAAGTCGTGGTGGAAAACCACCGCCGCCAGCAGCGTGAAGCCGGCCAGGAGGAGGCTCGTGGCCCGCGCCTGGAAGCCCAGCAGCAGCAGGATGCCGCCGCCGAGCTCGATGACGATCGCGCCCAGATAGGCGAGCATCGACAGGGGCAGCCCGACCGATGCGATGAAGCCCTGCGTCGCCGCCGGCTCTGCGATTTTGCCCAGCGCGCTCAGGATGAACATGAGCGCAAGGAGAAGACGCCCGACGGGAGCGAGATAGCTGTACGGAATCATGAATGGTGTCCTCCGGCGGATTGTCAGGCGGCCAGCGCCGCGATCTGCGCCTTCGCGCCGGCCAGCGCGGCCGCCTTGCTGTCATCGCCGAGGTTCAGGCCCTCCGCGCGGATGATCGTGACATCGGTGATGCCGATGAAGGCCAGCGCCGTCCGCAGGTAGGATTCCTGGTGCTCCAGCGCAGCGGCGGGGCCGTGGCTGTAGATGCCGCCGCGGGTCGAGGCGATCAGAACCCTCTTCGCGGTCAACAAACCTTCAGGCCCGTTGGCGGTGTAGCGGAAGGTGCTCCCGGCGACGCAGACGCGGTCGATCCACCCTTTCAACTGTGACGGGACGGAGAAGTTGTACATCGGCGCGCCGATGACGATGACATCCGCGGCGAGCAGTTCAGCCAGGTAGGCACCGCCGGTCGCGACATCGTCGCCCAGCGCCGGGCTGCCCGCCGCCGCACCTTGGAACACCGCCAGATGCGCGCCAGAGAGATGCATCGCGCCGTCGGCGGCCAGGTCGCGGTGGATGACCTTGGCGCCGGCATGCAGCGCCTGCTGCCGCGCCACGATCTCGGCGCTCAGCATGCGGCTGGTGGAATGGTCCCCGAGGATGCTGGAATCGATATGCAGGATGGTTGTCATGTGATGATCCTTTGACGGCGCCTTGTGCGCCAGGTGACGAGGTGAGAGCCGGATGGCGCTTCGCACAGCGTTGATGCAACGCGCGGCCAAATCCGGAACAGCCATGATCTTTCGATGCTACACATCGGCCGCGGCGATGGTCCCAGACGTGCTACTGCGACGGTCGGCCTAGACGAACATGCCGCCTGAAACCTCGATGCGTTGTGCATTCACCCAGCCATTGGCCGGTGACAGCAGCGCCGCGATCGCCGGGCCGATATCGTCCGGCAGGCCGACACGGCCGAGCGCGGTCTGCCCGGCGATCATCTTGTTGAGGCCGGCATTGTCTCGCACCACACCCCCGCCGAAATCCGTCTCGATGGCGCCAGGCGCAACGGTATTCACCGCGATGCCGCGGGGGCCGAGCTCCTTGGCGAGATAGCGCGTGAACACCTCGATGCCACCCTTCATCATCGCATAGGCGGCGTAGCCGGGCAGTGAGAATCGGGTCAGTCCCGAAGAGAGGTTCACGATGCGGCCGCCATCGGCGATCAATGGCAGCAGCGACTGCGTGAGGAAGAACACGCCCTTCAGATGCACCGCCATCAACTGATCGAACATCGCCTCGTCGGTTTGGGCGATGGGCGCGATCATGCCCATGCCGGCATTGTTGACGAGGATATCCAGGCCCTCCCGCGACCATGTCGCCTGGAGCGCCGCCCGCACCTCATCCACGAAGGCGGGGAAGGTCGCGGCCTGCGCCATGTCCAGCCGCAGCGCGACGGCCTTGCCGCCCAGCCGCTCCACCTCACGTACCACTTCCGCCGCGCTGTCCGCCTGGGTGCGAGAGGTGATGATGACGCCCGCGCCACTGCGGGCAAGCGCCAGGGCGGTGCTGCGACCAAGGCCGCGGCTGCCCCCGGTGACAAGGCAAACCTTGTTTGAGGTGATGTTCATGATGTTCCCTTGTTTCCACTTGGAAAGGAGGCCGCGAGGATGCGCTAGAATCCGGACCCACCCATGGCGGCCATGAAAGCGGCCGGGTTCCAGTATTCGCGGTAGTTCACCATCAGCCCGTCGCGGAAGGTGGCGAAGGTCGCGTAGCGCATCTCGTAGGGATTGCCGTTCGTCAGGACGCGGCCGGATGCGCTCCATTCCGCGATGGCCACAGCGGGGTCTTCCGCGGCGTAGATGCGCAGGATCAAGGTGGACTTGACGTCGATGACAGCGGGATAGTTGCGCAGGTATTCGTAGATCGCGGCGCGGCCTTCCAGCCGGCTCGGCGATCCCGCCGGCGCGAAGGGGAACTCCACCACCACATCCTCGTGGCACAGCTCGGACCAGGCCTTCATGTCCTTGGCCAGGAACGTGTCCAGGCTGCGCCGCAGCAATTCCACGGCGGTCGGGTTGTCACTCATGGCGTCTTCTTTCTCTGTCTGGTGGGGGGAATGCGGTTGAGGGGCAGGTCCGTCAGGCCATGCGCGCCGAGATGCTTTCGGCGAGCATCATGGTGGGGAAGGCCGTCGCGACGGAGGGCACGTCGGGCCAGATCGAGGCGTCGACCACCCGAAGGCCGCGAATGCCGCGTACACGTCCGTGCAGGTCCACCACGGCGGTCGCATCGCTGTCGCCACCCATCGGCACGGTGGAGGTCGGGTGCTGATAGGTCGCGATGCCCGCCGGCAGCGCGGCATGGATCGCAGGGCGGTCCCGCGCGGCCTCACCGGGCACCAGTTCCCCACCGACCATGTCGGCGAAGGGCTTCTGGCGCGCGATGTCGCGGATCATCTCCACACCATCGACCAGCCGCTCACGGTCCAGGGGATCCTTGAGGAAGCCGGGATCGATCATCGGCGGCACGCGCGGATCGCGACTCGTGATGGTCAGCGAACCCAGGGAACGCGGCCGCACCAGCGCCGCGAACAGCAGGAACATTGCGCCGGTCGGGCCGCCTTCCGGCAGGGGCGCGGTGCTGATGTTCAGGTCGGCCTCTCCATCGGCCGCATGGCGCGACGGGCCCCACAGCATGGCGCCGATCGGCGGATAGGGCAGGCCCACCGCATCGCGCCTGATCGACCACACTGTCGGGAACAGGGGATGATCCTGAAGCCGGCTGCCGACCGGCAGGTCGGCCACCACCGGAATCTCAAGCCGGCGCAGCGTTGCCGCCGGGCCGATGCCGGACCGCATGAGGATCGCCGGGCTGGCATAGGTGCCGGCGGAGAGGATAACCTCCCCCCCGGCAATGATGTCGCCATCGGCCAGGCGGATCCCGGTGGCGCGTTCGCCGTCCAGGATCACGGCATCCACGAGCGTCTCGTCGCGGATCGTCAGGTTGGGCAGGGCGCGCACCGCATCGCCCAGCAGCGTCATGCCGGTGTTCAGCCGCACGCCCATCCGCGTGTTCATGACATAGGGACCGACGCCAAGCGGCTGGTCGGTGTTGAAGCCCGCGGAGCGCGGATGACCGGCCGCGAGGGCCGCCGCGATGAAGGCGTGGTGCTGCTCGGAGACTTCCTCCTCGCCCAGCTGGTGAATCGGGAAGGGGCCGTCGCGGCCCGTGCCGCCCAGGCCGGAGGTCCGCTCCAGCGACTGGTAGAAGGGGCGGGCCCCGGCCCAGTCGAACCCGGCCAGGCCATGCTGCCGCGCCCAGCGCTCATGGTCCGATTTCGGCAGCCGCATCGCCACCGCACCATTGATGGCGGAGGACCCGCCCAGCACCTTTCCGCGGGCGAGCGGCAGCCGGCGGCCGAGCACGCCCGGCTCGCTTTCGAAGCCCCAGTCATGCGGCGCGTCGCCGCCCAGCAGGTCCTGTCGCCGCACGGCGTCGGGATAGGCACCGGGCGAATAGGCCTTGCCCGCCTCGATCAGGAGGACGCGCCGCGCCGGATCGGCGCTGAGCCGGTTGGCAAGCACCGCGCCGGCGGAGCCGCCGCCGACGATGATGGTATCAAAATAGGCCGCTGGCTGCGTGCGGACGGCGCCCGCTTCAGGCAGGCCGGTTGTATCGGTCATGACGTTGATCCTGATCGTGTCGGTGGAGGCGAAGCGATGATGTGAAGCGCCTTCGGCGGTCGCCCTGCACGGCGCGGGCCGCGGGCTATCCCAGCCGGTATTGTCCGCCATCGACCACCAGCGCCTGCCCGGTCATGAAGGCAGCATCCTCGGTGGTGAGGAACATGACCGGCCCCACGATATCGGCCGGCTCGGCGAAACGCTGGATGGCCTGGGCCTGCCAGGTCGCGCGGCGCTGTTCCTCGCCCTGCGCCTCGCTCGCCACGGTATGGGTGAGGCCCGGCAGCACCGCGTTGCAGGTGATGCCGTCATTGGCGACATCATTGGCCAGGCCCCGCATGAAGCCGATGATGCCCATCTTGGAGGCGATGTAATGGCTCATGCCCTTCAACGTCAGCCCGACGGAGTTGGACGAGATGCCGACAAAGCGCCCCCAGCGGCGGCGGCGCATCGCAGGTATGAACTGCTGCGCCGAGAGGAAATGCGCGTCGAGATTGACCGCCATGGTCTTGCGCCATGTTTCGATATCCAGCGCCTCGATCGGCCGGTTGGGATAGAAGGCGGCGTTGTTGACGACGATACCCACATCGCCGAAGGCGGCCTCCGCGGCGCGGGCAACCGCCGCCCAGCCTTCCCGGTCGGACACATCGGCGGCGACGCCAATGGCAGCCGCGCCGATGGCTGCGACCGTGCCCTCCGGCGGCTGCAGGTCCACGCAGACCACCTGCGCGCCGCGGCTGGCAAATTCGGCAGCGATGGCTGCGCCGATGCCACGCCCCGCGCCCGTCACCACCGCCACGCGGCCTTCATGGGATGCATGATCCGCCATCCGAAGCTCCTGTTTCGTCATTTCGGAGTTTGAGATGGCAAGTCGCAAACCATCGTTTAAGTCCCGATTTTCTGTTACTATCCATCGGCTCAGCCGATGGAGAAGGCATGCTGGACGGTGTATCGCTTGATCAGTTGCGGATTTTCGTGGCAGCCGCGGATGAGGGCAGCTTCTCCGCCGCTGCCAGGAGGTTGCGGCGCACGCAATCCGCGATCAGTGAAAGCATGGGCAATCTGGAGGCGCAGCTTTCGGTCACTCTGTTCGACCGCAGCGGCCGCTATCCCCGCCTGACCGGGGAAGGCAGCGTGCTGCTGGGCGACGCCCGCGGCATCGTGGCCGGCGTAGACTGCATGAAGGCAAGGGCGAAAGGCATCTCTGGCGGGCTGGAGGCGGAGCTGGCGGCGGTGATCGATGTGTTCTTCCCGATCACAGCCATCGCAGAGGTTTCACACGCCTTCCGCAGCCACTTTCCCGCCACGCCCCTCCGGCTTTACGTCGAAGCGCTTGGGGGCGCGGTGCAGCCTGTGATTGACGGCCGTGCCAGCTTTGCCCTGGTTGGGTCGCTGCCGCTCTTGCCGCAGGGGCTGCTGGCGGAGCCCGTGACCACCGTGAGCTTCATCATGGTCGCCGCCGCCAGCCACCCACTGGCCGCGCATCGCGGCATGATCGGGCGGGAGGAGCTGGCACGCCACGTCCAGCTGGTGCTGACCGACCGGTCCGACCTTTCGGCGGGCCGCGAGTTCGGCGTCATGTCCCCGATGACCTGGCGGTTGGCCGACCTGTTCGCCAAGCACGCCTTCCTGCTCAGCGGCCTGGGTTGGGGCGGCATGCCGGTGCACACCGTGGCGCAGGACCTGGCCGAAGGACGGCTGGTCGAGTTATCCGTGCAAGATGTGCCGCCGGGCGGATTGCAGTTGCAGATCTCGGCAATCTACCGGATCGCCAGCCCCCCAGGCCCCGCCGGCCGCTGGATGATGGAGCGTCTGAAGCAATGCTCCGGCGCCAATGCCGCGGCCGTGTCGGTGCCGGGCGCCGGATGACGAAGACAACCTTGACGATGCGCCCAATGTGAAATAGAAGCAGCGACACACTAACGGAACCACCATGCCAACCAGCACCCGATTCGCCGTGGCCATCCACATCCTGACAACGCTTGCCGTCACCGATGGCCGGCCGCTGCGGTCGGAGGATTTGGCGAAGTCAGCCAATACCGGGGCTGTCGTCATCCGCGGCCTGCTATCCCGCCTGGCGCAGGCCGGGCTGACCCGATCTCAGCTCGGTGCCGGCGGCGGCGCCTTGCTGGCCAGGCCCGCGGCGGCGATACGGCTGCTTGATGTCTATCAGGCAGTCGAGGACACGGACCTGTTCCCGACGCATCGCTCCCCGCCCTGCAAGGACTGCGCGGTGGGGGGCACCATCCTGGAAGCGATCCAACCGGCTTTCGCGCAAGCGCGCCGGGCGCTGGAGGATGAGCTGGCACAGACCAGCATCGCCGATATCGCCGCCGAGGTGTCGCGACTGGGCCGTTTCGCCCTGCCGCTCGTCTGGTGATACTTTGCCCGAAAGTGTTGTTACGTCGCAGACACACAATCTTTTTACCCTAGCGACTGTGTTGCCCTCACCTCAACCGAAAGGAAAACCTCTCATGACCATTGGTATCATCGGCTCCGGCGCCTTCGGCAGCACCATTGCCCGCATTCTGGCCGGCAAGGGCATCGCCGCCACCATCGCCAATCGCCGTGGCCCCGCTTCCCTTGCCGCCCTGGTCGAGGAACTTGGCCCCTTCCTCACCGCCGGCACGGTGGCAGAGGCAGCGCGCGCCGACATCGTCTTCGCCGCCATGCGCTGGACCGACGTGGAAACCGTGTTCACCGCGCTGCCCGCTTGGGCTGGCCGCATCGTGGTGGATTGTACCAATGCCCTGGAATTCCTGGACCCGGATTCGCCGGATGCCAAGGACCCCACCAACCCCCTGGCGGTCTATGGCGTCAAGGCGATCGACCTGCACGGGCAGAATTCGAGTGCGTTGTTCAGCCGCTTCGTGCCAGGGGCGCGGGTGGTGAAGGCGTTCAACCACCTCGACTCGAGACTGCTGGCGCAGCCGACGCTGGGCGAGGGTCGACGGGTGCTGTTTTATTCCGGCGACGACGCCGAGGCAAAGGCCGAGATCCGCAAGATCATCGAAGCGACCGGCTTCTTTCCGGTCGATCTCGGCGCGCTCGACATCGGCGGGCCGCTGGCGTCGCTGCCCTTCGGGCCCCTGTCGGTGCATGAGTTCATCAAAATCTAGCAGGCTTGGCTTGTGGGCGGCGGGCGGCGATGGCCACCCGGCGCCCACTGGCGCGGTAACACCGACGGCACGGGCCGGAGCCACCGTCGCCGCATCGCGCGCGACAGGCCGGGTGGCCGGCCGCAGGCTGGCGTGTCAGCCGCCTTCGGGCAGCGCCCGGCGGACCATCACCGTGTCCACATACTGCCGCATGCGCGTGATGCGTCCATCGCGCACCTCGTAGAGATGGGCGAACTCGGCGCGCATGGATTTGCCGGTCGCCTTGTAGGTGCCGGAATACACCCCAAAGGCGGCGACGCGGTCGCCATCCTCCAGGAAGGTATGGACCTCGGCGCGATAGCCGATCCACTCGCTGCCGAGCCGCTGGAAGACGCCCGCAATGATCGCGGCCGCACCGACATAGGTGCCGGCGTAGGGGAAGCCTTCCGCCTCGGTCCACTCGGCATCCGGGGCGAGAGCGGCCAGCAGGTTGCGGCCGTTCTCCTCCGACGAACCCTCGTAGGTGGCCCGGATGAGGTCGAGATTCGCGCCCATCAGCCCCACCGCATCTCGCCGGTGGCCACCTTGGCGCCGATATCCAGCGCCACATCCATGCCAAGGCCGGGGAAGCGGGCCTTCATCGCCGCGATCAGCGGGGCCGACGCGGTCGGTGACCTCGCGAGTTCCTCCTCGAAGGCCAGGAGATAGGCCTTGGTGTGCGTGACGCCGGAAAGGTCGGTCGCCGCATCCGCAACCATGTGGCCAGGCACGACGATGGCAGGCTGCCGAGCGGCAATCCTGTCGAGCGTCGCGACCCAGGCCGCGCGCAGTTCGCGGCTCTGCGTATCGGCGGTCCAGACATGGACGCCCGAGAAGACCAGCACGCCGCCGAACACCGCCTGGAGCGACGGAACCCAGAGATGGCGGCGGTTCGGCAGGCCCTCGGCATCCACGATCTCGATCGCCTCGCCATCGACCGTGAGGGTGTTGCCCGCGAACACATCGGGGATCACCACATCGGCCAGCGCCTGCGGGCCATTGTCCCGCAGCTGCGGCCCCCAGGCCGCGAGCTTCTTCTCAACATTCTCGCGGATGGCGGCGACCGTCTCCGGTGCTGCGATGACCCGGGCCTCGGGGAAGGCTTCCTTGATCGGGCGCAGGCTGAAGTAATAGTCGGGGTCGCTCTGGCTGACATAGACCGCGGTGAGCCGCTTGCCCGTGGACCTGATAGCCTCGGCGACAGCGCGGCCGTCGGACAGCGTGAAGCCACCGTCGATGAGCAGCGCCTCGGTCGCGCCCGAGACCAGCACCGGCGCGCGGAAGAAGCCGGTGGGCCCGGCGGGAAGGTGGCGCCAGGTCAGGCCGGCCGCGGCAGCGCTGCCGATGCCGGCAGCCGTCATGACGGTGGCGCCGGCGGCGAGGGTGGTCTTCATGATGTCTCTCCTGGTGAACATGGGTGATCTCCTGATTGAAACGAGGTCGTGGAGGAAATGGCGGGCCCGGCAACGCTCAGCGTTTGGGGCCGCGGAGGATCAGGCGGCCCGGAGGCCGGCGAGGAGGCCTTCGGCGTCCGAAAAAAGCGCGTTCGCGGGCACAAGGCGCTGACCGTCCGGCCCGCCGACGAGCAGCGCGGGAACGCCGTTGATGCCGAACTTTCGCATGGTCGCGCGCCCGCCCTGAATTCGCTGGCGGTAGAAGTCGAGCATGGCGCCATCAGGTGCGCTCAGGCGCGTGGCCGCGTCGTCCAGGCCGAGCTGTGCCAGCACCTTGGCGAGTACGGCCGGATCCGTCGTATCGCGGCCTTCCACATAGCGGGCGAGTTGGATGGCCTTCAGCGCTTCCAACTCACGCGCCGGCGCGGTGACCGCGACGGCAGCGAGCGCCAGGGTCGCCGGCCCGGAATCGAAAAGCCGCGTGCTATCCGCCAGGACCTGACGCCGGTAATCCTCGCTGAAGACTTGGCCGGTCAGGCGCGAAATCCGCTGGTCGTTGGACCAGGCATAGTCGGCGAAATTGGCATCCATCGGCCGAGCGCCGTCGCCGGCGAACAGGCCAGCCGGCACCAGATCCAACTCAAACGCCGCCTCTGAGGCGATCTTCTCCAGCACCGGCGAGGCGCCATAGCACCAGCCGCATAGCGGATCGAAGAGGTAGGTGATGTGCATCGGGCCTCCGGCGGGTTGCGGGCACGTCGTTCGTGCGGAGGAGGAGATGCCACTGCCGGAGCGCGATCAAAAGACAAACAAATAAGATTCACTGTGTGCCAATTATTGACAATACTGAGATTGCAACCTCAGTCCATGATCACCCTCAATGGCCGCTGCCCTGGATCGCGCCGCTCTCGTGGAACAAGGTCATCCGGCTGCACGGATATCGACGGTGAAGGTGACGGTGGAGTGCCATCACCCGGAGGTGAACCGGGGCTTTGATCGGCCTTGCCAAGCTGGGTGCCGTTCGAAGGCCGGGGCGATTGCACATCAACGACGGAGCGCAGCACCCACACATGGCGCTGCTTGGTAGCCGGCATGCTCAACACAAAGCGGGCATCAAGCGTCACGGGCGCGTCGGGGTTGACCGCGATCGCCAAGGCCCTGCCGAAGCAGCTCCGTGCTGACATTGGCGCCCCCGCCGGCACATGGCTACGCGCCGCAGGGTGAAGGGCCATGGACGCCGATTGACGCCCTACCCACCCGCCAGCCGCAGATGCGCTTCGGTTGGACAGCAGCTGCGGCCATTGATCGGCAGGATATCCTGCGGGCAGGCGGAGAACGCCATCACCAGATCCATCTCCGCGCGCAGCCGAACGAAGCTGCCTGGCGTCGAGACCGGCGCCTCGAAGGACACGCTGCCATCCGCACCGACCGGGATGTTCATGAAGAGGTTCAAGGGGCTTGGCGTCTCACCGATGACGAAGCCAATCTCCTGCATCGCGGCCCAGAGATTATCCTGGCAATTGTCGTGATATCCGGCCACGCCCAGCCCTTCATACCGCCAGCGGTCGCAGGCCGCGATCAGCGTGTCGTGGATGCCGCCCGAATTGTCCTCGACCATGGTGAGGATGGGGCGGCGGCGATTGCTCAGCAGCGTGTCGCCGGGCCGGGGGATCAGGCGCAGCATGCCGGCGCGGCTGTGCTCCATGGACATGAACTCGCTGGCGTCCTCGGCATGGAAGGCCCAGGTGTCCACCACCTGCTCGCCATGTGTGTTGACGACGTCCACGCACTGGCCTGCTCGCAGGCGCAGGGCCTTGCCGCGCCGGGCGGGGATGGTGATTTCGTTCATTCGCTTCCTCCTGTCTCGACTTGCCATGCGCGTGCATCGCTTCGCGCCCAGCCCAGTTCCAACATGTCACCGCGTTCCGGCAGCGCGCCACCGTCATTGGGCCGCTTGAAGACCAGCTCGCGGCCGCGTGGCAGCGCGCAATGCCCGCGCAAGCGATCCCCTACGAAGATCAGGTCGGTCAGCCGGCCGGTCACGCGGTTGTCGGCCGCGTGGGCGTCGGCCCCCAGGCGGATCCGCTCCGGCCGCACGGCGATG
Organism: Roseococcus sp.; assembly: GCF_019747315.1. Lineage (GTDB taxonomy): Bacteria > Pseudomonadota > Alphaproteobacteria > Acetobacterales > Acetobacteraceae > Roseococcus. The sequence goes on along the minus strand of NZ_JAIEQY010000090.1, from coordinate 6,300 downwards.
GCGACCCGCTCGCCCGGGCCCGCCGCATCGGCCGCCAGCGCGACCAGCCCCGGCAGCCCATCCACCGCCACCTGGAGCACAGGGCCCTCGCGCGCCGTCACCACGCCCTCGATCCGGTTGCCCTCGCCGACGAAGCCCGCGACGAAGAGGCTTGCGGGTGCCGCATAGAGTTCGGCCGGCGGGGCCACCTGCTGCACGCGCCCCTCGTGGAACACGGCGACGCGGTCCGACATCGCCATCGCCTCCTCCTGGTCATGCGTGACGTAGATCATCGTGACGCCGAGGCTGGCATGCAGCCGCTTCAGCTCGATCTGCATCCGCTCCCGCAATTGGCGGTCGAGCGCGCCCAGCGGCTCGTCCAGCAGCACGAGGGGTGGGCGGAAGACCAGCGCGCGCGCCAGCGCCACACGCTGCTGCTGCCCGCCCGACAATTGGCCGGGGTGCCGGTCGGCCAGCCCGGAGAGCCCGACCAGCTCCACCGCCTCGGCCACCAGGCGCATGGCCTCGACCTGCGGCGTGCGGCGCACCGAGAGCGGGAAGGCAATGTTCTGTGCCACGGTCATGTGCGGAAACAGCGCGTAGTTCTGGAACACCATCCCAAGCCCGCGGCGATGCGGCGGCAGGCCGTCCACGCGCCGGCCCTCCAGCTCGATGCTTCCCGCGGTCGGCGTCTCGAAGCCCGCCAGCATCATCAGCGTCGTCGTCTTGCCCGAGCCGGAGGGGCCAAGCAGCGTGAGGAACTCGCCCCGCGCGACGTCGAGGTCCAGCGCCCGCACGGCGAGCGCCTGGCCGTCATAGCTCTTGCTGACACCGCGCAGACGCAGGATCGGCGCCTCGGTCATCGGCCATCCCAAGGGGCGAAGGCGGGCGGGAAGACCTCCTCCACGGCGCGGCCCGACCAGTGATGCGCGCCGAACTCGCCCCAGACCCGACCTGCCGAGGCGACGGCGTCGCGCAGCAGCGCCTGCTGGTCCCAGGGCAGCAGGCGCTTGTCACCCACGCGGGTGATGCCGTCCACCACCACGCGTTCCACCATGTCGCCCGTCGCGGAATAGACCAGCGCGCGGATGGGATCGAGCACCGGGCCGATGGTGAGGTTGTCGAAATCCACCACCACGATGTCGGCCCGGGCACCTGGCGCCAGGCGCCCGAGGTCCTCGCGCCCAAGTGCGCGGGCGCCGCCCAGCGTGCCGGCGCGGAAGGCATCGGCGGCCGAGGGGTCCTCGTGGTTGCGCTCGACCAGCTTGCCCACCAGCGCGGCCATCCGCATCTCCGAGATGATGTCGGTCGGGAAGGCGTCCGTGCCGAGGCCGATATTGATCCCGGCGTCGCGGAAGCGCTTCACGCCCTCGAAGGCCACGCCGCGCCGGGCATAGGCGACGGGACAATGGGCGATGTGGCTGCCCGCCTCGGCGATCGTCTCCAGATCCCCCGCATAAGGGTAGGCCGCCATGCTGTGCCCGGCGACGTAGAGCGCATGGCCGAGGATGACGTCAGGGCCGAGGAAGCCTTCCTGCTGCAGCAGCAAAGCCGGCGTCAGGCCGGTCTGCCGCAGCGTCTCGTGGAATTCATAGAGCTGTTCGCAGAAATGGGTGGTGATGCGCAGGCCGTGCCGCGTGGCGGCCTCTCGCGTTGCGGCGCGCAGCCGGGGTGTCGAGGCGAAGAATTCGTTGAGCACCAGGATCGGCCGGATGCGCCCCTCCGCCCCGCCGTCATGGCGCGCGGCGAAGGCCAGGGCACGGTCCAGCCCGGCCAGCCCTGCGCCCTCATCCCAGACCAGCCGCGCCTCACCCTTCGGCCCCAGCCGGTAGTCGGCCCCCGTGAAGTTGGGCGCGTAATACATCCGCAGCCCGCATTCGGCGGCGAGCGCCGCGCAGGATTCGCCGCCATCCGGGGCGCCGGCATCCATCTCCAGGATGGTCGTGACGCCGGAGAGCAGGTGCGTCGCCATGCAGAAGCGCAGCGCCGCCACCGGGTCGCCCGGGTCGAGGAAGGCCGGGCCGCCGCCCTCCTTCCGGCCGGCATAGTTGATGAACCCGGCCCGCATGAAATCCCGCCGCCCGCCATCCAGCACCATGCGGTAGCCCTCATTGAGGCGCAGGTGGGCGTGCAGGCTGATCATGCCCGGCATCACCAGCTTGCGGCGGCCGGGGATGATCTCATCGGCCACGATCTCGGCAGCCGGCCCCACCGCCACGATGCGGTCGCCGCGATAGGCGACGGCGCCGTCGCGGATGATGCGATGATCGCGCCCGTCAAAGGCGACGACCCATTCGCCCTGAAGGGCGATCGTGCGTGGCTGGTCCATGCCCTAGACTCCCAAACGGCCGGCAAGACGGGCGGCGCGGCGGCGCAGCGCCTCGGTGACCAACATCAGCAGGATCGAGACCGCCATCAGCACCACCGCCGCGGCGGTGATCGCCGGGCTGACGCTCTCCTGCACGCCGGACCAGAGCTGGCGCGGCAGCGTGCGCTGCTCGGGGGCCGCGAGGAACAGCGTCACCACAAGCTCGTCGAAGGAATTGACGAAGGCGAGGATCGCGCCGGAAGCCACGCCGGGCAGGATGAGCGGCAGCGTGACGCGCCGGAAGGCCAGGAGCGGCGGCGCCCCCAGCATGGCCGCCGCGCGCGGGAGGGAGGCGTCCAGCCCGTCCAGCGTCGCCAGCACCGTGACGATCACGAAGGGCGTGGAGAGGATGGTGTGCGCCACGATCAGCCCGGCATAGCTGCCGCCCAGCCCGATCCGTGCGAAGAAATAGAAGGCCGCGACGGCATAGACGATGACCGGCAGCACCAGGGGCGAGAGCAGCAGGCCGATCAGCGCCGGGCGCCAGCGGGACCGCAGCCCTTGCAAGCCAAAGGCGGCCAGCGTGCCCAGCACCGTCGCCAGCAGCGTCGTCGGCAGGCCGATGAGCAGCGTGTTCAGCATGGCGCCGGTCCAGAGCGGATCGGTCAGCACCTCTTCGTACCACCGCCAGGACAGCCCGGGCAGCGGATAGAGCAGCAAGGAACCGGAGGTCAGCGACAACGGCACGACGACCAGCAGGGGGCCCACCAGGAACAGCACGGCAAGCGCCGCCCAGCCCATCGCCAGCCGCCGCGCCCATCGCTCCACGGGTGCAACCGGCCCGCTCATCCGCGCAGCCTGAGCCGGCGCGGCCCGACGGCGCGCGCCGTCGCGAGATAGGCCAGCGCAACGGTGCCAAGCAGCACGAGCGACAAGGCCGAGGCCATGCCCCAGTTCACGGAATCCGCCGTGAAATAAGCGATGAACCAGGCGATCATCTGATCCCCCGGCCCGCCGACCAGCTCGGGCGTGATGTAGTAGCCAAGCGCCGAGACGAAGACGAGCGCGGCGCCGGCAATCACCCCGGGCGCCACCTGCGGCAAATAGATGCTGCGAAAGACGCGGAGCGGCGTCGCGCCCAGGCTCGCCCCCGCCCGCAGCGCTTGCCGGTCCAGGCCGCGCATCACGCTGTACATCGGCAGCACGGCCAGCGGCAGCAGCACATGGGTCATCGCGATCAGCACGCCGAGCCGGTTGTAGAGCAGCGCCAGAGGCTCTCCGACCAGGCCCAGCCAGAGCAGCCCCTGGTTCACCAGCCCCTGCTGCTGCAGCAGGATGATCCAGGCGGTGCTGCGCACCAGGAGGGAGGTCCAGAAGGGCAGCAGCACGAGCACCAGCAACCAAGAACCCAGGCGCGGCCCGGCGCGGGCCATCACCACCGCCAGCGGGAAGGCGATGACGACGCAAATCAGCGTCACGGCGGCGCAGATCCACAATGTACGCGCCAGGAGATCGAGAAAGATCGCGCGGTCCGGGGGCGCGGCGCGGATGCGTCCGGCCTCGCCGCGCTCGCGGTCCAGGGCGGCCAGCAGATAGGCGGGCGTCAGCCAGCCGCTTTCATGGCGCAGAAGCGTCCAGACCGCAGGATCCTCCCAGCGCCGGTCCAGGGCGAGGAAGGTGGCGCGCCAATTCTCCCGCGGCTCCGCCGGCAGTCGCGCGGCGGCGCGCACCACCATGCTGCGCAGCCCGCTCATATGCGCATTGAGCTGGCGGCCCAGGGTTGCCGCCGCGATCGGGTCCGGCAGGGCGCGCAGATCGGCTGCCAGCGCCGCGAAGGCAGGCTCGCCGGGGAGCGCCACGCCGTCCCAGGCCGCCATCGCCACCGCCGTGCGGGGCAGGGCCGCATGCACCTCGCGATTATCCACCGCGCGCAGCAGGAACACCGCGATGGGCAACAGGAAGAACAGCAGCGCGAAGATCAGGGCGGGCGCCAGCATCGCAAGGCTGCGCCTGCGCCGGCTGCGCTCATCGCGCGCAAAGGCGCGGGCGAGCGCGGGCTGGATCATCCGGCCGCCCAGCGCGCCAGGCGCTGTGTCAGCCCATCCAGGTTGTCGAGCCAGAAGCGCTGGTAGCGCTCACCCTGCTGGAGATAGGCCAGATGCATCATGTTTTCCGGCGGCAGCATGGCGCGGAAGCGATCATCGAGCAGCGGCAGTGCGGCGGCATTGGGCGGGCCGTACTGCATCTGCCGGGAGAAGGCGGCCAGCGGCGCCGCCGAAGCCGCGTGGGTGATGAATTCAATCGCCAGATCCCGGTTGCGGCTGCCCCGCATGATCGCGAGATACTGGTTCCCAAGGATGAAGCCGGCCTCGAAGGCGATCCGCAGATTGCGCCGGTCCTGCTGGTTGGCGACGGCGATGCGTCCGTTCCAGGCATAGACCATGCTGACCTCGCCACTGGCGAGGATCTGCACCGACTCCGCGCCGGCGCGCCACCAGTGGATATGCGGCTTCAGCTCGTCCAGCTTGCGGAAGGCCCGGTCCACCCCGCCCGGCGCGCTGAGCACGTCCAGCACCTCGCGCGGGGGCACGCCGTCGGCCATGAGCGCGATCTCGACCATGCTCGGCCGGAACAGCAGGCCCCGGCGCCCGGGCCAGCGGCGGACGTTCCAGAAATCCGCCCAGGAGCGCGGCGGATCATTACCCAGCTTGTCCGCGTCATAGGCCAGCCCGCCGACCACGCTCATGATCGGCACCGCGCAATCGGAAACACCACCCGCCGCGGCGAAGGGCTGGATGTCGAAATGCCGCGACCAGTCCACCCGTTCCAGCAGGCCTTCGTCGCAGCCCACGGCCATGTTGTTGAAGGTGATCTCCACCACATCCCAGCGGATCTGGCGCGTCTCGACCTGGGTGCGCAGGCGCGCGAATTCCTGGCTCCAGCTGTCCTCGACGATACGCACGCCGCGCTCCCGCGCGAAGGGTTCGTACCAGGCGCGGCGCGAGGCTTCCGCCACCGCGCCGCCATTGTTCACGATGGTCAGGCTGCGCTGCTGCGCGGCGGCCGGCGCCGCGAGCAGGACGGGGGCGGCGAGCAGGCCGCGGCGACCGTGGGTGATGGGCATGGCTGGCTCCTGGGTCGGGGTTCAGGCAACGCGGCGGCCAATACGCACGGAGGTCCTATTCCGGCCGGATCCCGGCGCGCTGCGCCACATCGGCCCAGAGCGCCTGCTCCCCGGCAATATGCGCCGCGAACTGGGCCCGGGTGGAGCCGACCGGAATCGCGCCAAGCTCCGTGATGCGCTGGTTCACCGCGGGCGTGCGGACGATCTCCTGGATGGCTTCGCTCATGCGGTCGGCGATGGCATCCGGCACGCCCGCGGGGGCGATGACGCCCACCCAGTTCGTCGCATCGAAATCGGGCACGCCCGCCTCACGCATCGTCGGCACATTGTCGAGGCCGGGAACCCTGGCCGGCGCCGACACCGCCAGCGCGCGCACATCGCCGGAGCGGATCTGGCCAATGATTCCCGGCATCAGGTCGAACATGAAATGCACATCGCCACGCAACAGGTCATTCAACGCGGGCGGCGTGCCGGGGTAGAGGATGTTCTCGAAGCGCACATTTGCGCGGATCTGGAGCAGGTTCTGCACGAAGGTCGGGCCGGTGCCGGTCGAGCCATGGTTGAGCCGCCCGTCGCGCTGCCGCGCCAGCGCGATCAACTCCTGCACATTCGTCACCGGCAGGTTGCGGTTGACGATGAGGCCGTAGGGCAATCCGCCCACCAGCGAGATCGGCGTGAAGTCGGCCGGGCGGTAATTCATCTCGCGGAAGACGAGCGGGTTCAGCGCCATGATCCCCGGCGTGCCCATCAGGAAGGTGTAGCCGTCCGGCGCCTGGCGCGCGACATGCGCGGCCGCCACCCGCGCGGAGCCGCCGGGCCGGTTCTCCACCACAAAGGGGCTGTTGAAGCGGCGCTGCAGGCCATCCGCCATCAGCCGCATCATCAGGTC
>NZ_JAIEQY010000402.1 GCF_019747315.1 Roseococcus sp. | reverse complement strand
GGGGTGCGGTAGCCCAGCGCCCCTTCCAGCTCGGCGTCGAAGCGGGGGGCGAAGGCGTCGAAGAGGTCCCGCACATAGGCGGCGGGGGCGCGGTCCGGCACCGGCGCGGCGCCGAGGGCGGCGAGGAGGAAGCGCGCCTGTTCCGCCAGCGGGCCGCGCACGCGGGCGGCGGCATCCCGGGCCAGGGCGGGGTCCTGGGCCGCATGGGCGGCATGGGCAAGGGCGAGCCAGGGCTCGGGCGCCTCGGGCGTCAGGCGGGTGGCGGCTTGCAGGGGGGTCAGGGCCGCCTGGGGCTGGCCGGCGGCGGTCAGCGCCTGGCCCAGGTTGCGAAGGCTCACGGCGTCGGCGGGGTTGAGGGTGACGGCACGGCTGAGGGCGGCGATGGCCTCGGCCAGGCGGCCGGCCTCGGCCAGGGCGGCGCCCTGGTTGGCGAGGAAGAGGGGCGAGTCCGGGATGGCGGCCACGGCGCGGGCGGCGTGGTTGAGGGCGGCGGGCAGGTCCCCCTGCTGGCGGGCGGCGACGCCCAGCAGGTTCTCGGCGTCGGGGTTTCCGGGGGCCAGGCGCAGGGCGCGGCGGTAGAGGCTGACGGCCTCCGCCAGGCGCCCCTCGCGATGGCGGGCGATGCCACGGTGCAGCAATTCCTCAGCGGTCATGGCGGGGGCTGCGTTTCATGCATGGCGGATAGACAATCCCAAGCCGGGGGGCCAGTCGGTTTGCGATTGCAAATGACGCGAAAGATGACGATGAAGCGGCCACGTCACATGACCGTCAAGAAATCCTTCAGGAGGATCGCATGCCCCGTTTGACCCGGCGTCAGCTCCCGGCCCTTGTGGCCGCTGGCCTGGCCGCCCCGGCCCTGGCCTCGGCCCAGGCCTATCCGAGCCGACCGATCACCATCATCGTGCCCTTCGCGGCCGGCGGCCCGACCGACACCGTGGCCCGCCTGCTGGGCGAGGCGATGGGGCGGGACCTCAACACCTCCGTCGTGATCGAGAATGTGGGCGGGGCGGGCGGCACGCTCGGCGCGCAGCGCACCGCGGCGGCGCGGCCGGATGGCTACACGCTGCTGGTCCACCACATCGGCATGAGCACGATCCCGACGCTGTATCGCCGGCTGGCCTACGACCCGATCAACGGGTTCGAGACGGTGGGCATGATCACCGAAGTCCCCATGACGATCGTGGCGAAGCGGAACATCGCGGCCAACAACCTGGCCGAGCTGGTGGCGCTGGTGCGGCGGGACCGGGACAAGATCAACCTGGCCAATGCGGGCGTGGGGGCGGCTTCGCACCTCTGCGGGCTGTTGTTCCAGCAGGCGATGAACGTGCCCCTGACGACGGTGCCCTACCGCGGCACGGGCCCGGCGATGAATGATCTGGTGGCCGGCACGGTGGACCTGATGTGCGACCAGACGACGAACACGACCGAGCACATCCGGGCCGGCACCATCAAGGCCTTCGCGGTGACGACGAATAGCCGCGTGGCTTCCTTGCCGGACGTGCCCACGGCGATCGAGGCGGGGATGCCCGGCTTCGAGGTGAGCGTGTGGCACGGGCTCTACGCGCCGCGCGGCACGAATCCGGAGCTGGTGGCCCGGCTATCCGGCGCGCTGCAGACGGCGCTGCGGGATCCGGGGCTGGTGCGGCGCTTCGCGGATCTGGGCACCGAGCCGGTGCCCCAGGCGAAGGCGACGCCGGCCGCGCACCGGGCCTTCTGGACGGCCGATGTGGCGCGGTGGCGCCCGGTCATCCAGGCGGCCGGGCAGTTCGCGGATTGAGCCCGCAGGCCGGAGCGCAGGTCCCTGGACCGGCGCTACGGCCGCACAGAGGGTGGCGGGTCCATCAGTCTGAATCCGTCGGGCAGGCGAAACAGGGTGGCGTCCGGCCGGAGCGTGCGGATGTCACTCTGGCGGGTCTCGATGATGCGGGCTCCGCGCGGGCCGGGCTGCCATTGCCAGGCTTCCAGCAGCACGCCGTCGCGGCGGCAGAGGCTGCGCTCCACCATATGCCACTGGCCGCTGGCACCCCGGAGTTCCGTGATGAGGGTGATGCCGGCGCGGCCGCGTTCCTCCCGCTGGCGGCGCTCCGTGGCCTCGGGCAGCGGCGGGGGCGTGGGCATGCGGAGCGCGACAGCGGGCTGCGCGGTGGTCAGGAAGATGGCCTGCAGCTCCGGCGTGATGAGGGTGACGAGGCGGCCCTCACCCGGGCCGGGGGCTTCCAGGCGTTGGCGGGGGCCGTGGAGCATCACGCGGCTGGCGGTGGCGGGCGCACCATCGGTGGAGGTGAGGCGCGTGGCGCTGTAGGCCGCCTGGCCCAGGTGGGCGCAGCGCGGGTCGGCCCAGGCGGGCCCCGCGGCGAGCAGCGCGAGGCCGATGAGGGTGCGGTGCATCTAGAAGGGGATCGGCATGCCGCCGGGCGGCAGCGCGGTCTGGATGGCCCGCGACACCGTGCGCTCCACGGAGACACCGTCCCGCACGGCCTGCAGGGGGGAGCGGTCCGGCAGCCCCTGCCCCCGCCGCCAGACGGCCAGGACGGCGCCGGTGAATTCGCGGCGGAACTCCCCATCGAGCATGGTGACCTGGCCCTGGATGGGATCGGCCAGGTAGTGGAAGCCCTCGCGCGAGGCGCGGAGGACGGAGAAATGCTGCCAGGCGCCCTTGTCCAGATGGACGATGACGGGGCCGGCGATCTGCGGCAGTTGCGGCACCTCGATGCGGGCGGCCTGGGCGGCGAAGCCCAGCCGGTCGGCCGCGAAGATGATGTCCTCGAAGGAGAAGCCCTGGGATTGCTTGGTCCGCCAGGCCTCCTCGCCGGGGTAGCGCTGGCGCAGCAGGGTGATGATCTCGAACTCGGTGGTGGGGCGGCCCTGGTAGAAGGTGAGCAGCGTAGCGAGCGAGGCACTGCCGCAGGAGAATTCCAGGACCTGGCGGACGACATTGGCGAAGCGGCGCTGCTGCCAGGATTGCGGGCGGCGCATCACGGGCTCGGCCGCGAGGGCCGGTGTGGCCGGGAGCATGAGGAGGAGGGTTCGGCGGATCAGGGGCATGGTTCAGAACCTGTATCGGAGGCCGAGGCCCAGCTGGACGTTGGGGCTGTCGGAGACGAGGCCAAAGGCCAAGGCGGGCTCCATCCAGAGACTCGCGCCCAGCCGCTGCACGAGGGAGATGCGCAGCACGGCCGCCTCGCTCGCCGTGGTGCGATAGGTGAAGGCGTCGGCCTTGAGCGCCGCGGTGTAGTTCCCGATGAAGGTGAAGCCGAGGGTGGAGCGATCGCTCAGCGCAAAGCTGAAGCCGGCATTGTAGTTGACGCGCCAGCCCGGCCGGAAGGTGATGCCGCCCTGCTCGAGCGGGAAGGCGTATTCATAGGAGACGCCCCCGAAAAGCACGATGGGATCAACCGTCTTGAAGAACTGCACCCCGCCGCGCAGCGCCCAGACACCCCGTGTGCTGATGAGTTGGGTGATGTCGACCGGGATCTGCTCGGCGTTGAGGCCGCGCACCGGGTTGACGAAGGGGGAAGGTCCGGTCGGGGTGACGACGGCGGCGGTGAAGACGGCGCCGGGCCAGGAGGGGCGCTCCCCCCAGCCCAGCATGTTCACCTGGGCCGTGACATCGCCGATGCCGCGGATCTCGCGGTCCATGATGCTGCTGGCCGAGCGTTCGAAGGTACGGGTCGACTGGAAGAAGGGAATGGCGATGGAGGCCTCCACCCCGTCCATCACGCCGATTCGGCCCGTCAGGATCGCGGAGGCGCTGCGGTCGGAGGAGACGGTTCGGCGGTCCCGGAGGTAGGCGAGGTCGAGCGAGGCCTCGGCCCGGCCGGGGCGGAGGGTGACGGCCTGGTCCCGGAAGACGAAGGCCTCCTGCGGGATTTCCTGATCCTGCGGGTCGCGGGCCCGTTCTGCGGGCGGGGGCGGTGTTGGAGAGGGCGGTTCGGCGCGGGCGGGCTGGGGTGGCGGCGTGGGTGTCACCGGCGCGGCGCGGCTTGGGCGCGGCGGCGGAGTGGTACGTTCCAGCTGCGCCAGGCGGCGCTCCAGCAGGCGAATGCGTTCGAGCAAATGTGCCTGCTGGGCCTCGGCCGGACCAGCGGGCGGCGGTTGCGCCGCCGCCGGAGCGGGGGCGCCGAGCACCGCGAGGATTAGGGCTGATGCGGCAGGAACGGGGAACACCCGCCCCAGGCCAGGCAGAGATCGGTTCCAGACATTTTGTCTGTTGCTGGCCATGACAGGAGTTACACGCCAGCCGCCGAATAGATCATGGCGTACCACGCGTTGATATAAGCCCAGTAGGCTTGGCTCATGGCCACTTCATACCACGCCCTCTCATTCGCAGTATTTGAACCAGCGTAATATCTGGCATAGAAGGCGTAGATATACGCGGTATACGCGAAGGATATCGCCAAATTGCCATGGTAATCTGCCCAGAAGCCGCGGGCCATGATGTCGCGCGACGCTTCCAGGGACAGCGCCTCGACGGTTGCGCTCCCGAAAACCGGGCTGCGCTCGGCCTGTGTCGAAGCAAGCGGCGCGATGGACAAGCTCGTGACCAGGGCCACGGCCAACTTCAACGTCTTCAAGGTGACCATCCTTTTTTTAGGGGTCCCTACGCTTAACGCGCCCGGCTTAAGACAAGGTGAAGCGCCGGCCTCAGGCCGCGGGATAGAGGTCCGCGCGCGTCAGCGGCAGGCCGGAGGGCCCGCGCGTGCGCTTGGTGCCCACGGTCTGGAAGATGCAGACCGTCCCGCGCTCGAAGGCAATGGCGCAGCCGGCCAGATAGAGCAGCCAGATGCGCGTCTTCGCAGCTCCCACCTCGGCCTCGGCCAGGGCGCGGTTGGCATAGAGCCGATCGGTCCAGAGGCGGCAGGTGCGGCCGTAATGCTCGCGCCAGTTCTCGGTGTCGTGGATCTCGAAGCCGTTGCGCTCCATCGAATCCGTGCTGCCGCCGATATGGTCCAGCTCGCCGCCCGGGAAGATGTAGTTCACCAGTGCCGCGAATTCCGGACGCTTCTTGCGGAACTCCCGTTCGTTCTTCTTCATCGGGCGGGCGATGGCGTGGTGCAGGTAAATGCCCCGCGGCCGCAGCAGATTGCGGATTTGGCGGAAATAGCCCTCGCGGTTGTCGAGGCCGATCGCCTCATACATCCCGATGGAGGCGATCTTGTCGAACTCCATGCCCTCGAGGCTGCGGAAATCGCGCAGGTCGATGGTGACACGATCCTCGAGGCCAAGGCGCTTCACCTTGGCCACCGCGAAATCATACTGCGCCTGGCTCAGCGTCACGCCATGCGCCTTGGCGCCGTAATGCTGCGCCGCGTGACAGACCAGTCCGCCCCAGCCGCAGCCGATATCCAGCATGCGGTCGCCCGGCTGCAGCCGCAGCTTGCGGCAGATCATGTGGAGCTTGGCTTGCTGTGCCTCGGCAAGGCTGTCATTGCCATTCGGAAAGTAGGCGCAGGTATAGACCATCTCGGGGTCGAGAAAGAGCGCGTAGAACTCGTTCGAGAGATCGTAGTGGAACTGAATCAGTGCCGTGTCGTCCCGCCCCGCCTCGAAGCGCGCGGTCTGCGCGCCCGCATAGGAATGGCTCGGGTTCGGCTTGCCGGGACCGAACAGGAAGGGCAGCAGCGCGCGCGCAGCAGCAAACTTGTTGATTTGCTTCAGCAGGCCGCGCGTTCGCCGCGTGCCAATGCGATCAGCAAAGGCCAGCAGGCTGCCGCCTTCCAGGTCAATCTTCCCCTCGGCCATCAGGTCGAACAGCGTCGGCGTGCTGGGCCGGCGCAACAAGCGCGTGATGGCGGACGGATCGTTGATGGCGAGCGCCAGATCGCCACTCCAGCGGGAGCCCAGCGGCACCGCCTCGCCATCCCAAAGCCGGACCGCAAGGTCGAGCTCAAGCTTGGAGCCGAGATCGGCAATCACGCGCCGAAGCGCGGCAATTCGGGAATCAGGGGCGCTCATCAGACGTCGAGATTCGCGACCTTGAGGGCATTGCCCACAATGAACTCGCGCCGCGGCTCCACCACATCGCCCATCAGGGTGGAGAAGACGCTCTCGGCATCCTCGGCGTCGTCCACACGCACTTGCAGCAGGGTGCGGATAGCGGGGTCGAGGGTGGTCTTCCAGAGCTGGTCGGGGTTCATCTCGCCCAGCCCCTTGAAGCGCTGGAAGGAAAGGCCGCGCCGCCCCTGGGCCAGGATGCGGTCGAAGGCGGCAAGCGGGCCGCGCACCGCGGCCTCATTGCCGTCGAAGGCGAGCTTGGCGCCGGCCTCGAACTCATCGCGCAGCTTCTTGCGGCGCTCATCCAGCCAGCGTGCCTCGGTGCTGCGCAGCGCCGCGGCCGAAAGGGTGTGCCGTTCCGCCACGCCGCGCACCATGCGGTGCATGTGAATGCCGGCCTCGTCGACGCTCGCCTTCCAGCCGCGCTCGGAGGGGGGCGCCATGGCGTCGAGGCGCGCCACGAAATCCTGCGCACCTTCCAGCGCGCGCTGCGTGTCGGGCGTCAGGATGCCGGCCATGGCGGCCTGCTCCACGATCTCCACCGGCACGCCGGCGGCCAGGCGACGGATGCGCGAGGTGGTCTGGCGCAGGCTTTCCACCACCTCGGCCAATTCCGCATCCACGGCCACGCGGCCATCGGCCAGCGTGATCCTGGCGTTGCTGGTCGCCTTCTCGATCAGGTAGTCCTCGAGCGCACGGTCATCCTTCAGGTAGCGCTCCTCCTGCCCACGCTTGGCGCGGTAGAGCGGCGGCTGGGCGATGTAGAGATGCCCGCGCTCGATCAGCTCCGGCATCTGCCGGAAGAAGAAGGTCAGCAGCAGGGTGCGGATGTGGGAGCCGTCCACATCGGCGTCCGTCATGATGATGATCTTGTGGTAGCGCAGCTTGTCGGCCGAGAAGCCGCCCCGCGCCGGCTCGCCCGTGCCGATTCCCGTCCCGAGCGCCGTGATCAGCGTGCCGATCTCGGCACTGGCCAGCATCTTGTCGATGCGCGCGCGCTCCACGTTCAGGATCTTGCCCTTGAGTGGCAGGATGGCCTGGTTCGCGCGGTTGCGGCCCTGCTTGGCGGAGCCACCGGCGCTGTCACCCTCGACGATGAAGATCTCGCTCTTGGCGGGGTCCTTCTCCTGGCAATCGGCCAGCTTGCCGGGCAGCGTGGAGATATCCAGCGCGTTCTTGCGCCCCACCTTCTCCCGCGCCAGCTGTGCCGCCTTGCGCGCCACGGCAGAGAGCACGACCTGGTCGAGAACCAGCTTGGCTTCCTTCGGATGCGTCTCGAACCAATGGGAGAGCGCGTCCGCCACCGCCATGTGCACCACCGGCTGCACCTCGGAGGAGACGAGCTTGTCCTTGGTCTGCGAGCTGAACTTCGGATCGGGCACCTTCACCGAGAGCACGCAGGTCAGCCCCTCGCGCATGTCGTCGCCGACCAGCTCGATCTTTTCCTTCTTCGCCAGATCCTCGGCGTATTTCGCCACAATGCGCGTCAGCGCCTGGCGGAAGCCCGCCTGGTGCGAGCCGCCATCGCGCTGCGGGATGTTGTTGGTGAAGCACAGCATCACCTCGCGCGGGGACGAGGTCCACCACATGGCCAGCTCGACGCGAATGCCGCTGCCTTCCTTGGCGATCAGGCTGATCGGCGGCTTGAAGATGGGCTCCTTGCCCTTGTCGAGCCATTCGACGAAGGCAACCAGGCCGCCATCGAACTTGAATTCCACGCTCTGCGCCGGCACGTGCCGGTCATCGCGCAAGGTGATGGCGAGGCCGGAATTGAGGAAGGCCAATTCGCGCAGCCGGCGCTCCAGGATGTTGAAGTCGTATTCCACCTGGGTGAAGGTCCCGGCGGAGGGCTTGAACGTCACCTGCGTGCCCTGCGGATGCGAGGATGGGCCGATGATCTTGAGCGGCTGCACCGTGTCGCCATGCTCGAACCGGATGAAATGCTCCGTCCCGCCGCGCCAGATCCGCACTTCCATCCATTCGCTAAGCGCGTTCACCACGGCGGCCCCCACGCCGTGCAGGCCGCCCGAGACCTTGTAGGAATTCTGGTTGAACTTGCCGCCCGCATGCAGGCGCGTCAGCACCACCTCGGCCGCGGAAATCCCCTCCTCGGCGTGGATGTCCACGGGGATGCCGCGGCCGTCATCGGTGACGGTCACGCTGCCATCGCCGTTCAGCACCACATCCACGCGGCTGGCGTAGCCGGCCTGGGCCTCGTCCACCGAATTGTCGATGATTTCGAAGGCCATGTGGTGCAGGCCCGAGCCATCATCGGTGTCGCCGATATACATGCCCGGGCGCTTGCGCACCGCCTCCAGGCCACGCAGTACGGTGATCGAGGCGCCGGTGTAGTCGGCATCGGAAACCTGGTTCAGGGGCTCGTCACCAGGGGGGGTATCGCTGCTCATCGGGAATCGGAAAACCTCTGGAAAGACCTTGGCTTTATGCCAGTTTTACGCGCCCAGGGCGAGGGGTGCCGGATGCGCCTCGCCAGGGGTGATTTGCCAGTGCTCGGCATGGCCCGAAAGCGGGGCGAAAACTTCGGCATCGGTGCCGGTCAGGAAGCTCTGGGCGGGCAGTGCCGCCAGCGCCTCGAACAGCGCCCGGCGCCGCGCCTCGTCCAGATGGGCGGCCACCTCATCCAGCAGCAGCAGCGGCGCGAAGCCCCTTGCCGCCGCGATCAGCCCGGCATGGGCCAGCACGGTCGAGATCAGCAGGGCCTTCTGCTCGCCCGTCGAGCAAAGCCCGGCCGGCATGGCCTTGGCCGCATGGGTGAACAGCAGGTCCGCCCGGTGCGGGCCACTCAGCGTGGCCCCCGCCGCCGCATCCCGCCCGCGGGAGGTGGCCCAGGAGGCGCGCAGGGCGTCCTCGGCGGCCAGGGCGGGCATCTCCTCGAGCAGGGCGGCGGCGGGGCATTGCAGGGCCAGGATGGCGGCCGGGAAGGCACCGGGCCGGTTACCCTCCATGGCGGCGTTCAACCGTGCCACCAGTGCCCTGCGCGAGGCCGCGATGGCAATGCCATGCCTTGCCATCGCATCCTCCAGCCCGGCCAGCCAGGCGGCCTCTGCCCGGCCCTTCTGGAGCAGGCGGTTCCGCCCCGCCATGGCGGATTCATAGGCCGTCGCCTCGCGCGCCAGATGCGGCTCCAACGCCATCGCCAGGCGGTCCAGGAAGCGGCGCCGCCCGCCGGCGCTCTCCTGGAACAGCCGGTCCATCTGCGGCGTGATCCAGACCGCCGCCACGCGCTCGGCCAATTCCGCCTGGGCCCTGATCTTCGCGCCGTCCAGCCGGAAGGCGCGGCGCTCGGCACTCCCCTCCTCCAGGCTGCCTGTGCCGATCTCGAACCCGCCCAGCCCATCATCGAAATGGCCGGAGACGCTCCAGGGCGCGGCACCGCCGGCCGCCACCTCGCTGATCCGCGCGCCGCGCAGGCCACGCCCGGGGCCGAGCAGGCTGATCGCCTCCAGAAGATTGGTCTTGCCCGCACCATTGGGGCCGGTGAACACCACCATCGGCGCGCCAAAGCGCAACTCCGCCGTTGCGTAGGAGCGATACCGCGTCAGGCGGAGGCGGGTCAGGCGGAGCATGTCACGGCCGGCAGCGAGGGGCGCTGCCCCTCGCGCTCCCCGCAAAGGGCCGAGAGGCCCTTTGAACCCAGGAGTTGTAGGGATTGGGGAGAGGGGCACGAAGGGGGCTCTGGCGCGGCGGTGGTCGCATGCCCCTCTCCCCAATCCCCATAGCTGGTGTCCAGAGGCCTATCGGCCTTTGGTGGGGGGTTCGGGGGGCAAAGCCCCCCGGCTTCCCGGGCCGAGGCCTGCCCCGTCAGACCCGCATCGGCATGAGGACGTAGAGCGCGTCGTCATCGGCGGCGTCCTGCACCACGGTGGGGGCACTGCCATCCGAGAATTTGAAGCGCAGCGTCTCGCCCACCTGTTCGGTGATGTCGTTCAGGTAGCGCGCCTGGAAGCCGATCTCGATGGGCGAGGAGCCGTAGGTGACCAGGCCTTCGTCCAGTTCTTCCCGCGCCTCGCCCTGTTCGGCCGAGGAGGCCGTCAGCAGCAGGTTGTCGCTGGAGATGCTGAGCTTCACCGGGCGCGAACGCTCGGAGGAGATGGCGGCGACGCGGCCCACGGCCTGGGCGAAGGCCTGGGTGCCGACCTCCATGATCTTGTCATTGTTGCGCGGGATCACGCGCTCGTAATCCGGGAAGGTGCCGTCAATCAGCTTGCTGGTGAGGGTGACGGTGCCGACGCGGAAGCTGATCTTGGTGTCGGAGAGGCGGAACTCGATCTCGTCGCGCGTTTCCTCGGCGAGCTTGTTGAGCTCGTTCACCGTCTTGCGCGGGATGATGACGCCCGGCATGGCGGCCGCGCCATCGGGCACGTCGGTCTCGACGCGGGCCAGGCGGTGGCCGTCGGTCGCGGCGGCGCGCAGCTTCTTGCCGGAGGCATCCTCGGCCACGTGCAGGTAGATGCCGTTGAGGTAGTAGCGGGTTTCCTCGGTGCTGATGGCGAAGCGCGTGCGGGCGATCATGCCGCGCAGCTTGGCCGCTTCCAGCTTGAACTGGTGCGGCAGCGCGCCCTCGGTCATCGAGGGGAAGTCTTCCACGGGCAGCACCGGCAGGCTGGTGCTGAAGCGGCCGGCGCGCAGCGCGAGCGGGGCGTCGCCGCCCTTGTGGTCGAGCTCGACCGTGGCGCCATCTGGCAGCTTGCGGACGATTTCATAGAGGGTCTGCGCCGGCGCCGTGGTGCGGCCGGGGCGCGTCACCTGCACGCCGGGCACTTCCTCGACGATGGCGATTTCCATGTCGGTCGCGGTCAGGCGCAGCGTGCCTTCCTTGGCGTCGAGCAGGATGTTCGCGAGGATGGGAATGGTGTTCCTGCGCTCGACCACGGATTGCGTGTGCCCAAGGGCCTTGAGCAGGATGGCGCGCTCGACGCTGAACTTCATCTCTCCCGATCCCTCGCTATGCCCGGCCCGCGGCGCGATTCGCCGAGCCAAGCCCGTGTTCCCTTAGCATTCCGGGCCACCGGGTCAAAGCGCCGCACCGCCTCCCCCCTGCCCCTTGTCATTTCGGCCCGGCCGCTGGCGCAATGGCGGCGCAAGCAGCAGGACCCCGCCATGATCATCGACGCCCACACCCACACGCTTTGCCCCGGCGTGAACGCCCTGGTCGCCGGGCGGCCCGAACTCGGCCAGATCCCTTATCAGCGCTTCATGGCGCCGGAGAGTGCGGAGACCGATCGTGCGCAGGGGCCAGTCCTCATGCCCCGGTTCAACGATCTCGGCACGCGCCGGGCCGACATGATGGCGATGGGCGTGACCCACCAGGTGGTGCTGCCGGCCCCCGGCCAGCAGCATTACTGGGCCGAGCCGGAGCTGCTCGCCCGCCTCTCCCGCCTGCAGAACGAGCATGTGGCCGCCATCGCGGCGGCGAACCCGGCCGAGTTCACCGGCCTCGGCACGCTGCCGCTGACGGCGCCGGATCTGGCCGTCGCGGAGGCCACGCATGCGGTGGAGAGCCTCGGCCTGCGCGGCTTCCAGATCGACACGCGGGCGGGGGCGATGGAGCTCTCCGACCCCGCGCTGGACCCGCTCTATGCCCGGCTGGCGAAGCTGGGCGCGGTGCTGGTGCTGCATCCGCTGGGCTTTTCCGATGGCGCGCGGCTCGGCGCCTTCTTCATGGGCAATACGGTCGGCAATCCGCTGGAGGAGGTGATCGCCGCCAATCACCTGATCCTGGGCGGCGTGCTGGACCGGCATCCGGGGCTGCGGGTGAAGATCGTGCATGGCGGCGGCTTCCTGCCCTTCCTGATCGGCCGGCTGGACCATGCCTGGAAGCGCCGCCCGGAAATCCATCGCCTGACGGCCGAGGCGCCCTCGGCCTATCTGAACCGCCTCTGGTACGACACGGTGGTCTTCGAGCCACGGCTGCTGCGGATGCTGTTCGAGCTGGTGGGCCCGGGCCGCATCATGCTGGGCAGCGACTACCCCTTCGACATGGGCGAGGAGACGCCGCGCGCCACGCTGGCGGCGGCCGGCATCCCGGCCGAGGAAATCGCCGCCATCGAGAGCGGGACGGCGCGGGGCTTCTTCGGCATCTGATCAGCGCGCCTCACCGGGCGTGATGCCATAGGCGGCGCGGAACGCCGCGCCGAAGGCGGGCGCGCTGGCATAGCCCACGGCGGCGGCGGCGCGGGCCGGCGTGGCGCCCTGGGCGAGGAGCGCGGCCGCCTCGGTGAGGCGCAGGATCTGCCGCCAGCGGGCGAAGCCCATGCCGGTCTCGGCCTGAAACAGGCGGGCCAGGGTGCGACCGCTGGCGCCGCATTGGGCCGCCCATTCCTCCAGGCTGAGATCGCTGGCGGGGGATGCGGCCAGTGCCTCGGCCAGGCGGCGCAGGCGGGGGTCACGCAGGGCAGGCACGCCGAAGGGCAGGCGCGGCGCGCGGGCCACCTCCTCGGCGATCAACGCGGCCAGGTGGCCGCCGCGCCCGGCCTCGTCCCATTCCAGGGGCTCCGCGCAGGCGGCGAGGATCAATTCGCGCAGCAAGGGGGTGACGCCGAGGACGGCCGGCCCCGCCTCCCCCACCCCGGCCGCATCGGCGCGGAAGAAGAGGGCGCGCATGGCCACGCGCCCCTCAGTGCGGACCTCGTGGCTGAGGCCCGCCGGCACCCAAAGGGCGCGGCCGGGCGGCACCACGAAATGCGCGCCGGGTGTTGCCACGTGCATCACGCCCTGGGTGGCGTAGAGCAATTGCGCGCGGGCATGGCCGTGCCAGCCGGTCGCCTCGCCCTCGGCATAGTCGCGGGCGAAGCCGGCCAGCGGGCGGTCCACCTGCTCATGGGCGATGGTACGAAGGTTTTGGCCGATCAGCGACATGGATCGTCCTGACGTTGATGAACCGACAGGCTAGGCTTTCCAACCTGAAAAGGAAACGCCGATGTCCCCCGCCACGCGCCAGGTCTGCTTCATCAATGCCGCGCATAGTTTCACGCATTACGGGCTGCTGGTGCTGGCCACCGCCGTGCTGGCCATGGTGCAGCAGGATGAGGCGGGCTTCGGGACGGAATACGGACCGATCCTGGCGCTCGGCACGGCTATGTTCGTCCTCTACGGCCTGGGCGCGCTGCCCATGGGCTGGCTGGCCGACCGCTTCGGCCGCAAGGCCATGATGGGCGCCTTCTTCCTGGGCTCGGGGGCCGGCATGGCGCTGGCCGGGTTGGTCGCGGGCCCCTGGGGGCTGGCCATGGCGCTCGCCATGATGGGCGCGTTTTCCGCCATCTATCACCCGATCGGCACCGCCATCATCGCGGAGGCGGGCGGCGACCGCGTGGGCCGGGCCATGGGCATCAACGGCGTCTTCGGCAATCTGGGCGTGGCGCTGGCGCCCGTCGTGACGGCCTTCCTCGCCGCGCAATTCGGCTGGCGCTATGCCTTCGTGGTTCCGGGACTGATCTGCATGGCGGTCGGCCTGCTCTACCTGCGCGAGCCGCCCTTCGATGCGAAACAGGCCGGCGTGCAGACACGCCCCTTCCCGGTCATCCCGGCCGATGTGGTGCGCCGCGCCGTGATCTCCCTGCTGATGATCGCCACCGTCTCGGGCCTGGTCTTCAACGCCTATACGCTGCTGCTGCCCAAGCTGATGCAGGAGCGCCTGGCCAATAATCCGGACCTGCTGCCGGTGGTGGGGCTGCTTGCCTTCCTCGCCACCATCTGCGGCGGCGTCACGCAATACACGGTCGGCCAGCTGATCGACCGCAAGACGCTGAAATCGGTCTTCATGCCGCTCGCCTTTGTGCAGGTGCCGGGGCTCCTGGCGCTCTCCTTCCTCGATGGCTGGGCGGTGCTGCCGGTCTCGGCCATGGTCGCCGCCGCCATCTTCGGCCAGGTGACGGTGAATGAGACGATGACGGCGCGCTATGTGGCGCCGCCGCTGCGGGCCAAGCTCTATTCCATCCGCTTCACCGTGGGCTTCCTGGGCGCCGCGCTGGCCTCGCCGCTGATCGGCTTCCTGCACGAGGCGACGGGCGACATGGCACTCGCCATGGTGGTGCTGGCGGGTGTCGCCTCCGTCACGCTGGCCTGCGCGATGTGGTTCCCGAACCGGCCGGAGGAGCTGCGGCCGGAGCTCTGGGCCGCGCCGAAGGGGGTCGCGCCGGCCGAATAGCTATTCGGGAAAGAAGCGGTTGGGCGGGCGCGGCAGGCCCAGATGCTCGCGCAGCGTCGTGCCCTCGTATTCCCTGCGGAACAGCCCGCGCCGCTGCAATTCGGGCACCACCTGCTCGACGAAATCCACGAGGCCGCCAGGGACATAGGGGAACATGATGTTGAAGCCGTCGCAGGCGCGCGTCTCCAGCCACTCCTGCATCTCATCAGCGATGCTGGCGGGCGTGCCGACGATCGCCGCCCCGCCGTAGCCGCCCAGCCGCTGCGCCAATTGGCGCACGGTCAGATTCTCGCGCCGGGCCAGGTTGATGGCACGCTCGCGGCCGGACTTGCTCGCCTCGGTCTCCGGGATTTCGGGCAGCGGGCCGTCGGGGTCGAAGGCGCGGGCATCCACGCCCAGCGCGATGGACAGCGCGCCAAGCGCGCTTTCGTCATGCACCAGGCTGTCCAGCAGGGCGCGCTTGGCGCGCGCCTCCTCCATGGTGTCGCCGACGACGACCAGGGCGCCGGGCAGGATCTTCAAATGATCCGGGTTGCGGCCCAACGCCGCCGCGCGGGACTTCACATCGGCGTAGAAGGCGCGCGCCTCGGCGATGGGGCCGCCGGCGGCGAAGACCATCTCCGCCGTCTCGGCCGCGATCTGCCGCCCCGCATCGGAAGCGCCGGCCTGCACGATGACGGGCCAGCCCTGCACCGGCCGTGCCACGTTCAGCGGGCCGCGCACCGAGAGCTCCGCGCCCATATGGTTCAGCACATGCATCCGCGCGGGATCCCAGAAGATCCCGCTCTCGGCATCGCGGATGAAGGCGTCATCGGCGAAGCTGTCCCAGAGGCCGGTCACCACATCGTAGAATTCGCGCGCGCGCTTGTAGCGCTCGCCATGCGCCATGTGTGCGTCCTGGCCGAAATTCTGCGCGGCATCGGGGTTGGCGGTGGTGACGAGGTTCCAACCCGCGCGGCCATTGGAGATATGGTCCAGCGAGGCGAATTTCCGCGCCACGTGGTAGGGGTCGTTATAGGTGGTGCTGGCGGTTGCGATCAGCCCGATGCGCTCGGTCACGGCGGCCAGGGCGGGCAATAGGGTCAGCGGGTCGAAGCTCGTCACCGTGTGGGAGCGCCGCAGCGCCTCGATGGGCATGTTCAGCAGCGCCAGGTGGTCGGCCATGAAGAAGGCGTCGAACTTGCCTTCCTCCAGCTTCTGGATGAGCTGTCTGAGCTGCGGGAAGCTGAAATTCGCCTCCGGCCAGGCGCCGGGATAGCGCCAGCCGCCGGTGTGGATCACGACGGGGCGCATGAAGGCCCCCAGATGCAGTTGACGTTGCGCCATAGGCTCGAAACCCTCCAATTGCCGCCAGGATTTGGCGTGGCCCCCTGCCGAGTTTCAGCTACATCCCGCGCGGGGCTGCCATGCGCCCTTGGCGGCGCGGCGTCAGGCACGCCCCCAAACGATCATCCGGCATGAATTCTGCAGGGGTAAGCCTGGCGCTGCGCGGCTTCGCCCTGGCATCCCCCCACGAAATGCGCGATGAATCGCATGTCACATAAGAAACCTCCGGGAGACGCCACAATGAATCGCCGCAGCCTGCTGGCCAGCGCATGTGCCCTGCCTGCCCTGGCCACGCCCGCCCTACTGCCGGGCGCCGCCCGCGCCCAGGCCTTCCCCAACCGCCCCATCACCATCCAGATCAGCTTCCCCGCCGGCGGAGCCACCGATGTGCAGATGCGCAGCTTCGCCGAAGCCGCGACGCGCGCCATGGGCCAGCAGGTCATCATCGAGAACCGGCCCGGTGGCGGCGGCACCCTGCCGGCGGCCAACATGCGCAACGCGCGGCCGGATGGCTACACGCTGGCGCAATTCGCCCTGCCCGCCATCCGCCTGCCCTTCATGCAGCGCATGGCCTTCAACCCGCGCACCGATTTCACGCCCATCATCCATGTCACCGGCTATCTCTTCATGGTCTGCGTGCGGGCCGCGAGCCCCTACCAGTCCTGGGCCGACCTCGTCGCCGATGCGCGCCGCCGGCCGGGCGAGGTGAAGATCGGCAACACCGGCGCCAATGGCACGCCGCACCTCACGCTGATTGAACTCGCGGCGCGCGAGCGGGTCGAGGTCCTGCATGTTCCATTCCGCGGCGAGGGGGACGCCGTGCCCGCCCTGATCGGCGGCCACATTGACGCCTCCGGCACCGGCTCGGGCGTGCTGCAGCTGATCCAGGACGGGCAGTTGCGTGCGCTGAACGTCTGGCCGCGCAACCGCTCACCCAAGCTGCCCAACGTGCCGACGCTGCTGGAGCTCGGCTACCAGGACATGGTCGTGACCTCGCCCTATGGCATTGTCGGCCCGCTGGGCATGGACCCCGAAATCGTCCGCCGCCTGCATGACGGCTTCCGCGTGGCCCTGCACGACCCGGCGCATGTCGCGACGCTGGAGCGGCTCGACATGCCGCTCGAATATCTCAACAGCGCCGATTATGCCCGCTTCATCCAGACCACGGCCGATTACGAGGAAGCCCGCGTGAAGCGCCTGGGCCTCGGCCTGTGATCTTCGCGGCGGACCTGTTTGCGGGGAAGCGCGTGCTCATCACCGGCGGCGGCAGCGGGCTCGGCCGGATGATGGCCGAGCATCTGCTGGCGCTCGGCGCCTCCGTCGAGATCTGGGGCCGTCGCGCTTCGGTGCTGGAGGAGGCGGTGGCCGCGATGAACGCGGAACACCCGGGCCAGGCCCGCTGCCAGGCGGTGGACATCAAGGACGCCGACGCCGTGGAGGCTGCCATCCAGGCGAGCTTCGACGCGGGCCTGGGCCCCACGCACCTCATCAACAACGCGGCCGGCAACTTCATCAGCCGCACCGAGGATCTCTCGCCGCGCGGCTTCCGCGCCGTCTCGGAGATCGTGTTCAACGGCACCTTCCATGTGACGCAGGCGCTGGGCAAGCGCTGGATCGCGGTGGGGGTGCCGGGTGCGGTTGTCTCCATCACCGTCACCTGGGTCTGGACGGGCGCGCCCTTCGTCGTGCCGTCGGCCATGAGCAAGGCGGGCGTGGATGCGATGACGAAGTCCCTCGCGCTGGAATGGGGCCGCTACGGCATCCGGCTCAACGGCATCGCGCCCGGCCTGATCCCGACCGAGGGGATGCTGGCGCGCATCCGCCCCGGCGCCGAGGACCCGGTTGGCAAGGCGGCCGCACGCAACCCGATGCGCAAGGGCGGCAGCCCGGAGGATATCGGCAACCTCGCGGCCTTCCTGCTCTCGGATGGCGCGGGCTGGATCAGCGGGCAGACGGTGGCGCTGGATGGCGGGAACTGGCTGGCCAATGGTGCCGGCAACTACAATGACTACACCGCCTGGGGCGATGCCGAATGGGCCGAGGCAAGGGCGCGGATCAAGGCCAGGAATGATGAGGATAAGGCGAAAAGAATAGGGTAGAAAAGGGCCTCCGGCGGCTGGGGCGCCATTTCCTGAGTTTGGGGCCCCACACCCTTTTGTTTGGCGTCTACAGGTACCTCTCCTTCAACACGCGTCGCAGCAGCTTCCCCGCCTCGCTGCGCGGCAATTCCTCCAGGAATTCCACCGCCCGCGGCACCTTGGGCCCGGCCAGCTCGCGACGGCACAGCGCGATCAGCTCCTCCACCAGCACGTCATCCCCCTCGCCGCCCCGCGGTACCACGAGGGCGCGCGGGCGTTCGCCGAACTCCTCATCCTTCACGCCGATCACAGCCACCTCGTTCACGCGCGAATGCGTCATCAACACCGCTTCGATCTCGGCGGGATAGATGTTCACGCCGCCGGAGAGGATCAGGTCGGCGCGCCGGTCGGAGAGGAAAAGGAAGCCCTCCCGGTCCAGCCAGCCGAGGTCATGCAGGGTGGCCCAGCCCTGGTCATTATAGGCGGCGGCGGTCTTCGCGGGGTCATTGTGGTAGGCGAATTTGGCGCCACCCTCGAACCAGATGCGACCGGTCTCGCCCGGCGGCAGCGGCGCACCTTCCTCGTCCAGGATATGCACGCGGCCATAGGCGGGGCGGCCGACGCTGCCGGGCTTTTGCAGCCAGGTCTCGCTGTCGATGAAGACCACGCCGATGCCCTCGCTGCCCGCGTAATACTCGCGGATGATCGGGCCCCACCATTGGATCATCGCGCGCTTGACCGGCACCGGGCAGGGTGCGGCCGCGTGGATGGCGCTGCGGTGCGAGGAGAGGTCGTAGCGCGTGCGCGCCTCCTCGGGCAAAGCCAGCAGGCGCACGAACATGGTGGGCACCCATTGGCTGTGGGTGATGCGGTGCTGCTCGATCATGGAAAGGCAGCGCTCGGCGTCGAATTTCCGCAGGATCACGGCCGTGCCGCCGTGGTCCATGGTCCGCTGCACATAGCGGTTGGGGGCCGCGTGATAGAGCGGGGCGGGCGAGAGGTACACGCTGGTTTCGTCGAAGCCGTAGAACGCCTTCCAGCTCATGTCGAATTCGGGCTTGAACCTGCCCGCGAAGGGGATCAGGGGCCGGCGGATGCCCTTGGGTAGCCCCGTGGTGCCGGAGGAATAAAGGAACTCCCGCCCCAAGGGCCGCTCGCCAGCGGGCCAGCCAGTCCCCTGCCCTTCCATGAGGGCCGAGAGCGGCGTGAAGCCCGGGATGGCGCCGCCGGATGAGAAGCGATGCGGCACTTCGCGCAGGTCCAGCGCCTGAACCAGGGGCGCAAGCCCGGCCGAGGCCACCAGCAGCCGCGCCCCGGAATCGCGCAGCACATGCGCCACCTCATTCGGCCGCAGATGGATGGAGAGCGGCGTCACCATCAGCCCAGCGCGCTTGGCGCCATAGGTCAGCAGCAGGAAGTCCGGGCTGTTTTCGAGCAGCAGCGCCACGCCCTCGCCCGGCTCCAGACCCAGGGCGATGAGCCCATGCGCCACCTGGTTCGCCCCCGCATCGAGCGCGCCGAAGCTCAGCGATTCGTCCGTATCCGGGAAGATCGCGCAGAGCTTCTCGGGCCAGCGCGCGGCATTCTGGGCCAACAGCGGCATCGGCGTTTCCCTATCCTTGTTGTCGCAAACTTCCGCGTCCGGATGGGTTGCGTCAATGCGCCTCGCATGGTGCGCTGCGGCCACGAACTCAGGGAGAAAGCACATGGATGTCAAAGGGGCCGTCGCGATCGTGACGGGTGGGGCCTCGGGCCTCGGGCTGGCCAGCGCGAAGCGCCTTGCGGCGGCCGGCGCCAAGGTGATGATCGTGGACCTCGCCACCTCGCCCGGCGCTGCCGTGGCCGCCGAGCTGGGCGGTGGCTTCGCCGTCGCCGATGTCGCGGATGAGGCAAGCATGACCGCCGCCGTCGCTGCCGCCGAGGCGATGGGCCCGGTGCGCGTGCTGGTGCATTGCGCGGGCCGAGGCGGTGCGCTGCGCATCCTGGAGAAGGACGGCACGCCCGGCAGCCTCGCCCATTACGAGGCCATCATCCGCGTGAACCTGACCGGCAGCTTCAACGCGCTGCGCCTGGCCGCCGCCGCCATGGCGAAGACAGACGCCGTGGAGGGCGAGCGTGGCGTCTGCATCCTCACCGCCTCCATCGCAGGGATCGAGGGGCAGATCGGCCAGATCCCCTATGCCTCCTCCAAGGCGGGCGTCATCGGCATGACGGTGGTGGCGGCGCGGGATTTGGCCAGCAAGGGCATCCGCGTCTGCACCATTGCGCCGGGGATTTTCGACACGCCCATGCTCCAGCGCCTGCCGGATGCAGTGAAGGCCTCGCTCGCCGCCGGCGTGCCGAACCCGCATCGCCTCGGCAATCCGGATGAATACGCGAAGCTCGCCATGACCATTGTGGAGAACGCTTATCTGAACGGCGAGACGATCCGCCTCGACGGCGCGCTCCGCATGGCGCCGCGCTGATGTCGCTCAAGCCCGAGGATCTCCGCAGCCATCGCTGGTTCGGGGTCGAGACCATGCGCAGCGCGAATCACCGCTCGCGCCTGATGCAACTGGGCTTCGGGCAGCCGGAATTCCGCGGCAAGCCGATCATCGGGATCATCAACACCTGGTCCGACCTGATGCATTGCCACGGTCATTTCCGCGAGCGCGCGCAGGATGTGAAGCGCGGCGTCTGGCAGGCCGGCGGCGTGCCGATGGAAATTCCGGCCATGGCGCTGCCGGAGGTGTTCCAGAAGCCCTCCACCATGCTCTACCGCAACTTCCTGGCGATGGAGACCGAGGAGATCGCGCGGAGCCTCCCGCTCGATGGCCTCGTGCTCATGGGCGGCTGCGACAAGACGGGCCCCGCGCTGATCATGGGCGCCATCAGCATGGGGATCCCGGCCATCTACATCCCGGCCGGGCCGATGCTGCGCGGCAATTGGCGCGGCAAGAAGCTCGGCTCCGGCAGCGATGTCTGGAAGTATTATTCCGAGCTGCGCGCCGGCAACATTACGCAAGCCGACTGGAACGAGATGGAGGCCGGCCTCAGCCGCTCCGCGGGCACCTGCATGACGGCGGGCACGGCCAGCACCATGGCCATCGCGGCCGAGGCCATGGGCCTGACGCTGCCGGGGGCGGCCAGCATTCCGGCGGTGGATTCCGCGCACCCGCGCATGGCGGCGGCGGCAGGGTCGCGCATCGTGGGCATGGTGTGGGAGGACCTGACCATCACGAAGCTGCTGGACCAACGCAGCCTCGACAACGCAGTGGCAGCCACCATGGCCTTCGGTGGTTCGACCAACGCCATTCCGCATCTCATCGCCATGGCGCGGCGTGCGGGCATCGCGATGGATCTGGAGCGCTTCGACGCCATCAGCGCGCGCGTGCCGCTCATCGCCAACCTGCGGCCCAATGGCGACACGCACCTGATGGAGGATTTCTTCTATGCGGGCGGCAGCCGTGGGTTCCTCGCCACGCTGGCGCCGCACCTGGCGCTCGATGCGGTCACCGTGAACGGCACGCTAGGCGCGCAGATCGAAGGGGCGGAGGTCTATGATCGCGACGTGATCCGCGGCCTCGACAATCCCTTCTACCCCGAAGGCGGTGTCGCGATCCTGCGCGGTTCGCTGGCGCCCGATGGCGCCGTCATCAAGCACAGCGCGGCCAGCCCCGAGAAGCTGCGCCACACCGGCCCCGCGGTGGTCTTTGAGGATTACAACGACCTCGATGCGCGCCTGGACGACCCGAACCTGAACGTGACGGCCGACAGCGTCCTCGTGCTGCGCCAGGCCGGGCCCCAGGGCGGGCCGGGCTTCCCGGAATGGGGCATGATGCCCATCCCGAAGAAGCTGCTGGCGCAAGGCGTGCGGGACATGGTGCGCGTCTCCGACGCCCGCATGTCGGGCACCAGCTACGGCACCTGCGTGCTGCACGTTGCGCCCGAGGCGGCGCTGGGCGGCCCGCTCGCTTTGGTGCGCGACGGCGACATGATCTCGCTCGACGTCGCGGCGCGGCGCATCGACCTCCTCGTGGACGAGGCCGAACTCGCCGCCCGCCGCGCCACCTGGACACCGCGCGTGGCGCCCCAGCAACGCGGCTGGACGGCGCTGTATCAGCGCAGCGTCGGCCAGGCCGATACCGGCTGCGACCTCGACTTCCTGGAGCGCGGCGAAGCCACCCCTGAGCCGGAGATCCACTGAATGCCCAGCTACCACCCCAGGACCTTCGCGGGCCTCACCTGGCACGGCGCCGTGGCCGGATTCCGCGCCGGGAATGACACGCCCAGCGCCTATCTGGAGCGCTGCCTCGGCACCATCGCCGCGAAGGAGGAGGAGCTGCGCGCCTTCGTCGTCTTCGATCCCGACTTCGCGCGCCAGCACGCCGATGACAGCACCGCCCGCTGGGCCGCCGGCGCGCCGCTCTCGCCGATTGATGGCATGCCCATCGGCATCAAGGACCTGGTCGAGACGCGCGACTTCCCGACGCAGATGGGCTGCGCCGCCTATGCCGGGAATTTCCCCCGCCGCGATTCCGCGATGATCCAGGCGCTGAAGCAGGCCGGCGCCATCATCCTGGGCAAGACCGTCACCACCGAGCTCGGCCAGAGCGAGCCCGGCCCGACCAAGAACCCCTGGGACCATGGCCGCACGCCGGGCGGCTCTTCTTCCGGCTCGGCCGCTGCCGTCGCCGCGGGCATGGTGCCGGCCGCCATCGGCACGCAGGTGGGCGGTTCCATCATCCGCCCCGCCGCCTTCTGCGGGAATGTCGCGCTGAAGCCCACGCAGGGCGGCATTCATCGCGGCGAGCGCCAGGGCTCCAGCCAGAGCACCGCCGGCGTCCACGCCAACAGCATCGAGGATATGTGGCAAGTCGCCATTGAGATCGCCAAGCGCGCGGGGGGTGATCCCGGCACGCTGGGCCTGATGGGCCCCGATGCGCCGCCGCACCCCGTCCGCCCGCAGACGCTGGGCCTGCTGAAGACCGAAGCCTGGTCCATGCTGCGCCCGGCCGAGCGCGAGGCCTTCGAAGCGCTGCTGGAACGCATCCGAGCCCTCGGCATCCCCGTGCTGACCGATCACCCGGCGCTGGCCGCGCTGGAGCGCATTGCGGCCCAGGGCAAGGCCATCACCGGCGTGATCGTCGGCTTCGAGAATCGCTGGGCTCTCCTGAACCTGGAGGCCAATCACCCGGGCGGCCTCAGCCCCCGCGCCATTGCCCGGTTGCGCGCCTCCGAGGCCATCACCGCCGAGGATTACCGTGCGGCCCTGGCCATGCGGGAGGAGATGCGCGCGGCCATGGCGCGCCTCGCGCCCGTTGTGGATGCGCTGATCGCGCCCGCCGCGCCCGGCATCGCTCCCCTCTGGGACCCGGACGACACCCAGAATCCGCGCCCGACCGGCGACATCGCGGCCAATGCCGCAACATCGGCGCTGGGCGTGCCCTGCGTGAGCCTGCCGGTGATGGCGGTGGAAGGGATGCCCTTCGGCGCGCAACTCATCGGCCAGGCGCATGCGGATGCGCGGGTGACGGCGATGGCGCGGTGGATGCTGTCGGCGCTTTGAGAGGAAGATCGAGGGGCCAGCCCCTCAAACACCCCGGCATGAAACTCAGTTTCCTGCACCTTCGGCACATGAACCGAGCACTGTGCGGGTGCCACTGGCCCGGAAGCTTGGCAACGGGGAGCAGCCCGTCGGCGCCGCGCCATCCAGCGTGAGGCGCAGCAGGTCCAGATCCGCGGCCTCATCCACATCATGCCAGGCTTGCAGCACATCCAGCCGCAGCGCTTCCGCGGCCGCGCGCGCGCGCGTCGCCTCCAGCAGGGCGGGCGTGCTCCAGGGCATGTCCGTGAGCAGCGCGGGCAGTGGGCGCGCGAAGGCGATGGCGCAATAGCCGCCATCCAGCGCGGGGATCAGCGCGGCGTCCGCGCCATCGCGCAGCGCCGCCAGCAGCAATTCCAGCAGCGTGGGCGGCAATGTGGGCGCATCGGTGCCCAGCAGCAGCATCCGCCCCGCACCAGCCGCAAACAGATGCCCGACCGCATGCCCCATCCGCGCGCCGAGATCGCCCTCGCCTTGTGGCGCCAGCGCCCAGCCGGGCAGCAGCGCCGCCATCGCCGCGCCGGCATCGGCCGGCGTGTAGAAGCCAGTCAGCGCCGCGTGCTCGCGCGTCGCGAGTTGCCGGGCCAACGCCGCGCTATCGGCCAGGAAGGCGCCGGCCAGTGCCGCCGCGCGCCCCGCCCCCAGCACGGCGGCCAGCCGCGTCTTGCTGACGCCCGGGATGGGCGGCTTGCACATCAGCCCTATGCCAAGGACGCTCACGGCAGCGGGTTGCGCTTGTGCCAATCCGTCTCGCGCTGGAAGGCATCGGCGATGCGCAGCAGCCGCGCCTCGCCAAAGGGCCGCGTCGCGATCTGCAACCCCACCGGCAGCCCGCGATCATCGAAGCCCGCCGGCACGCTGATGGTGGGCAGCCCCAGGTAATTGAAGGGCCGCGTATTGGCCGAAAGTGCCATGAATCGCGCCCAGTTCGCGGGGTCGGTGTCGATGTCGGTCTCGGCACGCGTCGGCACGCGGCTGCGCAGCGCGGGCGTCAGCACCGCGTCGTAGCCCGTCAGCGCTTCCGCGCAGAAGCGGCGCAGCAGCGCCCCGCGGCGCGAGAGTGCCTCCAGATAGGCGGTCCCAGGGATCGCATAGCCGCCATAAATCCGCGCCGAAAGATGAGTCGCGTAGTCGCCAGGGCATTCGCGCATCCAGTTCGCATGGATGGTCGCTCCCTCCACGCGCGAGACCAGGCCCGTATAGGTCGTGATGGCGTGCATCGAGGCAGGGCTGACCATTTCGGTCCGCACGCCCAGGCCTTGCAGCGTGCGGATCGCCGCCTCGAAGGCGGCCACCACCGGCGCCTCGATATCGTCGAAGAACCAGGGCTCGATCACCGCCATGCGCATGCCGCGGAGATTGCCGGTCAGCGCGGCCTCATAATCGGGCACGGCCTCGCGCGCGCTGGTCGGATCACCCGCGCAAGGGCCCGCGATGACGCTGAGGAACCTCGCCGCATCCCGCGCCGTGCGGCAGAGCGGCCCCACATTGTCGGCCGAGAAGGAGAGCGGCATCACACCCGTGCGCGGCACGCGCGTCTGGGTGGGCTTGAGGCCCGTGACACCGCACATCGCCGCCGGCAGCCGGATCGAACCGCCGGTGTCCGAGCCCAGCGCCGCCGTCACGAAGCGCGCGGCCACGGCGGCGCCCGAGCCGGAGGAGGAGCCGCCGGTGCAATGCGCGGGGTTCCAAGGGTTCATCACATCGCCGAAATGCGCGTTGTGGCCCGTGGGGTTCTGCGCAAATTCGGCCATGTTCAGCGTGCCGCAATCGATCGCGCCCGCCGCATCCAGCCGATGCAGCACAGTGGCGGTCACGGGCGGCACGAAGTCGCGCCGGATGCGGCTGCCGCAGGTGCTGACCTTGCCCTGGCGGTAATACATGTCCTTGTGGAGCATCGGCACGCCGGCCAGCGGGCCGAGCGGGCGACCGGCCGCGCGCGCCTTGTCGGCCGCATGGGCGGCAAGAAGAGCTTCGTCACGGTCCAGCCGGATCAGGCTGTTCACCTTGGGCTCGTGCTGGCCGAGGCGATGCAGCGTCGCCTCCACCAGGGATTTCGCCGTGACCTCGCCGCGGGCGAAGGCGTCGGCCGCCTCGGTCATCGAGAGTTCGGAGAGCGCGTCGGGGCTCACGCTTCGGGATCCCGGCAATCGCGCAGGGCGGCTTCGAAGCCCGCGGGCTCCTCCTCGAAGCGCATCTCGCCGCGCAGCTTCTCGAGATCGGCGATCAGCGCCTCGAAATCGGCCAGGCCATGGCGGGCTGCGGCGTTGGGGACAGCCACACCCTGCCAGCGCGTGATCGCGTCCATCGTGGGAAGCACAAGCTTCGGTTCGGCCATGATTCTCGCCTCTTGCTGCGCCGCGATACTGGCCCGCTTGCCAGCCCCCGCGCAAGGCAGCACCCTGCCGCCAAACACGGAGGAAAACGCCCATGAAGATCGTGGACATCAAGGCCTATCCCACCAGCTTCGCCCTGCCGCCGGGCGGCCCGCGCCTGGGCATCGGCCAGGCCGTGAAGCGCGACGCCGTGATGGTGAAGGTGACGACCGAGGACGGCATCGTGGGCTGGGGCGAATCCCATCACGGCCGCGCCCATACCGCCGTGGCGCGGCTGATCGAGACCACGCTGAAATCCCTCATCATGGGCATGGATGCGAGCGACGTGGTGGGCATCTGGGCGCGGATCTACCAGTACCAGCTCGCCTCGCACGGGATGGGGGCGGGCACCTCGCTCGCCATGAGCGGCATCGACATGGCGCTGTGGGATATTCGCGGGAAGGCCTGCGGCTGGCCGCTCTACAAGCTGCTGGGCGGCCGTTCCAAGCCGATCCCCGCCTATGCCGGCGGCGTGGCGCTGGGCTACCAGCCGCCGGCGCAACTGATCGACGAGGCCGCCCCCCACATGGAGGCCGGCTACAAGGCGCTGAAGCTGCGCGTGGGCGACAATCCCCGCGCCGATATCGAGCGCATGCAGGCCGTCCGCAACGCCTTCGGCGACGATGTGGACATCCTGACCGACGCCAATATCGGCTATACCATCGAGGATGTGCGCCGCGTCATGCCCGTGATGGATGAGCTGAACATCGGCTGGCTGGAGGAGCCTTTCCCGGCGCATGACCACGCCAGCTACAAGCAGGCCGCGGGCTATGGCCGCACGCCGCTGGCCGCGGGCGAGAACCACTTCACCCGCTATGAATTCTCCCGCGTGCTGGAGGATGGGGTGATCCGCATCTGGCAGGGCGATCTGTCCAAGGCGGGCGGCGTCACCGAATGCCTGCGCATCGCCGCCATGGGCAGCGCCTTCAAGATCCCCTTCCACCCGCATTCCTCGATGACCGGAATCAATCAGGCGGCCTCGATCCACCTGCTCTGCGCGATTGATAACCCGGGCTATTTCGAGGCCGACATCAGCCGCGCCAACAAGTTCCGCGACGAGTTGTGCAGCCTGCCCTGGCGCATCCATCCCGATGGCACGGTGCGGCCGAACGAGGCGCCAGGCATTGGCGTGGAGGTGAATGAGGAGTTCCTCATCAAGCACCCCGCCATCGAGGGGCCTGGCTACATCTGACGGCTGAGCTGTGGCAGCCCCGCGCGGATGGCGGCCCAGGCGGCGTTGATTTCCGCCGCGCCGCTGCCCTCCTGCGTGATCGCCTCCATCAGCTTTCGCTTGGCGAAGTAGCGCCAGTGGATGGGCAGGCGGGCCAGGATCTCCGTCATCGCGTCATAGGCCGCGGGCGTCCAGACGCGCTCGAAGCCCTCGCGCTCGGCGCCGAAGTGGAAATGCGGGTGGGGCGTGTTGCTGCGGCGGGTGGCGCGCAGGGCCTCGGTGGCGGCTTCGTCCAGGGCGCCTTCGTGGATCACCACGGCATAGTCGCGTTCGGCCGCTTCCTCGGTGATATAGGCGCAGACCACATCGCGCAGCACGCGCTCGGGCTCGCGGTCCAGCGGGTCGCCCCGGCCGCCGCCGCCGGGTGAGGTGATGCGGATGATGTCGCCCGGGCCGGCGGCGAAGGTGTCGATGTTGTTCAGCAGGCGCTGATGCGGCTGGCCCGGATTGACCATCATCTCCGAGGCGCGGCCCGCCTTGCCGCCCAGGATGCCCCAGGCCTGGAAGCGGCAGCGATCGCGGTTGCGCGCGGTGATGCGCGTGTTGGGGGTGAAGACCTGGAACTCCATCTGCGTCGCCATGCCGCCGCGCCAGCGGCCCGGGCCGCCCGTCCCGGAAGCGAGGCCATAGCAGCGGAAGCGGATGGGCACCTCCGCCTCGGTGATCTCGATCGGCGTGTTCTTCAGATAGGCGGCATCCGCGCCCGAGCCATCCGTGCCATCGCCATGCGGCATGCCGCCGCCGCCGCCCACCACGGGATTCACGGCGGCGATGATCGCCTCGCCCGTGCGGTCATCATGCGTCATGACGTTGACGATGGAGCTGGAACCGGCGGGCGCGGCCGGCATGCGCTCGGGCATGGCGAGGCCAAAGACGCCGAAGACCAAGCTGCGCAGCCGCGCGCAACTCAGGCTGCGCATGCCGACGGCGGCCGGGAAGCTGGGGTTCACCATCGTCCCTTCGGGGAGGATGCAGGTGAAGGGCCGCGTCAGCCCCTGGTTCAGCAGCAGCCCCGGATTGAGCGTGTAGAGCACATAATACACCCCCACGAGCATCAGCGTGTGCCGCGGATTGCCGCCCGTGGGCACGTTCAGCGAGGAGGTGAGCTGCGGGTCCGTGCCAGTGAAATCCAGGATGGCGGCATCGCCCTGGATCTTCAGCGTGACGGCCAGGCGCGCGGGATAGCCTTCCGGCCCATCCTCATCCGCGAAATCGGCGAAGAAATACTCGCCATCGGGGATGGATTTCAGGATGTCGCGCGCCTGGTGCTCGGCGTAGTCGAGCAGCGCGCCGAAGCCTTCGCGCAGGGTGTCCGCGCCGAATTTGGCGATCATCTCACGCACCTTGCGCTCGCCGGTGTTCAGCGCGCCGACAAAGGCCTTGAGGTCGCCGAGATTCTGCTCGGGCTTGCGGACATTGGTGAGCATGACGTCCACCAATTCCGTGTTCAGCACGCCCTCGCGGTAGATCTTCGACGGCCGGAAGCGGATGCCCTCCTGATGGATTTCCGTCAGCGCGCGCGAGAGGCTGGCCGGCACGGCGCCGCCCATGTCGGTGTTGTGGATATGGCCGGACACCCAGCAAAGCAGCTCGCCCTCATGGAAGATGGGCTTCCACATGTGCAGGTCGGGCGCATGGGTGGAGAGAAAGCCGGAATAGGGATCATTGGTGAAGGCGACATCGCCCGGCCGGTAATCCTCGACCATCGCAATCGCCGCGCCGTAATCCAGGCCCGGATACCAGGTGGCGCCGAGATCGAGCGGCACGGCCACGGTGCGGCCGGCACGGTCGAGGATCTGGATGGTGAAATCCTCCGTCTCCTTGACGAAGGTCGAATGCGCGGTGCGGTAGAGGGTATAGGCCATGTTCTCGGCCGCGGCGCGGGTGTGGTTGGCGAGGATCTCCAGCGTGACCTTGTCCATCACACGGCCTCCAGGATGATGTTGCCCTGTGCGTCCACCTCGGCCGCGAAGCCGGGCGGGATGCAGCTGGTCGTGTCCTCCTGCGCCACCACGCAAGGGCCGGCGAGGCGATGGCCGAAGCCCAGCGCCTCACGCTGGTACAACGGCACCTCGTGCCAGCCGCCATCGAAAAAGCAGCGCAAATGCCGCGCCACGGGCGGCGCTCCGGGCGCGGCCCCCGGCAGGCGGCGCAGCACGGGCTTGGGCGAAGGGCCGGACATGACCAGGCGCAAATTCACGATCTGCGCCGGCGCCGCGCGGTCGCAGAAATCATAGATGCCCTCATGCGCGCGGTGGAACGCCTCGGCGATATCCGCCATGGCGGCGGCCTCGATCCAGGCGGGATCCAGCGGCACCTCAATCTCATAGGACTGCCCGCGATAGCGCATATCCGCGAACCAGGCGGGCGCGGCCTCATCCGTGAAGCCCTGCTCCTCCCGCAGCCAGTGAAGGGCCTGGACGGAAAGCCCCTGCCCCGCCGCGCGCAGCGCCGCCGCATCGCCGGGCTCGGCGGTGATGAAGAGGGTGCGGATGAAGTCGTTCTTCACATCGGCGACGAGGCCACCCAGCGCGCTGACCACGCCCGGCCGCGCGGGGATCAGGACGCGCCGCATGCCCAGTTCGCGCGCGAGGAAGCAGCCCAGCATCGGCCCCGCGCCGCCGAAGGTCAGCAGCGCGAAATCGCGGGGATCAATGCCATAGCGCGCGACCATCTTGTTCACCTCGGCGAACATGCCGGAGATGGCGATGCGGATGATCGCCTCCGCCGTCTGCTCGACGCCCAGGCCCATGCGCGCCGCGAGTTCACCAATCACCGCACGCGCCAGCGCCACATCCGGGCGGAAGGCGCCATAGGCCAGGTCATGCTGGCCGAGAAAGCCGCAGACGGCGAAGGCATCCGTGATGGTGGCGTGCGTGCCACCCCGCCCGTAGCAGGCCGGCCCGGGCGAGGAGCCGGCACTCTCAGGCCCCACCTTCAGCACGCCAAACCCATCCACCCGGGCGATGGAGCCCCCACCATCGCCAATGGAGGAGACGGCGACGGAGGGAATGTAGAGCGGCAGATCACCGATCTTCTCGCCCAGCCCAAATTGCGGCTGGCCGCCGATGATCAGCGCCACATCCGCGCTGGTGCCGCCGATATCCAGCGTGATGGCGTTCATCACCCCCGCCTCGCGCGCCACGAAGGCGGCGCCCATGACGCCCGAGGCCGTGCCGGAAAGCACCATGCCCACACAGGCGCGCTTGCCGAGTTCGGCCGCCATGATCCCGCCATTGGATTTCGTGACCAGCGGCTGCGCGGTCACGCCGCGCTCGGCCAGGCCACCGATCAGGCGGTCCAGATAGTCGCGGATCTTGGGGTGGACATAGCCGTTGATCAGCGCCGTCGTCGTCCGCTCATACTCGCGGATCACGGGCCAGACTTCGCTGGAGCGAAAGACGAAAAGCTCCGGCGCGTGGCGCTCCACCAGCGCCACCACGGCGGCCTCGTGACCAGGGTTGCGATAGGCGTTGAGGAGGGCCACCACCACGCCCTCGACCCCCTTGGCGCGCAGCTTGGCAATGGCCGCCAGCACCGATGCCTCGTCCAGCGCCTGTTCCACGCTGCCATCGGAGAGCACGCGCTCCCGCACACCGAAGACGCAATCGCGCGAAACCAGCGGCGCGCCGCGGCGGGAGAACAGCGAATAGGCCTCCGGCATGCGAAGCCGGGCGAGTTCCACCACATCCTCGAAGCGCTCGGTGGTGATCAGCCCCAGCCTGGCACCCTTGCGCTGGATGACGGTGTTGATGCCGACCGTGGTGCCATGCACGAAGCGCGTGATCTCCGCCGGCCGCACCCCATGCCGCTCCTCCAGCAGGTCCAGGCCGCGCAGCAATTCGGCGCCGGGCGTCTCGGGCGTGGTCAGCACCTTGAGGCTGGTGATCTCCTGCGTTGCCTCGTCCCAGACGCAGAAATCGATGAAGGTCCCGCCGATATCAACGCCGACGCGGGAACCCACGCCCCTCAGCCCTGACGCTTGATGAGCTCGGGGTACATCACCTTGTCGCCATGGCTGCCCATCTTCGCCAGATCCTCATCCGAGATGTATTCCGGCGTCTTGCCGTTCAGCGAACACAGCGTCTCGACGATGATGTTGCGCTTCACCTCGCTCACCAGCACGCAGGTGCGGTGATAGGCCTCCGACAGCGTGCGGCCCAGCACGGTGAAGCCGTGGCGGCGCATGATGATGCAGTTGGTGTCCTGGATGAAGGTCTTGATCGGCGCCACATCCTCCTCGACGTTGATGCTGGCCGGCAGGTAATGCGCGGGCTTCTGCATCAGGAAACCGTAGGTCAGGCTGAAGGAGCGGAACTCCTCATACCCCGCTGCCAGGAAGGCGATGGTCTCGTCGTGATGCAGATGGATCACGCAATTCACATCGGGGCGCAGGCGCAGGATTTCGCGATTCATCTGGTGGCCGACGGTGGTGGCGCGCTCGCCCGCCAGGATGCGGCCATACGGGATATCGGTGATGACGAGGTCCTCGACCTCCACCTCCTCCAGGCTGACACCTTGCGGCTTCGCGTAGCAGATGCCCTGCTCGTAATCCTCATGCGGCACGCGGATCACCATGCCACCCACGCTGCTGTTCACGAGCCCCCGCGCGGCCAGGCGATGCGCGTATTTCACGTAGTCGCCGCTGACCTTCGGGTCGAAGCTGACACGCGGATCGGGCGTCAGCTCGTTCACACGGTATTGCGGGGTGATGCCGTCCATGGCGGTGTCTCCTATTCGGGGCGGATGTCGAGGCGCTGGGCCAGCGCGCGCCAGCGTACGGAATCAGCGGCGATGGTCGCGGCGAACTCGGCCGGGCGCGACATCACGGGCTCGATGTCGGAGGCGCGCATCTCGGCCCGGCCTGCATCGGTCAGGAAATGCGCGGCCAGTGCCTGCTGGATGCGGCTCGCGATGGCGGGCGGCAGGCCGGCGGGCGCCACCATCCCGTACCAGAACACGGCGTCGAAGCCGGCCACGCCCAGGCTCTCAAACGTCGGCACATCGGGCAGCAAATTGGAGCGCTGCGTCACGCCAAAGGCCTTGAGCTGCCCATCCCGCACCATGGCCGAGGAGGCCGGTGGATTGTCCAGCAGCGCGCCCACCGTGCCGTTCAGCAGGTCGGGATAAACCTGCGAGGAACCGCGATAGGGGACGTGATGCATCGAGACGCCCGTCAGCAGTTCGAACTGGCGCGTCAGCAGATAGCCCAGTGTGGTCACGCCCACCGAGGCATAGCTCACCTGCCCCGGCCGCGCCCGCGCATCCGCCAGGAACTCGGACAGGTTGCGCGCCGTGACCGCCCGCCCCGCCACCAGCACATAGGGCGTGGTGCCCAGCAGGGTGATGGCGGTGAAGGAGGTGACGGGATCATAGGGCACGTCCCGCTGCAGCACCGTCGCCACGGGATGCGTGCTCGTGGTGGCGATGCCGAGGGTGTAGCCATCCGGCGCCGCGCGGGCCACAGCGGCGCTGCCGATGGTCCCGCCGGCACCCGGCCGGTTCTCGATGACGATAGGCTGGCCCAGCGCCTCCGAGAGGCGCCGCGTGGCCAGGCGCGCCGCGATATCGGTGCCGCCACCCGCCGGGAAGGGCACGATGCAGCGGATGGGGCGCGCGGGCCAGGCCTCCTCGCTTTGGGCCAGGGCCGGGGTGGCGAGGCTGCCAAGCAGGAGATGGCGGCGCTTGAGGCTCATGACGCGGTCGCTCCAGGGGAACGCCGCCATGCTAGGCCCGGCTTCGCCGCCGCAACAAGCTGGTGATGCGCCTCAATTCGCCGTGGCCCCTGCGGCGCGGACGATCGGGCCCCATTTCGCTTCCTCGGCGCGCATGAAGGCATTGTACTCGGCAGGGCCAAGCGGCCAGGGATCGGCGCCGAATTCATGCAGCCGGCGGATGATGGCGGGGTCCGCCAGGGCGCGCAGGATGGCGGCGCTCAGCTTCTCCACCACCGGGCGGGCCGTGGCCGTCGGTGCCACCAGCCCATACCAGGAGGCGACGTCAAAATCCGCGATGCCCGCTTCCTGCATGGTCGGCAATTCGGGGAATTGCGACCAGCGCGTGGCCGAACTCACCGCCAGCGCCGTCAGCAGCCCCGCCCGCACCTGCTGGGCCGAGGCCGGCGCATTATCAATGGCAAACAGGATCTCGCCCCCCAGCACCGCCTGCATGTTGGGCGCCGTGCTGCGATAGGGGATATGCGTCAGTTCCACGCCAATCCTCTGCCCGAACATCACCCCGCTCAGATGCGAGGAAGTCCCTACCCCGGCCGAACCAAAGGTGCCCGCGCGCGGATTGGCGCGCAGGAAGGCCACCAGATCGGCCACCGAGCGGAACCCGCGCGAGGGCAAGGTGATCAGGCAATTCGGCATGGAGGCGATCCGTGCGACACCCGTCAGGTCGCGGTTCGGCTCGAACCCTGCCCGCCTGTGCAGATGCGGCCCGATCCCGTTGCTCGCGATGTGGTTGACGAGGAAATTGTAGCCATCGGCCGGCGCCTGGGCTGCGATCTCGGCCGCCAGCATGCCACCGGCGCCGGGGCGATTATCCAGCCAGAAGCCATGGCTCAGGCTCTCGCGCAGGCTGGGCTCCAGGATGCGCATGAAGATGTCGCTGGCGCCGCCGGGTGCGCCGCCCACCAGCACGCGCCAGGCCTTCTCTGGCCAGTTCGCGGCCGGATTCGGCTGGGCGGCCGCGGGCGCGGCAAGGCCGGCACTTGCGGCCAGCAGGTGGCGGCGGGTCAGGTGGGTCATGCTTCTTCCTCCCAGTCTTTGAGAGGAGCCTGGCGCCTCGCCTCCCCAAAATGCAAGGCCGTAGCTTGATCCGGCGCCGGGGCGCGTGTGGCAGCCGCTTCACCGCGCTGCCGCAAGGTTGACGCGCCACGCCGCACCTCCCTATACAGCGGCACCGCCGGGCTGGCCTTTCCAGCGCCGGCTCATTCTTTTTGACTCATGATTCTCAGGAGCCTGCCGTGAAGCGCACCTATCAGCCCTCCAAGCTCGTCCGGAAGCGCCGGCACGGTTTCCGCGCCCGCCTCGCCACCGTGGGTGGCCGCAAGGTGCTGGCCAATCGCCGCTCCAAGGGCCGCGCCAAGCTCTCCGCCTGATTTTTCCGCCGCGCGTCGCGACAGGGAGGGCCAGCCATGCTCGGTCGCCTCAAGCGCCGCGCGGAATTCGTTCGCGCCGCCAAGGCGGGCCGCAAGGCCGCGCGGGACATGCTCGTCCTCCAGGCCCTGCCCCGGAATGACAGCGAAACGCGGCTCGGCTTTACCGCCACCAAGAAGATCGGCAATGCCGTGGCCCGCAACCGCGCCAAGCGCCGGCTGCGAGCTGCCGCGCGCCTGCACTTGGCCGCAGCCCCGGCGCCCGGCTTTGACCTCGTGCTGATCGCCCGCGACGGCACCGGGAGCTGCCCCTTCCCTGCCTTGCTGGCCGATTTCGAATCGGCGATGCGCAAGGCGGGCGTCCCGCGCCCCGCCGCCCAGCCCCAGTCCTCTGGCGCATGAATCCCGGCACCGCACTGCTCAAGGGCGCGGTCATCGCCTATCAATGGACGCTGCGGCCCATCCTGGGCTGCAATTGCCGCTTCTACCCCAGCTGCTCCAGCTTCGCCGTGGAGGCGCTGTCCGAGCATGGCGCGTTGCGCGGCAGCACCCTCTCCGCCCGGCGCATCCTGCGCTGCAACCCCTGGCATCCGGGTGGCTATGACCCGGTTCCACAATCCCCTAACAGCCTGGCCCTGAACAGGCTGGCCGCCCGCGGCCAGACCAGCCCAGAGACCTGATCGAGACCCATGGACCAGAAGCGCCTCCTCGCCGCGATCGCCCTTTCCATCGGCATCCTGCTGACCTTCGAGGTCTATAACCGCTCCCAGGCGCCCGCGCCGGTGGTGGCCACGGGGCCGGCCAGCACGGCCGAGGTGCCGCTGCCGGCCACGCCCACGGCACCCGGCGCGGTCACGGCACCCGGCGCCAGCGCGACCGCCGTGACAGCCACGCCCGGCACGCCGGCGCAGATGGTTGCCGTCGAAAACCCGCGCGTCCAGGGCCGCATCTCCGCCCGCGGCCTGA
The DNA here is from genome assembly GCF_019747315.1 of Roseococcus sp. GTDB lineage: Bacteria > Pseudomonadota > Alphaproteobacteria > Acetobacterales > Acetobacteraceae > Roseococcus. The sequence goes on along the minus strand of NZ_JAIEQY010000402.1, from coordinate 5,163 downwards.
TGCTGGAATCGCTGATCCTCAAGGATTACCGCGAGACGATCGACCGCAACTCGCCGCTGGTGACCCTGCTGGCCCCGCGCGGCCGGCCGGAAGGGTATTTCGCCCAATGGGGCTGGACCTCGGCCGATAGCCGCACCCGCGTACCCGACAACGATACCGACTGGACCGTGACCGGCGGGCCGCTGACTGCGACGACGCCCGTCACCTTCAGCTGGGAGAATGGCCAGGGCCAGGTCTTCGAGGCGGTGCTGACCCTCGATGCCAACTACATGTTCCACATGCAGCAGCGCGTGCGGAACACCAGCGCCGAGCCCGTGCAACTCCTCCCCTGGGCCCGTATCCGCCGCGAGCGCACGCCGCAGGTCGCCGGCTTCTTCATCCTGCATGAGGGCTTCATCGCCGTGCAGGATGGCCGCCTGACCGAGATCACCTACACCGACGGCAAGAAGGAACAGACCGGGCCCCGCCGCGCGCAGGGTTCCGCCTGGGACAATGAGGCGGCCGAGGGCTGGGCCGGCCTGTCCGACAAATACTGGCTGACGGCGCTGACCCGCGCCGATGACGGCACGCGCCTGCGCTCGGCCTTCCGGCACATCCAGGATGGCCCGATCGATCGCTGGCAGGTGGATGTGGCGCCGCCCGCCCCCGTCACCATCGCCGCCGGCGCCACCGATACGTTGGCCACCCGCCTGTTTGCCGGCGCCAAGGAAGTCCGCCTGCTGGATGACTACGCGACGCGCCTGCGCATCCAGGATTTCGACAAGGCGATTGATTTCGGCTGGTTCTACTTCATCACCAAGCCCTTCTTCTACGGGCTGGACTGGCTCTTCGTGCTCACCGGCAACATGGGCATCGCCATCCTGCTCTTCACGCTCGGCCTCAAGATCGCCTTCTTCCCGCTGGCGAACAAGGCCTACAAGAGCATGAGCCGGATGCGCCTGCTCGCGCCGAAAATGACCGAGATCCGGGAGCGCTATAAGGAAGAGCCGCAGAAGATGCAGGCCGAGATGATGGGCCTGTACAAGAGCGAGAAGATCAACCCGGCCTCGGGCTGCCTGCCAATCCTGATCCAGATTCCGGTCTTCTTCGCGCTCTACAAGGTGCTCTTCGTCACCATCGAGATGCGCCACGCGCCCTTCTTCGGCTGGATCCTCGACCTTTCGGCGCCCGATCCCACGAACTTCTTCAACCTCTTCGGGCTGATCCCCTTCGATCCGCCCGCCTTCCTGCATCTGCCGGCCTGGGCCATCGCCATGGGCCTGACCATGTACTTCCAGCAGAAGCTGAACCCGCAGCCGCCCGATCCGATCCAGCAGAAGATCTTCCAGTGGATGCCGGTGATCTTCACCTTCATGCTGGCGAGCTTCCCGGCCGGCCTGGTCATCTACTGGACCTGGAACAACCTGCTCTCCATCGGCCAGCAATGGTATATCATGCGACTCGATGCGAAGCGCGAGGCGGCCAAGCCGCCCAGCCAGGGTGGGACCGGGGGCGGCGCGGTCGCCGTGAAGAAATGAGCGGACCCGACCGGCCCGCCCTTCCTTCCGGTGGGCTGATCGAGGCGCGCGACGAAGCGGAGCGCGCCGCCCTGATCGAGGCGGGCCGCCTGCTCTTCGCCCGCCCCTGCACCTTCTTCACCGCCGCACAGGGGCTGGACCACCTGCCCCCGCCCGATGGTATCGAGGTGGCGCTGGCCGGGCGCTCGAATGTCGGCAAGTCCTCGCTGATGAATGCGCTGACCGGGCAGAAGGCGCTGGCCCGCGTCTCCGTCACGCCGGGCCGCACCAAGCAGCTCAATTTCTTCACGCTGGATGAAGGCCGGATGACGCTCGTGGACATGCCGGGCTACGGCTATGCCAAGGCCTCCAAGCTGGTGAAGGAGGATTGGCAGGGCCTGATGTTCGACTACCTGCGCGGCCGCCCGAACCTCCGCCGCGTCCTCCTGCTGATGGACAGCCGCATCGAGACCAAGCCCTCCGACACCGCCGTGATGGACCTGCTGGACAAGGCCGCCGTGGCCTTCCAGATCGTCCTCACCAAGAGCGATGACGTGAAGCCGGCCCAGCTCCAGGCGCGACAGGCGGAGGTGCAGGCCCTGGCGCGCAAGCACCCGGCCGGCCACCCCCTGGTCCTGACGACGAGCAGCGAGACGGGCGCCGGCATGGAGGAAATCCGCGCCGAACTGGCGGCGCTGGCGGGCTGAGCGGGCGAGATCAGCCGGGCCTTGAATCGCGCGGCTGGTAGGCGGCGGGGCGGGCCGTGGGCGTGGTGCCCGACAGCAGGACCACGCCGACCTCGAGCAGGCCGAAGAGCACATGCGGCCATGCGACCAAACCCGCGAAGCCGAACAGCCAGGGCGAGGCCAGCAACAGCAGGCCGCTGGCGAAATCCAGCGCCAGATGAACCTGCATGGGAATAAGGCGCAACAAGCCAAGCTCGTAATCCGTGACCAGTGCCAGGCCAATGGCCGCCACGCCAAGCATCTGCGGCACAAACTGCGCCGGGCCGCCATCGGCGAAGCCCAGGACCATGGGCGCGAAGATCAGCACCAGGCCGACCACGTAGTCGAGCACCGCATGGATGCGGGTGGGAATGACACGCATATGACGTCTCCTCGCTGGCGTCCTGGCCCGTGCCCCTTCAACGGGTGCCCCTTCAACCGGATGGGCCGGCATTGGTTGCCCTTCCCTGCCGTTCTTCCCACCTGCGCCGATGCTTCATGACTTGGGAAAACCGCAGCCCGCCATCGCCTGCGAGACCTGCCAAAGCCGGCAAGCCAGGCGGCGGTCGAGCGCGGCCGGAGCGGCCTTCGCCGGGCCGGGCGGCCCGCGCAGCTCCGACAGCCAGGACCGGCCGATGAAGCTGCCGCCCTGCGCATCCGGCGCCGTCGCCGCATAGAGAATCGGCAGCGCCCCCACTTCGGCCGAATGGGAGAGCAGCCGCGTCCCCCGCCGCATCAGCCGGACCAGGAAGCCTGGCGCGCGTCCGGCCAGTGGCCCATTGGCGTAGAGATTTGTCAGCGCCCAGCCGGGATGCGCCGCCAGCCCCGAGACACCCCAGCCACCCGCTCGCGCGCGGCGCTCGAACTCCAGCGCGAAGGCCAGCACCGCGAGCTTCGATTGCGCATAGGCGCGCCAGGGATGGTAGCCGCGCCGCGCCTGGAGATCGGCGAAATTCAACCGCCCGAGCCGATGCGCCAGGCTGCTGACCCAGACCACGCGCGCCGCATGGCCCCGGCGCAGCAGCGGCAGCAGCCGGGCCGTCAGCGCGACATGGCCCAGATGGTTGACGCCCCATTGCATCTCGAAGCCATCCTGGGTTTCACGCCGCTCGGGCAGCGCCATCACGCCTGCATTGTTCACCAGCAGATCCACGGCCGGCGCGCGGGCCGCGACGCTCTGCGCGCAAGCCGCGACGCTGGCGAGGCTCGCCAGATCCAGCGGCTGGTATTCGACGGCGGCGCCCGGCACCGCAGCACGCATCGCCGCCGCGGCCTTCTCGCCCTGCTCGGCGTCTCGCGCCGCCAGCATGACACGGGCACCCGCGCGCAACAGGCCCAGCGCCACCTGGGCACCGAGGCCGCCGCTGCCCCCCGTCACCAGCGCGACGCGGCCCGCCTGGGTCGGGATATCCTCCACGGACCATCCGCGGTCCGGATGCTGCTTCGGCATGGGTGGCGCCCCGCTTGCTGTGGCCTGGATTGCCAACGCGACGGGCGCGCCGAAGCTGCGCGGGCCTGCTCAAAGCCGCGCGAGGCGCCCCCCATCCACGGCGAGCGTCGCCCCCGTCACGAAGGCCGCATCCTCGGAGGCCAGGAAGGCCACCGCCGCCGCGACATCCTCCGGGCGGCCGATATCGGCGGCGTCCAGCGCCTCGGCGCCCGAGGCGACATTGGGATTGTCGCGCAGCATCTTCGTCTCCACCGCGCCGGGCAGGATGGCGTTGGCGCGGATGCCGAGCGGCCTGCCCTCGATGGCGGCGGAGCGCGTCAGCGAAAGCATGCCGGCCTTGGCCGCCGCATAGGGTGCCACATCGGCCGTGGTCTCCACCGCATGCACGCTGGCGATGTTCACGATGGCGCCGCCGCGCCCCATCCGGCGCAGCGCCTCGCCCGTAAAGAAGGCCGCACCCAGTAGGTCCACGCCCAGCACCGCCAGCCAATCCGCGCCCGTGAGTTCGGCCAGCGGACGGAAATTCATCAGCCCCGCATTGTTCACGATGATGTCGAGCCGCCCGAAGCGCCGCATCGTCGCCTCGCAGCAGGCCGCCACCGCCGCCTCGTCCGAGACATCGCATTCGAGGGCCAATGCCTCCGGCGCGCCACCCGCGCGCACCGCGGCCAGATGCGCCTCCGCCCCCTCCAGTCGGCGCAGGGCCAGCACCACCGAAGCGCCCTCGCGCCCCAGCCGGATCGCGGTGGCGAGGCCGATGCCGCCGCCCGCGCCGGTGACGATGGCGACCTTCCCCTCAAGCGACATCGGGGCGGGCCTTGCGCGCATAGGCCGGCTCGGCGCGGGTGGTGCTGCGCCGCAACTCGCGGGCAAAATCCTGCCGGCAGCGCACCACCTCGCTTTCCTGCTCGCTCGGAAGGAAAATGGGCAAGGTCAGGCACACGCTGCGGGAGGGCAGAAGGCGGCGCCAATTGGCGACGAGGGTCTTGTAGGCATGGCCCACCGCGCGCGGATTGCGATCGAGGTCATAGAGGCCGAGCGGGTTCACCCGCCCGTTATTCTCGCGCAGCGTGGTGTCCCAATCCACCTGGTCCGTCAGCGAATACCAGGTGAAGCCCACCATCGGGATGCCGGCATTGCGCAGGCGCAGCACATTGGCCCACTCCTTCCAGAGCCAATAGACCGCCTCCTCCCCCGTCGGCCCCTCGGTGAAATTCGTCTCGGTGTGCATCACGGGCAGGCGGAAGCGGTCGTAATACTGGCGCGTGATTTCGGAGTAGCCAAAGACATCGCCCGCGCCGCGGGTGGTTCCATCGGCCCAGACGCGGTGCTCGTTGGTCTGGTAGTAGTCGGTGCCCATGATGCAGTGGCGGCGGAGGTTGCCGGTCAGGAAGAAGCTGTACTCCTCCGGCGTCATCCCGCTCTCCAGCAGGTAGCGATAGGTGCGGGAATCGACGTCATTGCCGTAGTTGAGGTCGAGCGAGAGGAAGCG
>NZ_JAIEQY010000340.1 GCF_019747315.1 Roseococcus sp. | reverse complement strand
GGCGGCACCTTCACGGATGTGGTCGGCGTGGATGAGGAGGGGCGGGAATTCCTCGCCAAGGCGCCCAGCACGCCGCATGACCAGAGCGAGGGCGTGCTGGATGGCCTCCGCAACCTGGCCGCCGCCATCGGCCTGACGCTGACCGAATTGCTGGAGACGACGACGCGCATCGTGCATGGCACCACTGTCGCGACCAACGCCCTGCTGGAGCGGCGCGGCGCGCGCACGGCGATGCTCACCACCGAGGGCCATCGCGACGTGACGGCGATGCGCGAGGGGTTGAAGCCCGCGCGCTATGACCTCCGCCTGCCGCAACCGCCCGCGCTGATCCCCCGCGCCCTGCGCCTGCCAGTGCGCGAGCGGCTGCGCCCCGATGGGCGCGTGGAGATCCCGCTGGATGCGGCGAGCCTGGATGCCGCCATCGCGCGGCTGCGCGAAGCGGAGGTGGAATCGGTCGCGATCTGCTTCCTGCACTCCTGGGCCGCGCCGAAACATGAGCATGCGGCGGCCGAAGCCGTGCGCACGGCGCTGCCGGGCGTCTTCGTCACCTGCTCGGCCGATGTGCTGCCGCAGATCAAGGAGTTCGAGCGCTTCTCCACCACGGCGGTGAATGCCTATGTCGGCCCCGTCGTCTCCCGCTACCTGACGCGGCTGGAATCGCGGCTGCGCGAGGCGGGATACACGCAGCCGGTCTTCGTCATCCTCTCGCATGGCGGCATGGCGCCGATCGCGGAGGCCGCACGCCTCGCGGTCGGCACCGCGCTCTCCGGCCCGGCGGGCGGTGTGGCGGCGGCGGTGGCGCTGGCCAAGCGTGGCATGGGGGAGCAGCTGGTCACGCTCGACATGGGCGGCACCTCCACCGACATCGCGCTGATCCAGGATGGCGCGACGACGCTGGGGCGCGGGCGCGAGGTGGGGGGCGAACGCATCGCGCTGGACAGCCTCGATATCATCACGCTGGGCGCCGGTGGCGGCTCCATCGCGCATCTGGGCGCGGGCGGCACGCTGGAAGTCGGCCCGCAATCGGCCGGCGCGCGGCCCGGCCCCGCCTGCTACGGGAATGGCGGCACGGAACCCACCGTGACGGATGCGAATTTGGCGCTGGGCTACCTGGATGCCACGCGCTTCCTGGGCGGCGCGCGGCTGCTGGATGCGGCGGCCTCCGAGCGCGCCATCGCCGCGCTGGCGGGCAAGCTGAAGCTCTCCACCGAGGCCACGGCGCTCGGCATCCATCGCCTGGTGAATGCGCGCATGGCCGATGGCGTGCGCGTCGCCACCGTCCGGCGCGGCGTGGACCCGCGCGGCGCGACCCTGCTGGCCTTTGGCGGCGCGGCCGGGCTGCATGCGAGTGCGGTCGCGCGGGATCTCGGCATGGCGCGCATCGCCGTGCCGCTGTTTGCCGCCGGGCTTTCCGCCTGGGGCATGCTGCAGACCGAGCTGCGGCATGAGATCGCCCGCAGCGTGGTCAGCGCCACCGCCATGCCGGAGGATGCCGCGCTTGCCGCGCTGTTCGACGGGCTGGAGGCGGAGGCGCGCACCCAGCTCGCCCAATGGTTTACGGGCGAGGTTCGCGGCCATCGCGCCGCCGATCTCCGCTACGGCGAGCAGGTCTTCGAGATCACGGTGAACCTGGATGGCGCCACACCCGACCGCGCCGGCCTGCGTGAGACCTTCCACGCGCGCCACCGCGCGCTCTTCACCTATGACCTGCCGGAGGAGGAGGTGGTGCTGGTCACCGCCCGCGCCGCCGCGGCCGGGCTGCTGCCCGCGCTGCCGCAACGCCCGGCCGGGGCCACCACGCCCGCCGCGCCGCAAGGGACGCGCCGCGCGCTGCTGGAGGGCGGCTGGACGGAGCTCCCGGTCTGGGATTTCGCGGCGCTGGCGGGCGGTCAGGCGGTGCAGGGCCCCGCGATCATCGAGAGCGCCACCACCACCATCCTGCTGCTGCCCGGCGATGCGGCGGAGATGGACCCGCGCGGATGGCTCAGCATCCGGCTGTGATCAGGGCGGGCGGTCCTGGCCTTCCCAGCCGGATTTGCGCTCGTAGTGCTTGTAGTACTTGTCGGTGATCTGCTGCGTCATCACCACGATGGCGACATCGGTCGTGTTGAACTGGTGGTCCAGCACCGCGCCATCGCCGACATAGCCGCCCAGGCGCAGATAGCCCTTGATGAGCGGCGGCAATGACATCAGCGCGCGCTTCCCGTCGAAGCTGCCCGCCGGCAGCCGGTCCATCGGCAGGTAGCGGGATTCCACCGCGCGCGGGCAGAGATCCGGCGGCGCCTGGTGGTTCTGCGCGAGGTAGGAGAGCTGCGCCGCATTGGCATCGAGGTCGGTGCCAGGCAGGCTGGCGCAGCCGAACATGAGGCCGATCTTGTGGTTGAACACATAGGCCGCGATGCCGCGCCAGAGGAGCTGCAGCGTGCCGCGCGTCCGGTAGGCGACATCGGTGCAGGAACGGCCCAGCTCCAGGATGCCATCCTTGTAGGCGAGGATGCGCGTGATGTCGTACTCATCCTCGGAGTAGAAGCGGCCGATGCGCTGGGCCGCGCCACGGCGGATGAGGCGATAGGTGCCCACCACGCTCTCCGGCCCCTCGCCACGGTCATGGTCCACCACCAGCAGGTGGTCGGCCACGGCGTCATAGGCGTCGGAATCCAGGCCGCTCGCGGTGGTCGCGGCATCGGCCCGGGCGCCCATTTCCTCGTAGAAGACGCGGTAGCGCAGCGCCTGGGCGGCGATCACCTCGGCCTCGCTCGTCGCGACGCGGACGCCGAGATTGCTGGAGCGGATCTCCTCGAAGGGCAGGTCTACCCTCATCGGCGGCGACCGAAGATCTCGAGGCGCAGCTGCACCAGGTCGAAGCCCAGGCGGGCCGCGATGTCACGCGCCAGGGCGTCGTGCTCCGCGTCGGAGAATTCGATCACGTTGCCGGTGTCCACATCGATCAGGTGGTGATGAATGCCGCGGTCGGCCGGGTCGAAGCGGGCACGCCCCCCGCCGAAATCGCGGCGCTCCAGGATGCCCTTCTCCTCCAGCAGGCGGACGGTGCGATAGACGGTGGCGACCGAGACGCGGTTGTCCAGCGCCACGGCGCGGCGATACAGCTCCTCCACGTCGGGGTGGTCTTCGCTCTCGGAGAGCACGCGCGCGATGAGGCGGCGCTGGCCTGTCATCTTCAGGCCGCGCTCCACACACATCTGTTCGATCCGGGACATGCGGTCGCTGATGGTCCCGCCCTCTCTGCCGTCCTCGCCCAGGATTTCCGGGCCCCGGAAGCCCATAGAGCATGTTCGCTCGTGACAGAAGCCGCCCCGCCCGTGGCGGGCGGGGCGGAAAGACTCAGGCGCCCGCCTTGCGCGACTGCGTGCCCAGGCCGATCTGCTTGGCCAAAGACGAGCGGTGCTTCGCGTAGTTCGGCGCCACCATCGGGTATTCGGGCGGCAGGCCCCACTTGTCGCGATATTGATCAGGCGACATGCCATAGGATGTCTGCAGATGGCGCTTCAGCATTTTCAGCTTCTTGCCGTCCTCCAGGCAAATCAGGTAGTCGGGCGTAATGGATTTCTTCACGGGCACGGCCGGCGGCTTCTTCTCCACCTCGACCCGCGCAGGAACCGAGCCGAGCGAGGCGAGGGTGCGATGCACCTCGATGATCAGGTTCGGCACATCATTCACCGAGACAGGATTATTTGACACGTGCGCTGAGACGATTTCAGCCGTGAGTCCCAAAAGATCACCGCTCGTAGAATTATCTGACATGATTTTTCTTTCCCAAATTCACTTTGATGGTGATTAGAGCTTTCATCTGCGGTTTCGCAAGATGGTGTTGAAGATATTTTCAGTAACACATCACCGAGAGCAAGGACGCGCATGTTCCAACTGGATGTATCGGCCGACACTTGCCCCATGACGTTCGTCCGCACGCGGCTGCAACTGGACCGGATGCCGCCGGGCGAAGTGCTGGAGGTGCGCTACCAGGGCGAGGAGCCACGCCGGAACCTGGCCCGCAGCCTGACCGAGCAGGGCCACGCCATCCTGGCGGAGGAGCATGCCGCCGATGGCCGTGGCATGATCCGCGTGCGCAAAACGGGCTGAGCTCAGCGCGCGGCGCCGGCCACGATGTTCACCGCCGCGGCGAGGATCACCGCGTTGAAGGCAAAGGCCACCAACCCGTGCAACAGCACCAGCCGCCGCATGGCCGGGCTGTCGGTGGTGACGTCGCTCACCTGGAAGGTCATGCCAATGGTGAAGGCCAAATAGAGGAACTCGCTGAATTCCGGGGTGCCGTCGCCGCCGGGGAAGACCAGGCCCTCCTCCCGCATCCAGTATTCATGCGCATAGTCCTGCGCGAAGAGCAGGTGGACATAGACCCAGGAGAGCAGGATCGCGAGGATCGCGATGGGGCCGCCCAGCCCCTCCCAGCGCGCCACGAGGAAGAGAAGCGAGGCCGCGGCCGCGGCCACCGAGAGCGCGGTGATGGCGACCCGCCCTTCGCTCATCTTGCGGGCCCGGGCGCGCATGGTCTCGGCCGGCGCCTGGCCCAGCCGCCGCAGCAGCAGCGAGGCATAGATCAGCACATGGGCCGACCAGCCGATCATGCCGGCGATCTCCAGGTTCAGCCCAAGGCTCCAGAGCAGCAGGAAGACCACAAGCCCGCAGGCCAGGCCCTGCAAGGTGAAGCCGTGCCGCAGGCTGCCCGGCAGGCGCAGCACGGCGGTCAGGCCGCCATTGCCTGCGCGAAGACCCCCGCATCCACATTGCCGCCGCTCAGGATGATCCCCGTCACGGCATCGCGCGTGGCGAGCTTGCCGGCGAGAACGGCGGCCAGCGCCACGGCGCCGCCCGGCTCCACCACCAGCTTGAGGTGGGTGAAGGCGAAGCGCATGGCGGCGAAGACCTCGGCCGGCGTCACCACCAGCCCACCGGTCACGCGCGGGGCGTTCACCGCGAAGGTGATCTGCCCTGGCTGCTTCGAGAGCAGCGAATCGCAGAGGCCGGAGCCCAGCCCGTCATTGGCGATGCGATGGCCGGCGCGCAGCGACTGGCCGTAATCATCCCAGCCCTCGGGCTCGACGGCGAAGATGCGGGCCTGCGGCGCCAGCGCCTTGGCCGAGAGCGCGGAGCCCGCCAGCAGCCCGCCGCCGCCGGTGCAGATGGCCAGCTGGTCCGGCCTGAAGCCGGCATCGCGCGCATCCTCCAGCAGTTCCAGGATGGCCGTGCCCTGGCCCGCGATCACATCCGGGTGGTCGAAGGGCGGGATATGGGCGGCGCCGCGCTGGGCTGCCAGTTCGGCGGCCAGCGCGTCGCGGTCCACGCCGTGGCGGTCGAAGAAATGGATCTCGGCGCCCCAGGCGCGCGTGGCCTCCACCTTCACCCGCGGCGCATCCAGCGGCATGGCGATCAGGGCCGGCATGCCCAGCGCATGGCAGGCGGCGGCGATGGCCTGGCCGTGATTGCCCGAGGAATGGGTGACGATTCCGCGCGCCCGCGCCTCGGGCGGCAGGCGCAGCGCGGCATTGGTGGCGCCGCGCAGCTTGAAGCTGCCGGTGATCTGCAGGGGCTCGGGCTTGATCAGCACCACGCCACCCGCCGCCTCATCCAGCGCGCGGTGGCGCAGCATGGGGGTGCGGCGGATGCGGCCCTTCAGGCGCTGCGCGGCGGCGCGGACATCGTCGAAACTCGGGGTCATGCCGCGAATCTCCGGGGGTCGGTGGGCGCGACGGCGGCGCCAAGGTCGGCATCCGGCGCCTCGCCCCGCACCAGTTGCGCGAGCAGGCGGCCGGCCGCGGGCGCGGTCTGGATGCCATAGCCGCCCTGGCCGCAGAGCCAGAAGAAGCCGGGCGCCGCGCAGGGGCCGATGGCCAGGCCGCGATCCGGCGTGAAGCTGCGCAGCCCCGCCCAGCGGTGCTCGACGCGATGCACGGGGATGTCGAGCGCCTGCTGCATGCGGTCCACCGCGATGGCCACGTCCAGCTCATCGGGCTGGGCGTCGCAGGGGGCGCTGTCGGTCTCGTCGGCCGGGCTGACCATGAGCTTGCCGCGCGCTTCCGGCCGCACATACCAGGAATGGTGCATGTCGCCGACCATCGGCCAATCGGCGCTCTGGTAGGGGCCGGGATCGATGATCAACGCCGTGCGCCGCTTGGGCTGCAGGCCGATCCTGGCCACGCCGGCGATGTCCGCGACCACATCGCCCCAGGCGCCAGCGGCGTTGACCAGGGCGGGCGCGGTGAAGACATCGCCCGTGCTGGTCTCGGCGTGCCAGAGGCCCTTGGCGTACCAGAGGCGCCCGGCCTTGTTCCGCAGCGCCAGCACGCCGCCCGCGCGCTTGATCTGCGCGAGGAAGCCCTGGTGCAGCGCCGCCACGTCGATGTCGAAGGCGTCCTGCTCGATGGCGGCACTCACCGCCCAATCCGCCCGGATGGCGGGGACCAGGGCACGTGCTTGCGAGAGCGGCAACGCCACGCGCCCGTCATCGAGCGAGGCCGCGAGCTCCGCCGCCTGGTCCGCATCGGCCAGGGTCAGCACGGGGCGGTGATGCGCCAGCTTCGCCTGGGTGAAGCCCGACGGTGGCGCCTCGAAGAAGCCGCGCGAGGCGCCGGTCAGGATCCGCGCATCGGCGCTGCCATAGCTGAGGATCCAGAGGGCGGCGGAGCGGCCGGTGGTGTGGTAGCCGGCGGCGCTCTCCGCCTCCAGCAGGGCCACGCGATGGGTGGCGGCGAGATGCGCGCCGGCGGTCGCGCCGGCGATGCCCGCCCCGATGATGAGGGCGTCGAAATGATGGGTGTCCATGTGCGCCATCCTCTTCCCCCAGCCCTGGCGCCGCAAGCCGGTTGCGCTGCATGCCGGAGAGTGCCTAACCTCCCCGCCAGCGGCGAAGACCGCGCGGAAACATCCAAGGGAGTACAATCATGTCCAACAAGGATCTGTCCCGTCGCGCCGCCCTCGGCGCGGGTGCGGGCGTCGTCGCCGTCGGCACGCTGGCCTCCCCGGCGGTCTTCGGCCAGCCGACCACCACGCTGCGCTGCGCCTTCTGGGACCATTGGGTGCCCACCGGCAATGGCGCGATGCGCGAATTGGCGCGCCAGTTCGGCGAGCGCAACCGCGTCACGGTCAATCTCGACTTCATCACGACGGTGGGCAACCAGCTCCAGCTGACCGCCGCCGCCCAGGCGCAGTCGCGCAGCGGGCATGACATCCTCTCGCTCTCGCCCTGGGATATCGGCGCCTATGCCGACCAGCTGGAGCCGGTGGATGACGTGATGGGCCGCCTCATCACGCGCTACGGCGCCATCAACCCGGCCGCCGAGTTCCTGGGCAAGCATCGCGGCGCCTGGCGCGCCGTGCCCGCCACCTCCGGCACGCAGAACAAGCCCGCCTGCGTCCGCTTCGACCTGATGCAGCAGCATGCCGGCATCGACGTCCGCGCCATGTGGCCGGCCGAGAACCGCGCCGGCCCGGGCGCCGACACCTGGACCTGGGACACCTTCCTGCGCGCGGCCGAGGCCTGCCACCGCGCCGGCTTCCCCTTCGGCCTGCCCATGGGCCAGTTCACCGATTCCGTGGACTGGGTCGGCGCGCTGTTCGAGAGCTACGGCGCCCGCGTGACCGATGAGCGCGGCAACCCGACCATCCGCGGCAACCAGGCGCTGCGGCAGGTGATGGACTATGCCGTCCGCCTCTCGCGCTTCCTGCCCAATGACGTCTGGGCCTGGGATGACGCGGCGAATAACCGCGCGCTGATCTCGGGCCGCTCGGCGCTGATCTTCAACCCGCCCTCGGCCTGGGCGGTCGCCAAGCGCGATGCGCCGCAGGTCTCCGAGCGGTGCTGGACCATCCCGATGCCGTCGGGCCCGCGCGGCCGCTTCCTGGCCTATCTGCCCTGGAGCTCGGGCATCTGGAGCTTCGGCCGGAACAAGCCGGTTGCCAAGCAGTTCCTGGAATTCCTCAGCTCGCGCGAGGCGGCGGAGCTCACCACCAACACGTCGAACGGCTACGACATCCCGCCCTTCGATTCGATGAGCGATTTCCGGATCTGGCAGACGGAAGGCCCGCCCGTCGGCACGGTGTTCAACTACCCGAACAAGCCGCACCACCAGGCCAAGGCGCATATCGCCTTCGCGCCGGCGCCGGCCGAACTGGCGAGCCAGATGTACATCCAGGCGCTGAACACCAAGGTCATCGCGCGCGTCGCCCAGGGTGGCGAGACGATCGAGCAGGCACTCACCTGGCTCGAGCGCGAGATCAACAACATGCGCCGCGGCGGCTGATACCATCCAATAAGGGGGCGGGCGGGGTGATCCCCCGCCCGCGCCTTTTGCACTGAGGGGGAAGGGGGCGAGATGGCACTGGACGCCACCGAGGGTCGGCTTGCGGCAGCGCATGCGCGCAAGCCGGGCAATACGCTGCAACGCTTCGCGCGGCGGCGTTCGACCATCGCCTTCATCATGACGCTGCCGCTGATCGCGGTGATCGGCGGGCTGGTCGCCTGGCCCGCCATGTATGCGATGTATCTCTCCACCCTGAACCGTCGCATGACGACCTTCATCGGGCTCGAGAACTTCAACATCCTGCTGGATTCCGAAACCTTCCGGATGGTGATCTGGCAGAGCTGCTTCTTCGCCATCACGGCCGTGCTGCTGAAGGCGCTGATCGGCTTCTGGCTGGCTCACATGCTGCACCACATCCCCACCAAGGGGCAGCGCAAGTGGCGCGGCATGCTGCTGGTGCCCTGGGTGATTCCGCCGGCGCTGTCCACGCTCGGCTGGTGGTGGATGTTCGAGCCCTCCTATTCCTCCATCAACTTCCTGCTGAACGTGTTTGGCGTGCCCTCCGTGCCCTGGCTGGGCGAGCCCTGGTGGGCGCGGATCTCCGTCATCATCGTCAACGTCTGGTACGGCGCGCCCTTCTTCATGATCATGTACCTGGCCGCGCTGAAATCCGTGCCGGAGCAGCTCTACGAAGCCGCCGCGATCGATGGCGCCACCAGTTGGCAGCGCCTGCGCTACGTGACGCTGCCGATGATGCGCAACATCATCTCCATCACCGTGCTGTTCAGCCTGATCGTGACCTTCGCGAATTACGACATCGTCCGCGTGCTGACCAATGGCGGCCCGCGTGACCTGACGCATGTCTTCGCCAGCTACGCGTTCCAGGTGGGCGTGCTCTCGGGCAACATCCCGCGCGGCGCGGCGGTCAGCCTGTTCATGTTCCCGCTGCTCGCCGTCATCGCGTATTTCGTGCTGCGTGGCATCAACCAGCGCAACAAGGAGGAGGCGTGATGTCCGCCGCGACCGGCCGGGACGTCCCCGGCATCTACCACAAGGCCGGCAGCCTCCGCGCCGAGCGGCGCTGGGCGCTCTGGACCGCCTATGCCTCGCTCATCTTCGCCGCCATCATCATGCTGGCGCCGCCCTTCTACATGCTGCTGACCAGCCTCAAGACCAGCGCGGAAGTGGCCGATCTCGGCGCCAATCCCTGGATCGTGCGGAACCCGACGCTGGAGAACTACTGGGCCATCGTCAGCAACCCGATGTTCCGCGGCTTCATGTACAACAGCGTGAAGATCACCGTCCTCGTCGTCACCATCACCATGGTGATCTCCATCCTGGCCGCCTTCGCGCTGGCGCGGATGCGCTTCTGGGGCAGCCAGATGCTGGCGACGGGCGTCTTCCTCACCTACCTGGTGCCGGACACTTTGCTCTTCATTCCGCTCTACCAGATCGTGGGTTCGCTCGGGCTGCTCAACTCCACCTGGGGGCTGGTGCTGGTCTATCCGACGCTGACCGTGCCCTTCTGCACCTGGATCATGATCGGCTACTTCGCCTCGATCCCGAAGGAGCTGGATGAGGCGGCGCTGATCGACGGCGCATCCTGGTCGCAGATGCTGCTGAAGATCTTCATCCCGGTGGCGCTGCCCGGCATCATCGCCGCCACCATCTTCGCCTTCACCGTGAGCTGGGCGGCCTTCGTCTATCCGACCGCCTTCATCACCCGGCCGGACGAGATGCCGCTGACCATCGGCGTGGTGAGCCAGCTGATCCGCGGCGACACCTTCGCCTGGGGGCAGCTGATGGCGGGCGCGCTGCTCGCGGCACTCCCGCCGGTGATCGTTTATGCCTTCCTCATGGACTATTACATCGCGGGGCTGACCGCTGGTGCGACGAAGGGTTGAGAGGGCTCTGCCCTCTCAAACTCTCCCGACAGGGAACCAGTTCCCTGCACCCATATTTGTTGTCGGAGATGCAAGAACCTGAGGTTCTTGCTGGGGAGTTTGAGGGGCAAAGCCCCTCAAGGCCCCAAACCTAAAGGGACGAACCATGGCTGAGTTGTCGCTGCGCAAGATCGTCAAGGAATATGAAGGCGGCGTGCAGGCCGTGAAGGGCATCGACCTCGACATCGCCGACCAGGAATTCGTGGTGCTGGTGGGCCCCTCGGGCTGCGGCAAGTCCACCACGCTGCGCATGATCGCGGGGCTGGAGGAGATCAGCGGCGGCGACATCTCCATCGGCGGCACCATCGTCAACGACATTCCGCCGCGCGACCGCGACATCGCGATGGTGTTCCAGAACTACGCGCTCTATCCGCACATGTCGGTCTTCGACAACATGGCCTTCGGCCTGATGCTGCGGAAATTCCCGAAGGAGGAGATCAAGCGCCGCGTGGACAATGCGGCGAAGATCCTCGACATCGTGCCGCTCCTGGACCGCAAGCCCAAGGCGCTCTCGGGCGGGCAGCGCCAGCGCGTGGCGATGGGCCGCGCCATCGTGCGCGACCCCAAGGTGTTCCTGTTCGACGAGCCGCTCTCCAACCTCGATGCCAAGCTGCGCGTGCAGATGCGCACCGAGATCAAGAAGGTGCACCAGACCGTCCGCACCACCACGGTCTACGTCACGCATGACCAGATCGAGGCGATGACGCTGGCCGACCGCGTGGTGGTGATGAATCACGGCATCATCGAGCAGGTGGGCCCCCCGCAGGAGCTGTATCACAATCCGGCCACGCGCTTCGTGGCCGGCTTCATCGGCAGCCCGGCCATGAACTTCCTGCCCGCCCATGTCGAGAATGGCGCGGTGCACCTGCAAGGCGGCGCGGTGCTGCCCATCCCCGAGGCGCGGCGCGCGCGCTATGCCGGGGCCGCGGGGCGCAAGATGCTCTTCGGGATCCGGCCCGAGCATTTGACCGACCATCGCCCGCATCTCCCCGGCCGCACCGACCTTCTCATCACGCCCGAGGTGATCGAACCCATGGGCATGGAGACCATGGTGCATTTCCACCTGGGCGATGCGCGCGACTGCTGCGCCCGCTTCGAGCCGACCGTGCATGTGGAACCCAATGTGCCGATCATGCTGACGGTGGACATGAACAACATGCACCTGCTGGATGAGGCGACGGGCAAGGTCCTATAGGCGGCGCCGATCGGCGCCATCGCGGGCGTGGCTTGGCCCTTACGGATTCCCTGGGCCATTCTGGGGCCAGCCGATCCTTCCATCGGCAGCACGAGAACGGATCACCCCATGCGCCTCCTGATGATTCCCGCCGCCTTGCTGCTCGCCACCTTGGCCGGCCAGCACGCGCAGGCGCAGTCGGCCTACACCTGGCGGGGGCCGACGCTCCAATCGGCCGGCCTGAACACCAATGGCTGCAATCTGCGGGTGCCCGAGGCCACGCATAGCGGCAGCCTGGGCCTGTCGAATATCTTCATTCTGGTGCAGAACCGGGGCACCGCCGCGGTGCGGATCACCGGCGATGTGGAGCTCTCCGGCAATAACAGCCGCAAGACCGGCTCGATCAGCGGCATCATCCAGGCCAATGGGGCCATCACCTCCATGCAGGCCATGACGCCAGGCGGCTCCACGCGCGAGAATACGACGCTCCGCGTCCGCATCACCAGCTGCGCGCCCCACACGCCCTGATAGGGGCGTAGACGGGTCTGGACGCGATGCCCGGCCAGGGGCAGTTTCTTCCCCGACCGGAGGAAACCGCCATGGCCGAGCCAGACTACGTCTACATCCCCGAAGCCGAGCTTGAGAGCTTCGTCACCCGCATCTTCACCGCCTCGGGCTGCACGGCCCATGAGGCGGCACGGATCTCCAACCACCTGGTCGGTGCCAATCTCGCGGGGCATGACAGCCACGGCGTGGTGCGCGTGCCGCGCTACGTCGAGTGGCAGAAGGCCGGCTTCGTGCTGGCCGGGCAGGAGGTGGAGGTCGTCACCGATGGCGGCGCCTTCGTGCTGCTCGACGGCAAGTTCGGCTTCGGCCAGACGGTGGCGCAGCAGGCGACCGAGCTCGGCATCGCGCGCGCCGCCCAGAACGGCGCCTGCATCGTGGGCCTGCGCAATGCCGGCCATATCGGCCGCACCGGCGACTATGCCGAGATGGCGACGGCGCAGGGGCTGATCTCCATCCATTTCGTGAACGTGGCCGGCTCGGTGCTGGTGGCACCCTTCGGCGGCACGGAGCGGCGCTTCTCCACCGCGCCCTTCTGCGTCGGCGTGCCCTTGCCGTCAGGCCCGGTGATCCTGGATTTCGCCACCTCCTTCGTGGCCGAGGGCAAGGTGCTGGTCGCTTCCAATGGCGGCAAGGCGCTGCCGGAGAACGCGCTGATCACGGCCGATGGCCAGATGTCGGGCGATCCGCACACCCTCTATGGCGACTATGCGCCGGTGGGTCCGCGCAATGCGGCGGGCGGCACGGGGGCGATCCGCGCCTTCGGCGACCACAAGGGCTCGGGCCTCGCCTTCATGTGCGAATTGCTGGCGGGCGCGCTGACGGGCGGCGGCTGCTCCGGCCCCATCACCGAGCGCGCGCGGATCGCGAACGGCATGCTCTCCATCTATCTCTCGCCCGCGCATTTCGCCGATGAGGGCGCCTTCCACCAGGCCGCGCAGGACTACATCGCCTGGGTGAAATCCTGCCGCCCGGCCGACCCGGACGCGCCGATCATGGCGCCGGGCGACCCAGAGAATGAACGCCGCGCGCAGCGCCGCGTGACCGGCCTGCCGCTCTCGCGCGATGCCTGGCAGGGCATCCTCGACACCGCCGCCTCGCTCGGGATCAACGGCCCGCAGGGAATCTAGGATGAGCAGCACGGCCTACGAGATCCACCGCGCCGCGCGGGAGCGCGTAATCACGGCCGCGGGGAAGCGCATCCCCCAGGCCTCGGCCGCCAGCCAGGCGCGGGCGCTGGGCCTCTGGCGCGGCAAGGAGGTGAAGTTCACCAATGAGGCGCAATTCTTCCTGGTGTTGGACCTCGCCATCCTGGGCCCGGTCGGCGGCCACACCCGCGCGCTGGACCGCGAGGCCAAGGCCGGCGATTACCCGGAGGGCAGCGATGATGCGCGGGTGCTGGCGGCGCTGTCGCACGCGCCCTTCACCCTCTTTCGCGTGGGCGCCCCCCACCCGGAGGGCGGGATCATGGCCGAGGATCTGCTGCGCGGCACCAGCCTGCACATTCAGGACCAGGTGCTGGCGCGCGAGGAGGTGCAGGGCTGCGGCTTCGCCGGGCGGCTGATGCGCCTGGACGGCTTCGAGATGACCTGCGGCGCCGTGGCGCCCGTGACGGATGAGGTGATCGAGGCGCTGCTGGGCCGCCCCGCGCCGATCAAGGAGACACCGCGTTTCCTGCCGCCGCTGACGCCGCTGATGGAGCCGGATGTGGTGGCGCTGCGCGCGGCGGCGATGGCGGAGGACTTTGCCGCGCGGGTCTATCGGACGTCGCTGGATCATGGGCTGTTCGGGCGGCTGCCGGATTGAGGGGAAGCCGCCGCCAGCCTTGACTTTCGGCCTAGGAATATGTGACTAATGCGGCTTTATCCACCCGGTTGGCGCCCTTGCGGCCCGGGTGGTTCCGAACCCTCTCCAGATCATGCCGCGCCAGCCGGGACGCGGGCGCCGCGCTCGTGTGACAACGGTCACACCCATTTGTCCCAAAACACCAAAGGCCCCGACGGTAAGATGGTAAGGCCGTAAGGTGGCAAGGCGCCGCTACCGCCCCTCCTGCGCCAGGCGGAAGGGGCTGGCGGGATAGGTGCCCAGCACCCGCAGCTCGCGCGAGAAATAGCGCAGCTCCTCCAGCGCGCGGAACAGGTTCGGCTCGTCCGGATGGCCATCCACGTCGCAGAGGAACTGGGTGGCGGTGAAGGCGCCGTCCAGCATGTAGGATTCGAGCTTCGTCATGTTCACGCCATTGGTGGCAAAGCCGCCCAGCGCCTTATAGAGCGCGGCCGGCATGTTGCGGACGCGGAACACGAAGGTCGTGACCGGGTGCGGGATATCCTGCGGGGGCGGCAGCTTGCGCTCGCGGGACATGACGTAGAAGCGCGTGGTGTTGTGCAGCGCGTCCTCGACATTGCGGCGCAGGATCTCCAGGCCATAGACCTCGGCGGCCAGGGCGCTGGCCACGGCGGCATCCTCCATCGTGCCCTCGCGGGCGATGATCTCGGCGGCGCCGGCGGTATCGGCCTGGATCACGGGGGTGAGATCCAGCTCCTTGATGACCTTCAGCACCTGGCCCAGCGCCATGGGGTGGCTATGGGCACGGCGGATGCCTTCCAGCTTCGCGCCCGGGCGGGCGAGGAGGCAATGCTCCACCCGCTCGAAATGCTCGCCGATCACCGAAAGGCCGGATTCGGGCAGCAGGCGGTGGATATCCGGCACGCGGCCGGCCAGGCTGTTCTCGCAGGGCAGCATGGCGAGTGCCGCGCGGCCATCGCGCACGGCGGCCATCGCGGCCTCGAAGCTCGGGCAGGGCAGGGTGGTCCAGCCGGGATAGGCGTGGCGGCAGGCCAGGTCCGAATAGGCGCCGGGGACGCCCTGGAAGGCGATGGTGTTGTGCATGGTCACTCCAAGATGCGGCTGGCCAGGATCCGGCGCGCGCGTTCAAGATCCTCGGGCGTGTCCACGCCGAAGGGGCCGTGTTCGATCCGCGCGGCGCCGATTCGCATGCCGGCCTCCAGCGCGCGCAATTGTTCCAGCTTCTCGCGCTGCTCCAGCGGCGATTCCGGCAGGCGCACGAAGCGGTCCAGCGCCGGGCGGCGATAGGCATAGACGCCGATATGGTGCCACCGCGGCCCCTCGCCCCAGGGAAGGGGGTTGCGGCTGAAATACAGCGCCGGCGCCACCTCCACCCCCTCCGGAAAGGCGCAGGCCGCCTTCACGAAGGAGGCGGTGCTGGCCTCTTCCTCATTGGCGATGGGGCAGACCAGCGTGCCGATATCGGTTGCCTTGTCAGCCAGGGGCTTGAGAACGGACCAGAGGAGGTTGGGCTCCAGCGTCGGGAAATCCCCTTGCAGGTTCACCACCACGTCATGCGCGCCGAAGGGGTCGAGTTGGGCCAGCGCGCGGTGGATGCGGTCCGTGCCGCTGGGGACGTCATCCGCCACCAGCACGGCCCGGCCACCGGCGGCTTCCACGGCGGCGACGATCTCGGGCTCGCCCGCGGCGACGGCGACGGGGCCGATCCCGGCCTCCCGCGCACGGTCCAGAACATGCAATATCATGGGCCGACCGGCGATCTCGGCCAGGGGTTTGCCGGGCAGCCGCGTGGCCGCCATGCGCGCCGGAATGATGATGATGGGGTTCACACGCAAATCCGAAGGTGAAACGAGGCCGGGGGGCGGTTGATGCGGCGCAGCACCGCCTGTATTGAGGGCTACGAATAAGTCAGGGCAGGGCATCGCGCAAACGGTGCCCAAGCCCGCCGGTCGTTGAGAAGGGTAAGCTTGGCATGAGCCTGGAAGCCAATAAGATTTTCGCGGCCGTCCTGACGGCCGGCGTGACCTTCATGAGCGCCGGCGTGATCGGCGGACTTATCGTGCACCCGCACAAGCTGGAGCGCTCGGCCATCAGCATCGGCGCCACGCCGCAGACCGCCGCCGCCCCCGCGGCCCCGGCCGCGCCGGCGGTGGACCCGATCGGGCCGCTGCTGGCCGCCGCGAATGTGGATAATGGCCGGGCGCTGACCGGCCGGCTCTGCGCCTCCTGCCATACCCTGAATGATGGCGGCCGCGCGGGCGTGGGCCCGAATCTCTGGAATATCGTGAACAATAAGCACGCGCACCAGGCGGGCTTCAACTACAGCGCGGCCAACCGCGCCCTGGCCGACAAGCCCTGGGATTACGAGGCGCTGAACGCCTTCATCGCCGCCCCCAACCGCGCCATGCCCGGCACGCGCATGGGCTTCGCGGGCCTGGCCAATACGGCGCAGCGCGCGGATGTGATCGCCTTCCTGCGGACGCTCTCCGCCAACCCGGCGCCGCTTCCATAAGCGGCTTCCGCGAAGTGGCGGAAGCCTCGGGCCTGATCAGCCCGGACCTCGTCGCGGCCGCCGAGGCGGCGGCCGATCTGGCGGGCGGCATCATCCGCCCGCTCTTCCGATCCGCCCTGCTGGTGGAAGCCAAGGGCGACGCCTCGCCCGTCACCGAGGCTGATCGCGCCGCCGAACGCGCGCTGCGCGCCTTCCTCACCGAGCGTTTCCCGACCCATGGCATCATGGGCGAGGAATACGGCACGGAGCGCGGCGACGCCGAATATCTCTGGGTGCTTGACCCCATTGATGGCACGCGCGCCTTCCTGACGGGCCGCCCGCTCTTCGGCACGCTGATCGGCCTGCTGCACCGGGGCAAACCCGTGCTGGGCCTGATCGACCAGCCCGTGACGCGCGAGCGCTGGATCGGCGTGGCCGGCCAGCCCACGCGGTTCCAGAGCCCCATGGGGGGCATGGCCGCCTGCCGCCCCTGCCCAAGTCTCGCCACCGCCGAACTCTCCTGCACCTCGCCCGAAATCTTCGACGCCGAAGGCAGCGCCCGCTTCGAGCGCGTGCGGAAGGCCGCGCGCCGCGTGACCTGGGGCGGGGATTGCTACGCCTATGGGCTGATCGCGCTGGGCCTCGTCGATGCCGTGGTCGAGGGCACGCTCAAGCCCTGGGACTGGGCGGCGCTGGTCCCCGTGATTGAAGGCGCGGGCGGGCGCATGACGGATTGGCAGGGCCAGGCGCTCACGCTGGACAGCCCGGGCGAGGTCATCGCCGTGGGTGATGCCGCGCTGCTGCCCGAGATCGTTTCGCTGCTCGGCTGACTTGCCGGTTGCCCTGGACGCCCGGCACCCCCAATCTCTCCCGCATGATGCAACGCCGTGACCTCTTCGCTGCCGGCTTCGGGCTGGTCTCCTTCTCGGCCGTGGCGCAAACCGCGCCGCCGATCCGCACCCATGCGCTCTCCCTGCTGGGCGAGCCCGCGCTGCCCGTGGATTTTCCGCATTTCCCCTGGGTGAACCCGGATGCGCCCAAGGGCGGCGAGATCGCGCTGACGGCACTCGGCAGCTATGACAGCTTCAACCAGTTCATCCTGCGCGGCACGGCGGCGGTCGGCCTCAACAACCTCTATGACAGCCTGCTGATGGAAAGCGCGGACGAGGCCTCCACCGAATACGCGCATCTGGCCGAGATCGTGGAAATCCCGGCCGACCGCATGGGCGTCTCCTTCGAGTTGCGCGAGAGCGCGCGCTGGCATGATGGCCGGCCGATCACCGCCGAGGACGTGGCCTGGACCTTCAACACGCTCCGCACCCAGGGCCGCCCCTTCTACCGCGCCTATTGGGGCGATGTGGCCGAGGTGGTGGTGGACAGCCCGCGCCGCGTCACCTTCCGCTTCCGCACGAATGAGAACCGCGAGCTGGCGCTGATCCTCGGCCAGATGAACATCCTGCCCAAGCATTTCTGGGAAGGCCGCGACTTCGCGCGCCCCACGCTCGACATCCCGCTCGGCTCCGGCCCCTATCGCATCGATCGCTTCGAATCCGGCCGCAGCATCGCCTATCGGCGCGTGCCCGACTATTGGGCCGTGAACCTCAACACCCGGCGCGGAACGCAGAATTTCGGCGTGATGCGCTACGAGTATTTCCGCGACGTCACCGTCGCCTTCGAGGCCTTCAAGGCCGGGCAGATCGACTTCCGCACGGAGAACATCGCCCGCAACTGGGCGACGGGCTATGACTTTCCGGCCGTACGCCGCGGCCTCGTCAAGCGCGACGAAATCCGCCACCAACTGCCGACGGGCATGCAGGCCTTCGTGATGAACCTCCGCCGCCCCCTGTTCCAGGATGCGCGCGTGCGCGAGGCGCTGATGCAGGTCTTCGACTATGAGTGGCTGAACGCCAACATCTTCAACGGCGCCTATGCGCGCACCACCAGCTTCTTCTCCAACAGCGAGCTCGCCTCCTCCGGCCTGCCCACGGGGCGCGAGCTTGCCATCCTGGAGCCGTTCCGCTCGCAGCTTCCCACCTCCGTCTTCACCAGCGAGCTGCGCCTGCCCACCACCGATGGCAGCGGCAACAACCGTGACGGGCTGCGCCGCGCGCTCGACCTCATGCGCCAGGCCGGCTGGACCATCCGCGACCGGCGCCTGGTGAACGCCCAGGGGCAGCGCTTCGAATTCGAGATCCTGCTGAATGGCGCGAGCTTCGAGCGCGTCGCCCTGCCCTATGTGCAATGGCTGCAGCGCCTGGGCGTCGAAGCCCGCGTCCGCACGGTGGACCCGGCGCAATACCAGGTCCGCACCGACGCCTTCGACTACGACATGACGGTGGACGTCATGGGCCAGTCGCTCTCGCCGGGCAATGAACAGCGCGACTACTTCACCTGCGCCAAGGCGCAGGAAAACGGCTCGCAGAACATCGCGGGCATCTGCCACCCGGTGATCGACGCGCTGGTCGAGCAGGTGATCACCGCGCCGGACCGCGAGGAACTGATCGCGCGAACCCGGGCGCTGGACCGCGTGCTGCTGCACAACCACTTCGTCATCCCGCAATGGCACAACCGCGCCTTCTGGATCGCCTTCTGGGACCGCTTCGGCCGGCCGGAACGCAACCCGAAATATGCACTCGGCTTCGACAGCTGGTGGATCGACCCCGTCCGCGACCGCGCGCTGCAAGAGGCGAAGCGGAGCCTGTGATGGGTGGGGCGCACCGCGGGAGGGCGCTGCCCTCCCGGACCCTCCCGCCGGGGACTTTTGGTCCCCGGACCCCTTTTGAGTTTTGTCGCATTCCGGCGGGGGGGCATGGCGCGGGCGCCATGCCCCCCCGCCGGAATGCGACCAAGTTCCAGGGTCCAGGGATCAAGATCCCTGGCGGGGGAGCGCGAGGGGGCAGCGCCCCCTCGCAGGCGCACACCCACCCATGACCAGCTACCTGCTTCGCCGCCTGCTGCTCGTGATCCCGACCTTGTTCGGGATCATCCTGATCAACTTCGCCGTGATTCAGTTCGCCCCTGGTGGTCCGGTCGAGCAGATGATCGCCGAGATTCGCGGCCAGGGTGACACGATGGGCCGCCTGACCGGCGAGGGGAACAACGAGACGCGGCCGCAGGCGGCTTCCACGGCCGAGGGCGGGGGTTCGCAGTATCGCGGCGCGCGGGGCCTGGACCCCGAAGTGGTGCGCGAGATCGAGCGCGCCTTCGGCTTCGACAAGCCGGCGCATGTGCGCTTCGGCGAGATGCTCTGGGGCTATATGCGCTTCGACCTCGGCCGGTCGCTGTTCCGGGACCGGCCGGTCTGGGACCTGGTGATGGAGAAGCTGCCGGTCTCCATCTCGCTCGGGCTCTGGTCCACGCTGATCATCTACCTGATCTCCATTCCGCTCGGCATCCGCAAGGCGGTGAAGGATGGCACGCGGTTCGATCTGGCGAGCAGTGCCGTGGTGCTGGTGGGCTATGCGATCCCGGGGTTTCTCTTCGCCATCCTGCTGGTGGTGCTGTTTGCCGGCGGCAGCTTCGTGCAGTGGTTTCCGCTGCGTGGGCTGGCGACCTCGGGCAGCGAGACCTGGCCCTTCTGGGAGCGGGCCGCGGATTACGCCTGGCATGTGTTCCTGCCGACGCTGACCTTGGTGATCGGCGGCTTCGCGGGGCTGACCATGCTGACGAAGAACTCCTTCCTGGAGGAGATCAACAAGCAATATGTGGTGACGGCGCGCGCCAAGGGGGCGGGCGAGCAGCGCGTGCTCTACGGCCATGTGTTCCGCAACGCGATGCTCATCATCATCGCGGGGTTTCCGGCGGCCTTCATCGGCATCCTCTTCACCGGCGCGCTGCTGGTGGAGATCATCTTCTCGCTGGATGGGCTGGGTCTGCTGGGCTTCGAGGCGGCGATCCGGCGGGACTACACGGTGATGTTCGGCACGCTCTACATCTTCACGCTGCTGGGGCTGGTCATGCAGATTGTCAGCGACTTCACCTATACGCTGGTGGACCCGCGCATTGATTTCGAATCGCGAAGGTGAATATGTCCGGCCTGCTTATCTCCCTCGCTTCGCTCGCTCGGCAGGACGGAACGCGATGATCCTCTGGCCCCAACCCGATGGCAGCGTGCTGGCCACGCCGCAGCCCGCCCATGCCGTGCTGGCCGGCCAGCTCATGCGCGCCCTGGCCGAACCGCCCGCGCCGCTGGAGCCCGTGATCAACGCCGCCGCCCAGCATGATTGCGCCTGGATGGAGTGGGAGCGCGCGCCGGAATTCGACGCCGCGACCGGCCTGCCGCGCCATTTCAATGCGCTGTCGGGCGCCGAGCATGTGCCGATGTGGGAGCAGGGTGTGCGCGACGCGCTGGCCAATTGGGGCCTCTGGGCGGGGCTGCTGATCCTGCGCCATGGCAGCCACATCTATCGCCTGGGCATCCTCGGCAACCGCATGGCGCCGAGCGGGGAGAGCCTGGCCGCCATGGAGGGCTACATGGCGCGCGAGAAGGAGTGGAGCGCCGAGTTGATGGCGCAGCTCGGCGTGGATGAAGCGCAGGTCACGGCCAATCAGCGCAAGATCGCGATGGTGGATTCGATCGCACTCGGCCTGTGCTGGGGGCAGGAGCGGTTCGACTGCAACGGCATCACGCTGATCCGCACCTCGGCACGGACCGCGACGCTCGACCCCTGGCCGTTCTCCGTGCCGCGCATCGCGCTGGAGACGGAGACGCTGCATCTGCCGGGCCCCTTCCCGGATGCCGGCGCCATGCAGGCCGGCATCGCCGCCGCGCCGCGGGAGCGCCTGGTGTTCGAACTGGAGGCGGCGTGAGCGCTCGCGAGGGGGCTTTGCCCCCCCGTACCCCCCCAGCAGGGAACACGTTCCCTGCACCCGTATTTGATCGGAGATGCAAGAACCTGAGGTTCTTGCTGGGGTGCTCGAGGGGCAAAGCCCCTCGATGACTCTCTCCCCGCTGACGCGCCGCCGCATCGCCAATTTCCGTGGCAACCGCCGCGGCATGATCTCCCTCTACATCTTCGGCGCGCTTTTCGTGCTGACGCTCTTCGCGGAATTGCTGGCGAATGACCGCCCGCTGGTGGCGAAGGTGGATGGCAACTGGTTCTTCCCCGTCACCGTCGAATATGCCGAGAGCGACATCGTGCCCGACGGGTTGCCGACGCAGGCCGATTGGCACGATCCGGAATTCATGCGCGACGTGCTCGCGCGCGGCTGGGTGGTCTGGCCGCCGATCCGCTACAGCCATGCGACGGTGGTGCGGGATCTTGGACAGCCGGCACCTTCACCGCCCTCCGCGCGCAACTGGCTCGGCACGGATGACCAGGCGCGGGATGTGATGGCGCGGGTGATCTATGGCTTCCGGATTTCCGTGCTCTTCGGCTTCACGCTCACCATCTTCGCCTCGGTCATCGGCGTCGCGGCCGGCGCCGTGCAGGGCTATTACGGCGGCTGGACGGACCTGCTGTTCCAGCGCTTCATCGAGATCTGGTCCGGCATGCCGCAGCTGTTTTTGCTGATCATCCTGGGCTCCGTCATCGAGCCGAGCTTCTGGACGCTGCTGGTGTTTCTCCTGCTGTTTTCCTGGATGGGGCTGGTCGGCGTGGTGCGCGCCGAATTCCTGCGCGGGCGCAACCTGGATTACGTGCGGGCGGCGCGGGCGCTGGGCGTCTCCGACTCCGCGCTGATGTTCCGCCATATCCTGCCCAATGCGATGGTGGCGACACTGACCTTCCTGCCCTTCATCCTCTCGGGTTCCGTCACGGTGCTTTCCACGCTGGATTTCCTGGGCTTCGGCCTGCCGCCGGGTTCGGCCTCGCTCGGCGAATTGCTGAGCCAGGGGAAGAACAACCTCCAGGCGCCCTGGCTGGCCTTCACCGGCTTCGTGGTGCTGGGCGGCGTGCTGACGCTGCTGATCTTCATCGGCGAGGCGGTGCGCGATGCCTTTGATCCGCGCAAATTGCCGGGCGGGAGCTTGGGTTGATAAGCGCCCCCCTCCTCTCCGTCGAGAACCTCGCCGTCGCCTTTCGCGGCAAGCGCGTGGTCAGCGGCGTTTCCTTCACGGTGCATGCCGGCGAGACGGTGGCGCTGGTGGGCGAAAGCGGCTCCGGCAAGTCGGTGACCGCGCTCTCCATCCTGCAACTCCTGGCCAATACCGGCAGCAATCCGGAAGGCCGCATCACGCTGGACGGCACGGAGGTGCTGACGGCCGACCAGGCCGCGCTGCACCGGCTGCGCGGCGGCGTCGCCGGCATGGTCTTCCAGGAGCCGATGACCTCGCTCAACCCGCTGCACAGCATCGGCCGCCAGGTGAGCGAGGCGATCACCCTGCACCGCCCGCTGCGCGGCGAGACGCTGCGCGAGGCCGTCATCGCGACACTGCAACGCGCGGGCCTGCCCAATGCCGAGGAGCGCATCAACGCCTATCCGCACCAGATGTCGGGCGGCCAGCGGCAGCGCGTGATGATCGGCGCGGCGCTGGCGAATGAGCCGAAGCTGCTGATTGCGGATGAGCCGACGACGGCGCTGGACGTGACCATCCAGGCGCAGATCCTGGAATTGCTGGCCGACCTCAAGCGCCGCCTCGGCATGGCGATGCTGCTCATCACGCACGACCTCCAGATCGTCCGCCGCCATGCCGATCGCGTGGTGGTGATGAAGGATGGCGCGGTGGTGGAGCAGGGCCGCGTGGCCGAGGTCTTCGCCAACCCCCAACACGCCTATACGCGCATGCTGCTGGCGACCGAGCCGCGCGGCCGCCCCGCCCCCATCCCGGAGGGCGCCGAGGAGATCCTGCAAGGCCAGGATATCCGCGTGCATTTCCCCATCCGCCGCGGGTTGCTGCGCCGCGTCGTCGCCCAGGTGAAGGCGGTGGATGGCGTGGACATCGCGCTGCGCGAGGGCGAGACGCTGGGCCTGGTGGGCGAGAGCGGCAGCGGCAAGACCACGCTCGGCCTCGCCCTGATCCGCATGGAGAACAGCGAGGGAAAAATCCGCTTCGAGGGGCGGGACATCCAGCCCCTCTCCCGCGCCGAAATGCGGCCCTTGCGGGCGCGCATGCAGATCGTCTTTCAGGACCCCTATGGCTCGCTCTCGCCCCGCATGAATGCGGGCGAGATCGTGGGCGAGGGGCTGGCCGTGCACGAACCCGGCCTGCGCGAGGCGGAGCGCGCCATCCGTGTGGCGCAGGCGCTGGAGGA
This sequence comes from Roseococcus sp., assembly GCF_019747315.1. Lineage (GTDB taxonomy): Bacteria > Pseudomonadota > Alphaproteobacteria > Acetobacterales > Acetobacteraceae > Roseococcus. The sequence continues at coordinate 15,740 of NZ_JAIEQY010000340.1, read as the reverse complement.
AGTGGGCCTCGATCCCGCGATGGCCGAGCGCTACCCGCATGAATTCTCCGGCGGCCAGCGCCAGCGCATCGCCATCGCGCGCGCCCTCGTGCTGAAGCCGCGCCTGGTCGTGCTGGATGAGCCCACTTCGGCGCTCGATGTCAGCGTGCAGGCGCAGGTGGTGGAATTGCTGCGCGGGCTGCAGGCCAAGCATCGCCTCGCCTACCTCTTCATCAGCCACGACCTGCGCGTGGTGCGCGCCATGGCGCATCGCATCATCGTGATGAAGGATGGCCGCATCGTGGAAGCGGGCGAGGCCGAGGCCCTTACGCAAAACCCGCGCGAGCCCTATACGCGCGCGCTGATGGCCGCTGCCTTTGAGCTGCGCGCCGCGCAGGGGAACAGCGAAACTTGAGCGAAACGGAAGAAGCCCCGCCCCACCCTTGGGCCGGCCAGGAGCGCCAAAAGCTCCAGGCGCTGATGGATCTCGAGCTGGTGAAGCTCGGCATCCATATCCGCAAGATGAATTCGCCCGGCAGCCCGGTCTATCGCTATGCCGAGAACATCATCCCCGCCGGATTGATCCTCACCTCCTCCTTCCTCGCCACCGCGCTGACCCATTTCTATGTGGGCTCGGTCGTGCTGGCGGCGGGGTGCTGGTGGTGGCTCGCCAAGGTGCAGCCGAAGATCAAGGAGGATGTGTTCATGCGCACCGCCGCCTTCGTGCTGCTGACGGACTTGAATTTCGACGTGATGTGGGCGCGCGGCGTGCTCAGCCTCTACGCCAAGCTGCCCGATGGCACCGAGCGCGTGGCGACGCGGCGTGACGACTGGCGCGCCTATGTGCGCAGCTTCCATGGGCTGGAGGGCGTGAACCTCCCCGAACAAGGACCCGCCTGATGGCCATTCTTCTCTCCACCAAGGCCAATGCCATGCAGGATTGGCGGGACGCGCTGCTGGCCGAGGATCCCTCGCTCGACATCCGCCTCTTCCCCGATGCGGGCGACCCCGCGGATATCGAGGCCGCCGTCTGCTGGACGCAGCACGACATGGCGGAGCTGCGGCGCTATCCGAACCTCAAGCTCATCGTCTCGATGGGTGCGGGCGTGGATCACCTGCTGCGCGCGCCGGGCCCGCCGCCCGGCATCCCCGTGGCGCGCCTCAAGGATGAGCGGCTGACCAGCGGCATGACCGAATGGGTGCTGCTGAACGTGCTGCGCTTCCACCGGCAGGACCTGGAATATCGCGCGCAGCAGGCGGCCTGCATCTGGGATGAATTGCCGGCTCCGGACACCGCGAAGCGCCGCATCGGCATGCTGGGCCTCGGGCAGTTGGGCAATGCCTGCGCCCAGGCCCTGCGGTCCCTGGGCTTCCCAGTGATGGGATGGACGCGCAACCCGCGCGAGGTGTCCGGCGTGCAAGGATTCTCCGGCGCGGATGGCCTGGAATCCATGATGCGTCAGACGGATATCCTCGTTTGCCTGCTGCCGCTCACGCCCGAGACGCGCGGCGTCATCAACGCGAAGAGCCTGGCCTGGCTGCCGCGCGGTGCCTTTGTGATCAATGCGGCGCGCGGCGGGCATGTGGTGGCCGATGATTTGCTGGCCGCCCTCGATTCCGGCCACGTCGCCGCGGCGGCCCTCGATGTGTTCGAGCCGGAGCCGCTGCCGGCGGATCACCGCTTCTGGACGCATCCCAAGGCGCTGGTCTGGCCGCATGCCTCGGCCATCACCATTCCCTCCAGCGCCGCGCCGCAGGTCGTGGAGAACCTGCGACGCGCCCGCGAGGGGCGGCCGCTGATCAACCTGGTGGATTTCAGCGCCGGCTACTGAGCCGGAAGCGGCTCAGGCCTCGATCATCTCGGGCAGCGGCATTTCCGCAACCAGGCCTTCGGCCTCCGCCATGGTCTGGCGCAGATCGCGCAGGAAGACGGCGCCCTTGAGGGTGCGCTGCACCAGCACGCTGCGGCGGTCCATCGGGTCCACCTTGCGGCGGGCGAGGTCGAGCTCACCCAGGCGGTCGAGCGCCCGCGTGATGGCAGGCTTGGAGACGTTCAGATCCTGCGCCAGGCCGCGGACCGTATGCGGGCCTGGGCTGAGATAGACGGTCAGGAACACGCCCAGCTGCCGCGCGGAGAGGTCTGGCCCATCCCGGCGGACCAGGGCCACCGTGGTATCCCTGAGGATGCCGACCAGCTGGTCAGGATTGATGTGGACGGACATGGCAACATTCCTTGCAACGCCCGGCGCCAAATTCTGGGGCACCGGCCCGGCCTGCCCCGCGCCCGGCGCGCGGAGTGTCTCAGCCGATGTCGGCGGATATGGAGGCCCGCGACTTTTCGAGTAGGCCCTAAATCTCACCGTATTGCAAGAAATTCATTTGTGCGTTGCCGGAGGGCAGCCGTGAAGCCTGGTTTACAACCCGCCGGCCGCCAGCGTGCGAAGCCCAGCCAGCGCGGCACGCATCCCTGTCGCCTCGCCGCCTTCCGGCCGGCCGGGCCGCGAAGTGTCATTCCAGGCATACAGGTCCAGATGTCCCCAGCGCATGTCATCCGGGACAAATCGGCGCAGGAACAGCGCCGCCACGATCGCCCCGGCCATGGGCTTGCTCGCCACATTGTTCAGATCGGCGATGGGACTGTCGAGCCAGCCGGCATAGGCCTCATGCAGTGGCAGGCGCCAGAGCGGGTCGCCCGCCGCGATGCCGCCGGCCAGCAGCGCCTCGGCCAGGGCGTCATCATTGCTGAACAGCGCCGGCAGGTCAGGGCCGAGGGCCACGCGGGCCGCGCCGGTGAGAGTGGCCGCGTTGAGGATCACGCGGGGCTGGTGCTCGGCGGCGAAGGTCAGCAGGTCGGCGAGGACCAGGCGCCCTTCGGCATCGGTGTTGCCGATTTCGATGGTCAGGCCCTGGCGGGTGCGGATCACATCCATCGGCCGGAAGGCATCGCCGCTGACGCTGTTCTCCACGGCGCCGACCAGCAGCAGCAGGCGGATGGGCGTGTGCAGCGCCATCAGCGCCTCGGCCAGTGCCAGCATCATGGCGGCGCCGCCCATGTCCTTCTTCATGCGCAGCATGGCGCTGGAGGGCTTGAGGTCGAGCCCGCCCGTGTCGAAGCAGACCCCCTTGCCGCAGAGCGCCACCAGCGGCGCATCGGGCGCACCCCATTCCAGCACGGCCACGCGCGGCGCGCGCGGGCTGCCCTGGCCGACAGTCTGGATGGCGGGGAAGCCGCGCGCCAACTCCTCGCCCTCGATCACACGGAAGGAGGCGCCGTGCCGCGCCGCCACCTCGCCCACCGCCTCTGCCAATTCGGCCGGGCCAAGGTGGTTGGGCGGCGTATTGATCAGATCCCGCGCGCGGCACATGGCGGCGGCGATGGCCTGGGATTCCTCGGTGCCGGGGGGGGCGAGCAGCCGCGCCGGGGCGCGCTTGCCCGGCTTGAAGCGGGTGTAGCGATAGGCGCCCAGCGCCCAGCCCAGTGTGGCGGCGGCCGCGTCACCGCCCACCAGGCGCCACTCCGTGCCTTCGGGGAGGCCATAGGGCAGGGCGCCATAGCCCTCGGCGCTGCGCGGCGCGCCGAAGAGGGCGCCGGCCAGTCCGGACTCGCCCGGCAACAACGCGATCTCGCCGGGCTTGGCGGTGAAGCCGGCGGCCCGTGCGAAACCCGCGCCGGGCAGCGCTTCCCAGGCGCCGGGCGTCACCACATGCAGCGGTAGCGCGCGGGCATCGTCGTTCAAGAGGCTGGGCAGCATGCGAATCTCCTTCGATGCGGCAGGTTGGGATCAGACATGCGCCCAGGCAAGCGGACGTACGGGCAACCCGCATTGCCGAAGCCCTCCGGAAGCGCCACATGCGCCACATGACAACAAACACACATGATCCGCTGGGATGGCATGGCACGACCATCCTGTGCGTCCGCCGCAACGGAAAAGTGGCCATGGCCGGTGACGGCCAGGTCTCGCTCGGCCAGACGGTGGTGAAGGGCAATGCCCGCAAGGTGCGCCGCATCGCCCAGGGCCGCGTGCTCGCCGGTTTCGCCGGCGCCACCGCCGATGCCTTCACCCTGCTCGAGCGGCTGGAGGCCAAGCTCGAACGCTTCCCCGACCAGCTGGAACGCGCCTGCGTGGAACTCGCCAAGGATTGGCGGACGGATCGCTATTTGCGCCGCCTGGAAGCCCTGCTCGCCGTGGCCGACAAGGACCGCTCCCTGCTGCTCACCGGCCAGGGCGACGTGCTGGAGCCGGAGGATGCGGTGATCGGCATCGGCTCCGGCGGCAATTACGCGCTGGCCGCGGCCCGCGCGCTGCTGACGGTGGATGATCTCGGCGCCGAGGAAATCGCACGACGTTCCATGACGATCGCCGCCGGCATCTGCGTCTACACCAATGGCAATTTCGTGCTGGAGACCATCGGTGAAAAGGAGGGCGGCGATGAGTGACGTGATGGTCCCCGAAACCGTGAACCTCTCGCCCCGCGAAATCGTGAGCGAGCTGGACCGCTTCATCATTGGCCAGAATGACGCGAAGCGCGCCGTCGCCATTGCGCTGCGCAACCGCTGGCGGCGCCAGCAACTGCCGGAATCCTGGCAGGAGGAGGTGGTGCCGAAGAACATCCTGATGATCGGGCCCACCGGCTGCGGCAAGACCGAGATCGCCCGCCGCCTCGCCAAGCTCGCCAATGCGCCCTTCCTCAAGGTCGAGGCCACGAAGTTCACCGAGGTCGGCTATGTCGGCCGCGACGTGGAGCAGATCGTGCGCGACCTGGTGGAGGCCGCGATCGTGCAGGCCCGCGATGCCGCCCGCAAGGGCGTGCGCGCCAAGGCGGAACTGGCGGCCGAGGAAGCCCTGGTGACCGCCCTGGTGGGCGAGGGCGCCGCCGGCGAAACCCGCCAAAAATTCCGCAAGATGCTGCGCGAGGGCTCGCTCGAAACCCGCGAGATCGAGGTGCAGGTGAGCGAGCCGCAGGGCCAGCCCATCGGCATGATGGACATGCCCGGCATGCCGCCGGGCCAGATGCAGAACATGCAGGAGATGCTGGGCAAGATGTTCGGCGGCCGGCAGAAGCCCCGCCGCATGACCGTCGCCGCCGCGCGCGAGGCGCTGATCCGCGAGGAAGCGGACAAGCTCCTCGACAATGAGGCGCTGACCCGCAGCGCCGTGCTCAACGCCGAGAACAATGGCATCGTCTTCCTCGACGAGATCGACAAGATCGCCCGCAGCAGCGAAGGCGGCGTGCGCGGCGGGGACGTGTCCCGCGAGGGCGTGCAGCGCGACCTGCTGCCGCTGATCGAGGGCACGACGGTGAACACCCGCCACGGCCCGGTGCGGACGGACTTCATCCTCTTCATCGCGTCGGGCGCCTTCCACCTCTCCAAGCCCAGTGATTTGCTGCCCGAACTCCAGGGCCGCCTGCCGATCCGCGTGGAGCTGAAGGCGCTGACGCGCGAGGATTTCCGCCGCATCCTGACCGAGCCCGAGCATTCCCTGCTCAAGCAGGCCAGCGCGCTGATCCGGACCGAGGGCGTGGAGCTGGAGTTCGACGACAGCGCCGTGAACGCGCTGGCCGACCTGGCCGCCGAGATCAACGCCACGGTCGAGAATATCGGCGCGCGGCGGCTGGCCACGGTGATCGAACGCCTGCTGGAGGATGTGAGCTTCACCGCCAGCGACCGGCGTGGGGATATCGTCAACGTGGATGCGGCGATGGTGCGGGAGCGTGTGGCCAAGCTCGCAGCGAGTGCGGATCTGTCGCGCTATATTCTGTAGTTGAAGGGCCTCCGGCGGCTGGGGCCACGGGCCCCAGACCCCATTTATTTATAAATTTACGCACCTATCCCTCTGAGTCCGGTGGCACCGCATGTGGTGCCCGGATGATTTCAACTCACAGGATATGGGCCTGATACACCTCACAAATTGCTCGACAAAAAGCGGTTCCGTGAGATAGTATTTGCATGAAGCGAAAGCCCCGCACCAAGCTCCCCCTCTCCAAGTTCAAGTCGTTGTTCGAGACGGACGAGAAGTGCCGCGCCTTCCTTGAACAAGCGAGCTGGGGCGATACTCCCGCATGCGCCCACTGCGGCTCCGTCAAGGTCTGGCGGCGAACCAAGCGCCACCTGTTCGAGTGTGGCGATTGCGGCAAGCAATTCTCCGTCCTCGTGGGCACGCCCATGCAGGACACCAAGCTCCCCCTGACCAAGTGGTTTCTCGCCATCTACCTGCTGGCCGAGACGAGCAAGGGCGTGTCGGCCAACTGGCTCAAGGACGCCATCGGCGTGACCTACAAGACCGCTTGGTTTCTCGGCCACCGCATCCGCCGCATGATGGATGGCGGTGATACCCTGCTCACCGGGGTCGTGGAGGCCGACGAAACCTACATGGGCGGCAAGCGGCGACGCGGCGATCCGCCTCGCAAGCGGGGCCGGGGCACGCCTAAGAAGGCCGTGTTCGTGGCTGTCCAGCGCGGTGGGCAGGTCCGTGCCGGGATGATGGAGAACGTGACCGCCGACGCCGTGAAGGCGCGGCTGGATGAGTGGGTGTCCAAGGATGCCACCCTGATGACGGATGAGTTGAACGTCTATCGTGGCTTGGGCCGCATCTACGGCTGGCACTTCTCAGTGAACCACAACGCTGAGGAGTTTGTGCGCGACGTGGATGGGTTGGCGGTCCACAACAACAGCGCAGAGAGCTTCAACAGCACGCTCAAGCGGGCGCACACGGGCGTCTATCACTACATGTCGCCTAAGCATCTGCTGCGGTATGTGAGCGAGTGCGCGTTTCGCTGGAACGCTCGGAAAATGGATACCCTTGGTCGGCTGAGTGGGATGCTGCACGTCGGGTTCGGGCGAGTCATCCCTTACAAGGTGCTTACCGCCCAAGCCTAGCCATGGATGCGTCGCGGGGATTTGATCGGAGGTCGCGCACCGGAACGCCCTTATCCTTGGCAAGCGAGATCAGGTCGTTGATCGCCTGCGGGCGAATGGCGCATTGCCGCCGCCCTCTCCTATCGAAGCTCGTTGTGACGAAGGGTTCGTCTGGATCGTCGCAGTTACCGGCGATGACGTCGCTCTCGATCCATATGGCCTTGACGAAACGAAGCGGGATGAAACGGGTCATAACCCTCTCCTCGGCCTCGTAGCGGTCAACGGCGCTGTATGTGGGCTCGCAGTCCGAGTCTTCCTCCCATGGATTGCACCAAGGTCGCATGCGGGTTTCGCGTCCTAGCGCCTCTCCATCCACCACGAACTGCACAGGCGCTTTTCCGGCAAACTCTCCCGCAGGGTCTTTGTAGAAGCGCAATCTCGGGTCGCGTGTCAGCGAGATCGCGGCGAACTTGTCCATCGCGGTTCCAGCCCATCCAGAGCGGATTCCGTCCGCTTGGAGAACCCCCATCGCCCCGGCGATCCCCGTGGCATGATAGAGGTCCGCGCGAGCAGCCTCCCCAATTATTTCCCTGAAACGCATATCAGTATTTAGCAGCCCGTTGCATCCGCAGTCTGCCGAACCGGACTCAGCGGGATAGGCGCGTAAATTTATCAAAAATTTGCGTATGATGGCCCTATGCCAAGGAAAGGGGTCAGGGGCCCGTGGCCCCAGCCGCGGGAGGCCCTTTTCTTTCCACCATCAGCCTCATCCCCCCACGCGGCCGCAGCGTCAGCCGCGCGCGTGGCACCGGCGCCGTGCCCTTGGCCAGGGTGAAATCCAGCCGTGGCAGCAGCACCGCGAGGAAGACCATCATCTCCGCCATCGCAAAGGACGCGCCGGCGCAGACGCGCGGGCCGATGCTGAAGGGCAGGTAGCCGAATTGGGGCGGCTTCTGTGGCGCTTCGGGCAGGAAGCGCTCGGGCCGGAAGGCGTGCGGCGCCTCCCAGAGATGCTCGTTCCGGTGCAGCAGCCAGGGCATGGCCATCACCGTCTCGCCCGCCTTCACCTGGATGCCGGCGATGCGCTCGGGCCGCGACGCCTCGCGTGAGAGATAGGGCACGGGCGGATAGAGGCGCATCGCCTCCTGGATCACCGCCTTGGTGAAGGGCAGGGCGTTGAGGTCCGCCACCTCCGGCGTGCGGCCGCCCAGCACGGCGGCATGCTCGGCCAGCAGCCGCTCGCGCGTGGGCGGGTGGGTGGCGACCAGGTAGAGCGCCCAGGTCAGCACATTGGCCGAGGTCTCGCTGCCCGCCAGCAGCAGCATCGCGACCTCGTTGATGAGCTGCGTCGGGTCCAGCAGCGTGCGGCCATTCTCGCCGAGCGCCGATTGCAGTTCGCCGAACAGGCCGCCGGGATTGGCGCCGGCGGCGCGGATACTGCCGGAACAGATCCGCCGGATCGCGCGCGCATGCTTGCGGGCGGTGTGGAACTGCAAGCCGGTCAGGCGCTCGGGCAGGCCGAAGACATGGGCGAAATCCACCGCCATCACCGCGCCCTCATAGGCGGTGAAGCTGGCGGCGAGCCGCGCGGCATCTTCTGCCTTTGCCGCCTCGCCGAAGAGCGCGCGCATGACGGCGAGCGCCGTGGCGCCCGCGAAGCCCGCCGCCACATCCACCTTCCCATTCCACGAATTCGCCAGTTCCAGCGCGCCCTGCACGAAGAGCGGATGGAACCCCGGCGTGCGCGAGGGGTGCAGCAGCTTGGCCATCAGCGCGCGGCGCGTCAGCCAGACCTCGCCGCTGTTGAGGAACATGCTGTCGCCGATCACTGGCTCCAGCGCCTGGCGGAAATGGCGGCTCTTGGCCTCGAATTCCGCGCGGCCGGTGATGAAGACGCGGCGCACCATCTCCGGCTCGTTCACGATCAGCACGCGCTGGGAGATGGCGCTGAAGGGCATCATCCGGTGGCGAAAGGCTGATTCGGGGAAGAGGCTGAGCAGGTCCGTCGCCGAGGCGTAGAGCGCGCGCATGCCACGCGGAAAGCGGGCCGGGGCGGCGGGGCGCGGCGGGACATAGTCGTTGGTCGTCGTCATGCGCCTGCCTTGCGACCGCGCCGGGTTTTGGTCAAGCGCGCGCGGAGGAGGCTGGGCAAGCCGGGGCGAGCCGCTAACATCGGCCCGAATCCAGCGGGAGCGCCCCATGGCCAAGGACATCATCTGCGCCTTCAGCGTGCATTGCGACGCCGTCGCCGGCTGGCTCGGCAGCTATATGGGCGATGACAGCCCGGGCGACATCAGCCGCGGCGTCTTCGCGGCCGAGGTCGGCATGCCGCGCATCCTCAAGCTCTTCGAGCGCTTCGGCCTCAAGCAGAGCTTCTTCATCCCGGGCCACACGATCGAAAGCTGGCCGCACATCACGGACATGGTGGCCAAGGCCGGCCATGAGATCGGCCTGCATGGCTACAGCCATGAGAATCCCCTGGCGCTGAGCCGCACGCAGGAGGAGGCGATCTTCGGCAAGTGCATCGGGCTGATCGAAAAGCATTGGGGCCGCAAGCCCGTCGGCTATGTCGCGCCCTGGTGGGAGGTGAGCGCGACCAGCATCGAGATCCTGATCGAGCGCGGCATCGCCTACGACCATTCGCTGATGCATGATGACGCGCAGCCCTATTACGTCCGCACCGGCGATGCCTGGACGCCGATCGACTACAGCCAGCCGGCCGAGAGCTGGATGAAGCCCTTCACCAAGGGCACCGAGACCGGTCTCGTGGAGATCCCGGCCAGCTGGTACCTCGATGACCTGCCGCCGATGATGTTCATCAAGAAATTCCCGAACAGCCATGGCTATGTCAGCCCGCATGCGCTGGAGCAGATTTGGCGCGACCATTTCGACTTCATCTATCGCGAATACGACTACGCGGTGGTGCCGATGACCATCCATCCCGACGTTTCCGGCCGGCCGCAGGTGCTGCTGATGCTGGAGCGCCTGATCAGCCACATGCAGCGCCAGCCCGGCGTTCGCTTCCTCCCCCTGGAGGAGGTGGTGGCCGATTTCAAACATCGCTTCCCCCGCTGAACCGGAACCTGGCCATGCGCATCCCGAGCCTTTTGATCGCCCTGCTGGCCGTGGCCTGCGCCGCCCCGCCACCACCTGCGCCCCCCGCGCCGCTGCCCACGCCGATCACCACGCAGATTCCGGTGGCACCCCGCCTGCTGCCCGGGCAGCCCCCGCCCTCGCCCGAGAGCATCGCCGAGCGGCAGTTGCAACGCGGGATGCAGGCGGATCAGCAAAGGGACCGGCTGAACGCGATAGACCCAAGGCGGCCGCGCCAGACCGGGGAGGGCGATGTCACCTCGCCGGATCTGAGGGGGGATCCGAGCCTGCCGGTGATGCCGGGCGGCCCGGCGCCGATCTTCCGCGGGTTTTAGGGCAGAGGTTTCGCCTGTTTCGGCGCCATGCAGGGCTTGCGCAGGACGTTTCGGTCATGGTGTCCTGATCGGAGGGGCAAGGATATCGGCATGACCACATCACGCTTGGCTCTTGGCCTCACCTTGGCCCTGCTCGCCGCCTGCGCGGCGGAGCCGCCCGGCGCCAGCCTGCCCGCCGGCGCGGATGGCTCGCCGCTGGACGCGAATGGCCGCGCACGCGGCCCCTTCCAGGGGCCTGCCTTCAGCGTGGCGCCCGACATGGCGATTTCCAGCTGCCTGGTGGTCTATCGCTCCGGCGCCGATTTTCCGCTCTCGCTGCAGACGCCGGGCGCGCAGGTGGCGATGGGGGGCGATTGCCCCTCCAGCTTCTGGCAGGCCACGGCGGCCAGCGCCGAGGATCTCGGGCTGCGGGGGCGCGTGAATATCCAGGGGCTGGGCGCCTGCCTGCTGCCGCAGGGGCCCTCCCGGCCGGGCTCGGCGCCGGGCTGCTACTGAGGCGTGCTGCCGGCCAGGCTCAGCCCCGGCCGAGCCGGAGCCCCGTCTCGCGCACGATCGCCTGGAACTTCGCCAGCTCCGCCGCCACGAAGGCCTTGGTGCTGGCGGGCGTGGAGGGCTCGGCCGGGTCGATCCCGGCGAGGGTGAGGCGGCGGCGCAGCTCGGGCTCGGCCATCGCCTCCATGGCGGCGCGGTTGAGGCGAAGCTGGATGGGGTCCGGCATGCCGCGCGGGCCCTGCAGGACGTTCCAGGTGATGATGTCGAAGCCCGGCAGGCCAGATTCATTCAGCGTGGGCACATCCGGCAATTGTGGGTGGCGGCTCATCCCGGTGACCGCGATGGGGCGGGAGGAGCCGTCGCGCAGATGCGGCAGGGCGGAGGCCATCACCTCGGCCGAGAAGTCGATCTCCGCCTTGCGCATCGCCTCCAGCACGGCGGAGCCGCCTCGATAGGGCACATATTCCCCCTGGAAGCCGAAGCGATGGGCGAAAAGGCTGCCCGTCAGATGGCCGATTCCGCCTGAGCCGGAACTGCCCCAGAGCATGGGCGCGCGCGCCGCCTTGGCCGCCGCCACAAGCTCCGCCACGTTCCGGTGGGGGCTGCTGCCGGGCACCACGATCACCATCGGCCCGCCGCCGAGGATCGCGATGTGCGAGAAGTCATTCACGGGATCGTAGCGCACCGTATCGGGCAGGGCGGCCGGGTTGGTGCCGTGGCTGGAGGCGGAATGCACGCCCAGCAGATGCCCGTCCGGATTCTGCCGCACCACATATTCGGCGCCGAGCGAGCCACCGGCACCGGGCCGGTTCTCGATGATGATGCGGGCATTGGGTGCGATGCGCGGCGCCATGCGGTCCGCCAGCAGCCGCGCGCCGATATCCACCGAGCCGCCGGGCAGGAAGCCGACCACGAAGGTGATGGGCCGGTCGGGGAAATTCGCCTGCGCCCGCGCGGGAAGCGCCAGCAGGGCGGGGGCGGCGAGGAGTGCGCGGCGCCTCACGCGGGCACGCCTTGCGGCTTGGGGCCACCGGCCATCCAGTCCAGCAATTCCACCGTGTGCACCACCGGCAGCACGTCCCCCGCCAGCTGCGTCATGCAGCCGATATTACCGGCGGCGATCACATCCGCCCGGGTGCGGTTGATGTTCTCCAGCTTGCGCGCGCGCAACTGCCCCGCGATCTCCGGCTGCAGGATGTTGTAGGTGCCGGCGCTGCCGCAGCAAATATGCGATTCCGCCGGCTCCTTCACCGTGAAGCCGGCCCGCGTCAGCAATTGCTTGGGCAGGGCCGTGATCTTCTGGCCGTGCTGGAGCGAGCAGGCGGAGTGATAGGCCACCGTCACGCCCGGCTTCTCCCGCGTGGGCGCATAGGCGAATTTCTCCAGCACCTCGGTGATGTCCATGGCGAGTGCGGAGACCTTCGCGGCCGCCTCGGCGTCGGGCTCCTCGCGGAACATGAAGCCGTAATCCTTCAGCGTGGTGCCGCAGCCCGAGGCGTTCACCACGATCGCGTCCAGCCCTTCGCCCGCGATTTCGGCGCCCCAGGCGGCGATGTTGGCGCGCGCCGCCGCCATCGCTGGGTCGTGCTGCCCCATGTGGTGCGTCAGCGCGCCGCAGCAGCCCTGGCCGCGCGTGATCACCACCTCGATCCCCATGCGGGTCAGCAGGCGGATCGTCGCCTCGTTGATGGTGGGGTTCAGCACCTTCTGCGCGCAGCCGGTCAGCAGGCCGACCCGGCCGCGGCGCGTGCCCTCGGCCTTGTGGATCTGCGCCTCCTGCACCTGGCTCGGCGGCGGGAGGCTGGCGGGGGCCAGGGCCAGCATGCCGCGCAGGCGCTGCGCCGTCATGGACTGGCCGGGGATCAGCTTGCCCAGCGGCCGCGCCAAGGCCGCCGCGCGCAGCGACATCCGGAACAGGGCCGGGTTGGGCAGCACCCGGGCCAGCACGGCGCGCAACGCGCGCTCGGGCCAGGGGCGGGTGTAGGTCTCCTCGATGTGGCGGCGCGCATGGTCGACCAGGTGCATGTAGTGCACGCCCGAGGGGCAGGTCGTCATGCAGGAGAGGCAGGACAGGCAGCGATCCACATGGCGCACCTCCAGCTCGGAGGCCGGGCGGTTGTTCTCCAGCATGTCCTTGATGAGGTAGATGCGGCCGCGCGGCGAATCCAGCTCATCGCCCAGCAGCAGGAAGGTGGGGCAGGTGGCGGTGCACATGCCGCAATGCACGCAGGTGCGGAGGATCTTGTTCGCTTCCGCCGTATCCGGATCGCGGAGTTGCTCGGCCGTGAAATGGGTCTGCATCTGGCGCCCCTCGCAATCAGGTGTCACGCTGTTCATGGCGTGAAATCGGGCGCAGGTGAAGGGTGGCAAGGGAATGATGGCGCTTGAGGCATTGGCCGCGCAGGGCCTGGCGGTTTTCGCCCTGTTGATCTTCACGATCCTGCTGGTCGCCTATGGGGTGGGCGTCCTGGTGGGCCGTTGGTACCAGGCCCGCACGGAACAGACGATCGAGGCGGCCAGCTTCGTCACCAACGGGCTGCTGGGGCTGCTGGCCTTTACCCTGGGCCTTACCATTGCCATGGCGCAGGGCCGCTTCGAAGCGCGGCGCGCTACTTCCCTGTCGGAAACCAATGCCATCGGCACCGCCTGGCTCCGCGCCAGTTCCTTCGAGCATCCCCGCGCGGCCGAAATTGCGCGGCTGCTGGAGGGATATACGCGGCTTCGCCTCGAATTCGTCGAGGCGCCGGCGAGACGGGTCGAAGTGGACCGGCTGAGCGTCGAGGCGAATCGCATGCAGGGCGTCATCTGGGGCCACGTCACCGCCATCACCCGGGAGCGGGCGGACCCGCTGACGGCGGCGCTGCAAGCCTCGCTGAATGACGTGTTCGACCAGGCTGCGGCGCAGCGCTGGGCCTTCGCCGCGCCAATTCCGGCGGAGTTGCTGGTCTTCCTGATGGTAATGGCCGTGCTGACCATCAGCATGGTCGGCTATCAATTCGGCCTGAAGCAGCTGTACTGGCAGCCCTTGGCGATCATGTTGGTGGCGGTCTGGACCGGTGCCATGGTCCTGGTGGTGGATCTCGCCAGCCCGCGCTTCGGCGCCGTACGCCCGGATTCGGCGCTTTACGAATGGACCATCCAGGGCTTCCAGGGTGGGGTGGTGATCCCGCGCCTGCCCTGAGCGTCAGAGCCGCGTATAGGCCAGCGCGACCATCACGGCGCCCAGCAGGGCGGCGAACACCGGCAGGAAGAGGCTCGGCATCGGCGCCTCCGGGTCGGGCACCGCGACCAGGCCGGCGGCACGGCCGGCGCCCCCGAAGCCGAGCGCGAAGCCCAGGACGGCGAGGATGGCGGTGTTCAGCGCCATATGCTCGGCATCGAAGGCGATGAACGCCTGCCTGGTGTCAGCGGCCCAGGCCAGCAGGTCCACGGAGATGAAGAGCAGCCCGAGCAGCCAAAGCGCCGAGGCGGAAAACACCAGCGGCAGGGCCAGGCCCATCCACCCGCCCTCGGCCCCGGTCAGCTTGCGCGCTTCGGCGATGATCAGGGTGGCGGCCAGAAGGCCGAACGGAAGCCAGATCGTCACGCTTTTCTCCGAGTGCTAGGGTCGGATGCTGAGCACCACAGCCGAAGGATTTTGGCAAGCACGGCACGCGGCTCAAATGCGTGCGAAGGTGCAGGGAACAAGTTCCCTGCCGGGAGCTTGAGGGGCAGCGCCCCTGCTACCCGCGCATACGACCGGGGTTCAGCAGCCCCAGTGGATCCAGGGTCGCCTTTACCCGTCGGGCGATGGCCGCCAGCGGTGCGGCTTCCTCCGGCAGCACGGCCACATGGGCCGAAAGCGAAGCCGGGCCGCGGAACAGGGTGAAGCTGCCCTGCGCGCCGGCGGCGGCCTGCATCACCGCGCCATGCGCCTGCTCGGTGGCCGGCCCGGCCACCCAGACCAGCCCGCCGCCCCAATCCAGCAGCAGCTTGGCGTCAAAGGCCGCACGCAGCGCCTTGACGACCCGCGGCGCGGCCGATGGGGCCACCGAGAGGCGCCAGATCGCCTCTTCCGGTGCGGCGCCCAGCGGCTCGGCATCGCGCACCGAACGCCAGAGCGTGTGGGAGGCGGGGGTGTCCAGCAGCGCGGCCTCGCCCAGCGCAGCCAGTTCGTCGCGCAGCTTGCCCAGGCGATAGGTGACGCTTTCGGCGAAATCCTCGATGCGGGCCAAGGCCACGATGCCGTCGATGCCCAACGCGCCATGCCCCTCCATCAGCAAAGCGGCACCACTCACGCCATAGGGCGAGCCCAGCGCGGCACTCAGCGCCGCGACACCGCGCGCCACATCGGGCACGCGGATGGCCAGTGTGCCGGTGGCCTCGGCGCGCGGCAGGACCTTCAGCGTCACCTCGGTCAGCACGCCGAGCGTGCCATGCGCGCCGGTCAGCAGCTTGCAGAGATCGAGCCCCGTGACGTTCTTCAGGACGCGCCCGCCTGAGCGGAAGATTTCCCCCTCCCCGGTCACGGCGCGGATGCCCAGCACATGGTCGCGCATCGCGCCCCACATGATGCGGCGCGGGCCGGAGAGGTTGGTGGAGACGACGCCGCCCAGCGTCGCCGCCTCGCTCGCGCCGAACAGGGCGGTGAGGTCCGGCGGCTCGGCGATGATCTGCTGGTTGTTCTCGGCCAGCGCGGCCTCGATCTCCGGGATGGGCGTGCCGGCGCGGGCGCGGATCATCAGCTCGGTCGGGCGGTAGAGCACGATGCCGGTGAGGTTGCGGGTGGAGAGCGTGCGTGCCGCCTGGACCGGGCGCAGCATGGCGCGCTTGGTGCCGCGCCCCTCGATGCAGAGCGGCTCGCGCGCCGCATGGGCGCGCGTCACTTCGGCGGCGAGTGCCTCTTCCGTATCAGGCGCGGTCACGCTCATGCGGCGATCTTCGGGTTGTCGGCCAGCGGAAACACCTTGGCGGTGTTCAGCAGCCAGTCGGCGTCGAAGGCG
>NZ_JAIEQY010000308.1 GCF_019747315.1 Roseococcus sp. | reverse complement strand
GCTTGCCGTCCGCCGTGACCATGGGCAGGCCGAACACGCCGGCTGCGATGGCGTCCTCGGTGTTCGCGGCAAGCTGTGCCTTGCAGCGCTCATCGCCCGTGGCGGCGCGGCGCACGCCGGATTTCCAGGCGCATCCGGATGCGATCTGGAGCGAATTCGGTCAGCCGCCGGAACCCGTTTTTCTTAGCTTCTCGCCTTCCGCAGGCTCACCACCTCGCAGCGCCGGTTCATCACCTCCGCCTTCAAGGTGCTGCCCTCCATCCAGGCGACCAGCCCCGGCGGCCCCTCGCCCGGGGCGGGGCGGCTCTCCGGCTGGAAGCGCACCCTTCCATCGGCCAGCGCCGTGCCGCGCAGTTGCAGCACGCCATGCTCCAGATGCGGGCTCGCATCGGTCGGGCCGAATTCGAAGCTGGCGCCGGGGCGGCCGGCCTCGTTCCAGATCATCATGCGGGCGGTCCGCGCCTCGCGCCCGCAGCGGTATTCGCCCTCCCAGAGGCCCTCCAGCCCGCGTGCGCTGGGCGTGGGCGTGGCAGCCGGCGCGGGGGGGCGTGCCTGGGCGGTCACGGGCGCACTCGACGCGCCATGGGTGATGCCCAGCGCATTGAGCCGCGCCGTGTTGAACCAGTTCATCCCGCGCGGCGGGGCGCGCGTCATCTCGAAGATCGCCTCGTCGTTGAAACCCAGCTCGCGCAGATAGCCGCCGATGATCGCATTGGCCGGGGCGGAGACCGAGCGGCGGCCACCCTCGCTGATGGTGGCGGCGGCGTGGAAGCCGACCAGCGCCTGGGCGGAGAGCTCACGCGGTGTGCCCGCCAGCCAGATCAGCCCGCAAGCCGAGGCGCAGAGGGCGCGCTCGGGGATGAAGGTCGCCAGCCGCCTTTGCCGGATGATCCGTCCGATCTCCAGCGCCGGCATCACCGAGCCACCCGGGCTGTCCAGCACGATGCGCGCGCGGGGGGACTGGCGGAGCGCCTCGGTGAATTTGGCCAGGGTGTCGCGGTCGATCTCGCCCTGGATCAGGATGCTCTCATGCCGGGAGGGTTGCGCCTGCGCGACAGCCGAGGGCGCAAGGAGGCAAAGGGCCAGCACGGCCCGGCGCAGGAGGTGCAGTCGCATCGCATGGGATGCTGCGGCACGCGCTGCGCCGGGGGCAAGAAAAAACGCGCCTCAGGGACCGGCGACGACGACATAGACCACGTTGGTGCCGTCCATGTAGGGGCGCAGCCAGGCGCCGCCGCAGCGGAACACCGTGCCATTGGCCCCGGCCTGCGAAACGCAGCCGGCAGGCAGGCTGCTGTATTCGGCGCCGATGGGCAGCGGCGTCGGGCCCGGCGCCGGTGCGGGCGGGCGCGCGGATGCGGAGGCGATCGCCGCGCCGGCCACCGCCCCGACCGCGACTCCTGCGGCGACCGCCCCGGCCGAGGGCGCCACATAGCCCGGATAGACCGGCACCGGCCGCACCACCGCCACCGGCGGGCGGGCCGCCGGATAGACGGGATAGGCCGGGTAGCCGGGCCGCACCACATTCACATTGTTGTTGTTCACCGTCACATTGCCGGCCGGGCCGCGCACGGCGGTGTCGCCATAGCGGTTGACCGCGGCCGCATTGCCCCGTGGGCCGGTCGCCGCCGCATTGCCGCGCGGGCCCGTCGCGGCCACGCCGCCACGCGGCCCCTCGGCCACGGCGCCACGCGGCCCGGCCGCATAGCTGCCGCCGCGCGGGCCGCTGCCGCTGGTCCAGGCGGCGGCCTCGGTGGAGATGCCCAAGCCCAGCAGGGCAAAGGCCAGGATGGGGCGGTTCATGGCGTGCTGCTCCGGGTCAGGGCTTCCCCGCGCGGGAGGAATTCGGCGCGCGCCGCATCGCGCGGCGGCGTGAAGGCGAAGGTGCCGGCGGGCAGGCGCGGCCGCAGGTTCCAGGCCTGGAAATCGAGGATGGTGCGCAGCCGCTCCGGCCCGGGCTGCACGAAGGAGACGCGCAGCGGCAGCGCGCTCGGCGCCGCCTCCAGCCAGATTTCCCAATGGCCGGTCGGGCCGTTCAGCGCGTAATGGTCCACCACCACCTCGCGGATGATCGAGCGGCCGAGGAAGTGGCCCGTCGTGCCGGCCGGCGTCAGCATGGCATAGGGGTTGTCCGCCAGCAGCGGCAGGATGGGCAAGGTGACGCCGAGCCGCGCCTCCACCCCTTTCAGCGCCGCCTCGATGCCGCCGGTCAGCGGTGTCACGGCATAGACGTTCTGATGCGTGTTGAGCGCGGTGAAGTTCTGCCCGTCATACCACAGGCTGAAGCTGCCGAGGTCACTGCCCACGGCGGCGTAGAGCCGGTCCGGCCGGCTGGCGGCGACGGCGCCGGTGCCGCCGAGCAGGATGGACTGGCCGGGGCCGGCCGGCACCTCGCGCAGCGTGTCGAAGCTGAGGGTGAAGGCGCGCGCGCCGGCCAGCGTGGTGGACATGCGGCGCAGCGCATCGCTCACCGCCGTGTCCAGGTCGGCGGGCGGGGGCGCGGTGACGGGGGGCTGCGCGGGCTCGGCGCAGGCAGCGAGCAAGGCCAGGGCGCCACCGGCGAGGCCCTGCCAGAAGGGAACGGGCGATCGTGGCATGGCGCGATTCCTTGTGCTGCTCCCGCCATGGTCGCGCCGATGCGCAGCGCGGTAAAGGGCCTGCGCTTTGGGCGGGGTGGCGCGCATTTCGGCAAAACCCGCACCGTCGGCGCATTTCAGCCCAGGACACCCGGTTGAGCCCGCCGCCCCTCGCCCGCAGCTTTACCCGACCCTCGGAGGAGAACCGCCCATGAGCCTCACCCGCCGCGCCGCCCTGGCCGCACCCTTCATCCTCGCCGCCGGCGCCGCCGCCGCGCAATCGGGCCCGCTGACCCTCGCGCAGATCCGCGCCAATGGCAGGCTGCGCATCGGCTGCGAGGCGACCTACCCGCCCTTCACCTTCCGGGAGAGCGGCGTGATCGTCGGCTATGATGTGGAACTCGCCACCGCCATCTGCCGCAGCATCGGCGTGACGCCGGAGTTCATTGATACCCAGTGGTCGGGCGTGATCCCCGCGCTGTATGCCGGCCGCTTCGACATCATCATGTCGTCCATGAGCTACACCCGCGCCCGCCTGGAGCGCGTGGCCTTCACCATCCCCTATGCCGAGGCCGGGCAGTCGCTGCTGATCCGCGCGCGGGATGCGAACACGATCCGCGGCATCAACGACATGGGCGGCAGGAGCCTCGGCGTGAAGCTGGGCTCGCCGGGCGAGACGCTGCATCCGCGCCTGGCCGAGCGCATGCGGGCTGCCGGCGGGCAGGCCTTCTCCGGCGTGCGCACCTATGACGACCACCCGGCCGCCTATCTGGCGCTGATGCAGGGCACGGTGGATGGCGTGCTGAACACGCTGCCGACGCTCGCCTATGTGATGCGCAGCCAGCCCAACCGCTTCGCCATCGTGCGTGGCATCGGCGCCGACAACTGGGCCGGCATCGCGCTGCGCCGCGAGGACCCGGAGGTGCTGGCCTGGCTGAACGAGCGCCTGCGCGCGATGCGCGCCGATGGCTCGCTGAAGGCCTTGCAGGAGAAGTGGTTCGGCCTGGAGTTCAACCTGCCGGATGCCATCCCCGAGCCGGCCGCGTAAGCCGGGCGGGGCGGGCCTGGCCGTCACCCATGGGCTCACTCAATCCGGGCGCGCCAACGCCGTGTGCGAGGCGAATAGCCGAGCCGGATCGCTTCAGCGATCCGAAGCCAAGGCGGCGGAGCCGCCGCCCGGCGTCTGAGGGCCCAAAACATGTATTTTGATTGGAATGTCGTCACCTATGCCGCGCCCTTGCTCGCGCATGGCGTGGTGATGACCTTGCAGGTGAGTTCCGTCGCCGCCGTGCTGGGGCTGGCCATCGGGCTGGCGGCGGGGTTGGCGTCGCTCTCCAACTCGGTGCTGCTGCGCGGCGTGATCCGGCTTTATGTCGAATTCATCCGCGGCACGCCGCTGTTGATCCAGATTTTCCTGGTGTTCTTCGCACTCCCGGTGGTCGGCGTTCGCCTGCCGGAATTCTGGGCCGGCGTGGTGGCGCTGGCGTTGAACGCGGGCGCCTATATCGCCGAGGTCGTGCGTGGCACGGTGGGCAGCATCGAGAAGGGGCAGAGCGAGGCGGCACTCTCCATCGGCATGACGCGGCGCTCCACGCTGCTCTGGGTGCTGCTGCCGCAGGCCTGGCGGCCCATGGTGCCGGCGCTGACCAATGACCTGATCACGCTGACCAAGAACTCCTCGCTGCTTTCGGTGATCTCGGTCTATGAGCTGACGCGGGCGGGCCAGGCGATCATCGCCACGCATTTCGCGCCGTTTGAAATCTTCCTGCTGCTGGCGCTCTACTACTGGGCGCTGATCTCGGCCCTCGCCTTCGTCTCGCGCCGGATCGAGCGGGCATTGCCGACATGGTGAAGCCTCCCGTCCTGGTCCAGGCGCGCGGGATCATCAAAAGCTTCGGCCCGCGCACCGTGCTGCAATCCGTCGATCTCGACGTGCATGAGGGCGAGACGGTGGTGATCATCGGCGCCTCCGGCTCCGGCAAGACCACCTTCCTGCGCTGCCTGAACCGGCTGGAGACGCCGGATTCCGGCACGGTCCGCATCGCCGATGTGACGATCGGCCAGCGAGGCGACGGGCGTGCGGCGGATGAGCGGGAATTGTCGAACCAGCGGCGGCTGTTCGGCTTTGTCTTCCAGCGCTTCAACCTGTTTCCGCATCTGACGGCGGCGCAGAATGTGGCGCTGGGGCCGCGCCGCGTGCTGGGCATCCCCCGCGCCGCGGCCGAGGCGCGGGCGGTGCATGAACTCACGCGCCTCGGCCTCGCCGATCACGTCCACAAGCGGCCCGGCCAGCTCTCCGGCGGGCAGCAGCAGCGTGTGGCCATCGCCCGCGCGCTGGCCATGGACCCGCGCGTGATCCTGTTCGACGAACCGACCTCGGCCCTCGACCCCGAACTGGTGCAGGAGGTTCTGGACGCCATGCGCGCCTTGGCCGCCGAGGGCATGACCATGGTCGTCGTCACGCATGAGATGCGCTTCGCCCGCAGCGTGGCGCATCGCGCGGTCTTCATGGCCGATGGGCGCATCGCGGAACAAGGCCCGCCCGACCAGCTCTTCGGCGCGCCGCGCGATGAGCGGCTGCAACGCTTCCTCCGCCACCTGGAGCCGCATCGCGATGTTTGACCTGCTGATCGAGGGCATCACCCTCATCCCCCGCGCCTTCGCGGCACCCATCGAGCGCGCCGCACTCGGCATCAAGGATGCGCGCTTCACCTTCGTGGGTGCGGTGGCCGACCTGCCGCCGGGTGCCACGGCCACGCGGCACCTGAAGCTGAACGGGCATCTGGTGATCCCCGGCATGGTGAACGTCCACACCCACACCATCCTCTCCATGGTGCGGGGTGTCGCCGAGGATATGGGCTTCGCCCCCGCCTACACCCCGGGCGTCCCTCAGGGCCACATGGTGCGCGAGGATGAGGCGGTGGCGCTGGCCCGCCTCGGCGCGCTGGAGGCGATGCTGGCGGGCTCAACGCTGATCAACGACACCTATGTCCACACCGACATCACCCTGCCGGCCATGGCCGATCTCGGCCTGCGCGTCTTCTCCTGCAACCGCATCCATGACGTGGATTTCTCTGGCGTCTCCCAGGGACGCTGGGAGCATCACGCGTCCATCGGCGAGGCCACGCTGAACCAGGCGCTCGGCATCGCGCAGCGCTTCCACGGCAAGCCCGATGCGCGCACCGGCGTGCAGCTCGCCGCCCATGCGCCCGACACCTGCTCCACCCCCTTCCTGCGCGACGTGGCGGAGACGGCGCGGCGCACCGGGCTGCGCGTGCAGACGCATCTGAGCCAGAGCAAGGTGGAGGTGGCGCGCATCCGCGAGCGCGATGGCTGCTCGCCGCCCGAACTGCTGGAGGAGGTGGGGCTGCTGAATGATCGCCTGGTGGCGGCGCATTGCATCCACCTCAGCGAGAGCGACATCGCCCGCATCGGCGCGGCCCGCGTCTTCTTGGCCCATATCCCCAAGGGCAATGCGACAGGGGGCACCATCGCACCCACGCGCCGGCTGGTGGAGGCCGGCGCGCGGCTGACGCTCGCCACCGACAACATGCATGCCGACATGGTGGAAATCCTGCGCTGGGGCCTTTGCATGGGCCGCGTGCAGACCGGCCGCGTGGAGGATTCCTGGCAGCCCGAGCACATGCTGCATGCGGCGACCGAGGGCGGCGCCGCCGCGATGGGGATGGAGACGGAAATCGGCCAGATCGCGCTGGGCTTCCGCGCGGATTGCGTGGCCATTGACCTGCGTCGCCCGCATCTGGTGCCGCATAACGACCCGCTCGGCACGCTCGTGCACACGGGCATGGGGCGCGATGTCAGCCATGTCGTGGTCGAGGGCGAGGTGGTGGTCGAGGATTACCGCCCCACACGCTGCGACCCGGAGGAGGTGATCCGCGCGGGCGCCGCCGCCTCGGCCGCGCTGTGGGAGCGCGCGCGCGCGAGCCTGTGATACACGGCCTCCTCTCGATCGCGAGGGAGACGCCGCGTGCCGCATTGTGACCTGCTGATCGAGGGCGTGACCCTCATCCCCTCGGCCTTCCAAGCGCCCGTGACCGATGCGCGCATTGCCATCACCGATGGCCGCTTCGTGGCGGCGGAGCCCGGCATGACCGCGACGCGGCGGCTGAACCTGGCGGGCCATCTGGCCGTGCCCGGCCTGATCAACACGCATCTGCACAGCGCGCTCGTGATGGTGCGCGGCACGGCCGAGGATATGGGCTTCGCGCCCTCCTACACGAAGGGCGTGCCGCAGGCGCAGATGCTCACCCCCATGGAGGCCGTGGCGCTGGCGCGGCTGGGCGCGCTGGAGGCGCTGCTGGGCGGCTGCACGCTGATCAATGATGTCTATGTGCATGCCCGGCACAGCATGCCGGCCATCGCCGATCTCGGCCTGCGCGTCTGGGGCTGCAACCGGCTGCATGACGTGGATTTCGACGCGGTGCTGGAGGGCCGGTGGGAACATCGCGACGCCATCGGTGCCGCGATGATCGAGGAAGCGGAGGAGATGGTCGCCCGCTTCCACGGCCAGGCGCGCATGGGCATCCAGCTCGCGCCCCACGCGCCCGACACCTGCTCCACCCCCTATCTGGAACAACTGCGCGACCTCGCCGCGCGGCATGATCTCGGCCTGCAGACCCATCTTTGCCAGAGTCCGGCCGAGCTCAAGCGCGTGGCCGAGCGCGAGGGCTGCACGCCGGTGGAACTCCTCTCCCGCCTCGGCATGCTGCATGATCGGCTGGTGGCGGCGCATTGCATCCATGTGACGGAGCGCGACATCGCGGCCCTCGGCGCCGCGGGCGTGCATGTCGCGCATATCCCGAAGAACAACGCGGCGAGCGGTCGCTACGCCCCCACCCGCGCCCTGGCCGAGGCCGGTGCCAAGATCACGCTCGCCACCGACAACCGCCATGGCGACATGGTGGAGGCGATGCGCTGGGGCCTCTGCATGGGCCGCATCCAGACCGGAAGCGTGGAAGAGTCCTGGCAGCCCGAGCACATGCTGCATGCGGCGACCGAGGCGGGTGCGGAGGCCATGGGCCTGGGCGCCGAGCTCGGCCGGGTAGCACCGGGCTGGTGCGCGGACCTCACCATCATCCACCTCGGCCGCCCGCATCTGGTGCCGCACAACGACCCACTCGGCACGCTGGTCCATACCGGCCAGGGGCGCGATGTGAGCCATGTGATCGTGGCGGGGGAAGTGCTGGTCGAGGATGGCCGCCCGACCCGCTGCGACATGGCGGAGGTGATGCGCGAGGGGGCCGCCGCTGCCGCCGCCGTCTGGGCGCGGGCGGCCGGTTGACGCTGCCCCCCGGCCCGGCCGACCTTGCGTGGGCAAGGCCAGGGGGAAAGCGGGCATGAAGGTAGCGGTCATCGGTCTCGGCAGCATGGGCGGCGGTGCGGCCGCCAGCGCGCTGCGCGCCGGCCTCGACGTCACGGGCGTGGACCCCAGCGAGAAGGCCCGCACGGCCTTCGGCAACCGCGCCGTCGCGCGCGGCGCCGATCTCGATGCCGGGCAGGAGGCCGTGCTGGTGCTGACGGTGAACGCCGCCCAGGCCGAGCGCGCGCTCTACAGCGAGGAAGGTGCGGCCCAGCGCCTGGCCCCCGGCGGCGTCGTCATCTGCTCGGCCACCATGGCGCCGGCCGATGCGAAGCGTCTCGCGGCGGAGGCCGCGTCGCGCGGGCTGCTCTATCTGGACGCGCCCGTCTCCGGCGGCGCGGGTGCCGCGCGCGAGGGGCGGATGACGGTGATGGCAAGCGGCAGCGAGGCGGCCTTCGCCGCCGCCAGGCCCATGCTGGATGCCATCGCGGGGCAGGTGTGGAATCTCGGCGCCGAGGCGGGCCAGGGCGCCGCCATGAAGGTGGTGCACCAGCTTCTGGCCGGCGTGCACATCGCCGCCGCGGCCGAGGCCATGGCACTGGCGCTGCGCGCGGGGCTCGACCCGCACACCGTCTATGGCGTGGTGAATGGCGCGGCCGGCGCCTCCTGGATGTTCAAGAACCGCATGGCCCATGTGCTGGCCGGCGACGACACGCCGCTGAGTGCGGGCGACATCTTCGTGAAGGACCTCGGCCTGGTGGAGGCCATGGCGCGCGAATCCGCCCTGCCGGTGCCGCTGGCCGCCCAGGCGCTCCAGCTCTTCGTGGCACAGCGCGCCATCGGCCAGGGCGGGCGGGATGACGCCTTCGTGCTGCGCGTCTGGCAGGCCATCGCGGGCTTTGCCCTGCCCGGCGAGGAAGGCGGCGCCGAAGCACGCAAACCCGAGGGCTGAGACGAGAACAAAGCCAGAAAATTAGGCTTGCGTTTACGATTTGTTCGTGTTTTCCTTCGGCCATGAGCACGACCTACCCCACCCATGACAGCATCCGCATCCCGCCCAAGCCGCGTTTGGCCAAGCCGGATCCCGCAGCCTCCAGCCTGCCCCTGCAACTGGCCTTTTCGGCGGGCACGGCCTTCGGCCTTGCCTGGCTGCTGACGCAACTGATCATCGGCTGATGGACCGGCGGTGCGGCGCATGCTGCACTGCCGCCATGTGGCGCCCCCTCCCCCCTCTTGCCTTGCTGTTCCTCCTGGGCGCGTGCGGCTGGTGGCGCCCGGCACCGCCCATCGCAGTGGCGCCCGATCCGGTGGTCTATCCCGCGCCGGCGCTGGAGGGCCGTTACATGCCCTGGATCAACCCCCAAGGGCGGTGAACGCAGCCCGGGGATGGATTGGGCTTGAATTGCAAGGGTGGCCATGGGCAAAGTCATGCAGCCAAAAGCCCAGGAGGCTGCTGTTTTTGTTCCAACTTTAGGAGAGTTTGCCGCCGTCCCCGCATCGCGGATCGCCCTCGGGCGTCGTTCGCTCCTCGCCGCCGGTCTGGCGATGAGCCTTCCCGGTGCCGC
This sequence comes from Roseococcus sp., assembly GCF_019747315.1. GTDB lineage: Bacteria > Pseudomonadota > Alphaproteobacteria > Acetobacterales > Acetobacteraceae > Roseococcus. The sequence continues at coordinate 28,060 of NZ_JAIEQY010000308.1, read as the reverse complement.
GCGGGCGGAGCCGGCCGGAACAAGGCTGCGCGACGTCCTGGACCGTGGCCAGCTGCGCATCCTCACCAGCCTGGAAATGCCCGCCCTGGCCTATCGCGACAGCGCGGGACAGCCCGCTGGCTTCGACGTGGCGCTGGGGCGCCTGCTCGCCGCCGGTCTGGGCGTCGAGCCGGTGATCCAGGACGTCCCCATGGCCGAGCGGATCGCCCGGCTGCGGGCGGGCCAGGGCGACATCATCTGCCATCTGCCGGTCACCATCGAGGTCGCGCGCCAGGCGCTGCTGACCTCCCCCTATGGCCGGATCGAGATCTCCCTGATCTCGCCCGCCCGCTTTCCCTTCCGCGGCATGGCGGAGCTGGCGGGCCACCCGGTCGGCGTGCTGGCCGGCCATGATGGCCAAGCCCTGGCGCGCGAGATGCTTCCCGCGCGCACGCGCATCGAGCCGATGCCGAATATCCAGGGCCTCGCCGCCGCCCTGGCCGAGGGACGGGTTGATGCGGTGGTGGTGGCGCGCCCGGTGCTGGGCAGGCTGCAACGCGCTGAACCTCGGCTCGGCCTTTCGCATCGCTTCGTCCTGGCGCCCCGCTGGATCGCGGTCGGCGTGCCCTTTGGCGAGCATGACCTGCTGCGCGTGCTGAACGCCCTGATCTTCCTGGCGCGCAGCCAGGGGCGTCTGGCCGCCCTGTCCGAGGCGCATCTGGGCTTCCCCTTGCCCGAATTGCCAAGCTTCTGATGAATCATTTATTATTTTGAAATCGTTCTGATCCCGACCCAGGCTTCCATCATGTCCCTCGCGCGGCGCGCCCTGTTCAGGCTGACCCTGCCCCTGCCTGGGGCGCTGGCCGGCGCGACCTTGGCCACACCCGCCTCGGCCACACCCCCTTTGGCAACCCCCCCTCTGGCGCATGGTCCGCAGGGGCTGCTCGGCCGGGTGCTGCGCCGGGGTTCCCTGCGCGTCGGCGTCTGGCTGGACAGCCCTCCCTTCGGGTTTCGCCTGCCAGGTGGCGGGATGGGTGGCATGGAGGTCGAGCTGGCGCGTGACATCGCCCGCAGCCTGGATGTGACGGCCGAACTCATTCCCCTCGCCCTCAGTGACCGCGTGGCGGCGGTGGCGCTCGGCCATGTCGACCTCGCCTGCGCCACCATCATCGTCTCGCCCGAGCGCATGCGGCGCGTGGCCTTTGCCCATCCGCATGGACTGGTGCTCAACCTCCTGGTCACCACGGGGCTGCGGCCGGTCGTGAACATGTCCGAGCTGGCCGGGCGCCGCGTGATGGGCCGGTCGGACGCGATCTTCGCACCCGGGCTGGACCTGCCGCCCGATACCGAAAGGGTCATCGCCCGGAATGACGCGGAAGCCCTGGCCGCGCTGATGGCGGGCCAGGCGGCGGCCCTGCTGATGCCCGAACCCGCCTTCCGCGACCTTGGCCTGGCACATCCCGAGGCGCAGCTCCATGGGCGCCGCATCACGGACGAAGCGCCCTACGCCGTGGCGCTGCCCCTTGGCGAGCCCGATCTGCTGCGCTTCCTCAACACCTGGGTCTTCCTGCGCGAGGAGGATGGAACCTTCGCGACCCTGCATGAGACGTTCATGTCCGCCCCACGCCCTCCAATTGCACGCCTGTAAGGGTGCCGCGGCCGTGACGCGGGGTCAGCCGCAATCGGCTGCGCCGGGGCGACAGATCAGGCGGCGGCGGGCGGCCATGGTGGCGTCCTCGATGGAGGGGTCGGTCAGCACGAAGCCCAGGCCCAGCGCCGGAACGCCGGGATTGGCAAGGCCGAAACTGTCCCCCGGCGCATGGTCCGCGGTCACGACCACCTCCATGAAGGTGCCGGCACTCGCATCGGGCCGCCAGCGCTGGCGCCAGACATGGCGGGGCATCCCGCGGATCTGGTCCGCCCAGCTTTCGGTCTGCAGGGGCGGGCCAAGCCCGGTGGAGGCGCCGCGAAACACTTCGATCACGTTCTGCTGCCCATCGAGCGGCGTGAAGGCCTCGATCCGGCTGACGCGCGCCCCGCGCGTCGAGTCCATCACGAGGATGACACGGATCGAGGGGCAGACCAGGGCGGCGCCACGGGGCAGGCAGTCATCATCGGCGGGCACCGCCAGGATCAGCCGGCTCATCCCATCGGGCAGCGCGCGCGGCGACTCCACCTGGAGCCAGGGCGCGGTGCTGAACTCCTGCAGCACTTCATCCTCCGAATCATCCAGCTCGATCTGCCGCGCGAGGGCCAGGAGGTCCTGCGGGGCGGGTTGGGCGAAAGGCGGCGTGACGAAGGGAAAGCACGCCAGGGCCAGATACCCGGCAGCGACAGAGGCGAGGCGCATAGCAAACTCCGAACAGCCGGCGTACGGTTTCCAACGACGACCAAGCGCGAGCGGATACCATAGTCCCCGCTGCCTTACTTCGATCCATCGCAAAGATGACAAATTTGAATAAATTTTGGGACGCGCCGGTTTGAATGGCCAAAACCTGTACCGCAGGGCCATCCCGGCCCTGCTGGCGGGCCTGACGGCGCGCGCCGCCGGCGCGACCACCGCCCATGAGGAATGGCATTCCTTCGAACAGCGCTTCGTCCTCCCCGAGGGGCGGGTCGTGGACAATGGAAACCGCAACGTTTCGCATTCCGAAGGCCAGGGCTACGGGCTGCTGGGCGCGCTCCGCGCCGGTGACCAGCCGACCTTCGACCGCATCCTCACCTGGACCATGAATCATCTGAAGCGGCCGACGGACAACCTCTTCGCCTGGCGCTGGCAGCCCGAGACGACCCCCAGGGTCACCGACCTGAACAATGCCAGCGATGGCGACATCTACATCGCCTGGGCACTGCTGGAGGCGGCGCGGCATTGGACCAGCCCGGTCTATCGCCGGCTGGGCCAGGCGATCGGGCGGGACCTGCTGCGCCGCTGCGTCATCCAGGTGGGGCCGCGCTGGGTCCTGCTGCCGGGCGCCTATGGCTTCCAGACCAATCACCGGGTTGTGGTCAACCTCTCCTACTACGCCTTCGGCGCGCTGCGGGTCATCGCCGAGCACCTGCCCGACCCCGCCTGGGCCCGGCTGGAGCAGGATGGGCTGGCGCTGATCCGCGACAGCCGCTTCGGCATGTACCAGCTCCCGTCCGACTGGCTGGAATTGCCGCGCGATGGCGGCCGCGGTGTGATGGCGGAGGGCTGGCCCAAGCGATTCTCCTTCGATGCCATCCGCATCCCACTCAACCTCTGCTGGGCTGGGCTCGCGGCGCAGCCGGCCGTGGGCGCCGCCCTCAGCTTCTGGAGCAGCGCGAACCCGCGCGCGATGCCGGCCTGGATCGACCTGATGACCGGGGTGATGCCGCCCTACCCCGCGCCGCCGGGCATCGTCGCCATCGCGCGCCTGGCCGAGGCGGCGCAGGCCGGGCGCGGCGATGCCCGCCGCCTGCCGCGTGTGGCCAATGCGCCCGACTACTACTCGGCGGCGCTGGTGCTGCAGGCGCACATGGCGTGGGAGGATCTGTCGTTGAACATGCCCGCGCGGTGAGGGCTCAGTTCCCGATCTCCACCCAGACCGGCGCGTGGTCCGAGGGCTGGTCCTCCGCCCGCGCCGCGACATCCACGCCGCACAGGCTCAGCCGTTCCGCCAGCTCGGCCGAGAGCAGGGCGTGGTCGATCCGCAGGCCGCGATTGGTCTCGAAGGCGGCGCCGTAATCCCAATAGGTGTAGGGGGCATCGCTGGGGTGCAGGGCGCGCAACGCGTCGGTCAGGCCCAGATGCTCCAGCGCGCGCCACCGGGCGCGGCTTTCCGGATGGACCAGGGCGTCCAGCGGCGGCAGGGCGCCGGGGGCGAGGTCCCGCTCGGTCGGGCAGACGTTGAAATCACCGAGGATGGCAAGCGGCGCGAAGGCATCGAGCTGATCGGCGGCCCAAAGGCGCAGGCGGTCCATCCAGCGCCACTTATAGGCCATGCCCTCGGCGCCGCCGGAATTGCCATTGGGGAGGTAGATGCCGGCCGCCGTCATACCCGCCGCACGCACGGCGATGAAGCGGGCGTGGCTGTCCTCCTCCTCGCCCGGCAGGGCTTCGGCGATCACCTCGAAATCCACGCGCCCCAGCACGGCCACGCCATTGCGGCCGCCGGGCTGACCCACGGCATGGAGGCGATAGCCGGTGCCGGCCAGTTCGAGCGCCGGGAATTCCTCCGTCTTGCACTTCAGTTCCTGGAGGAAGACGAGGTCCGGCTCATGCCGCGCGAGGAAGCGTGCCAGATGCGGCACGCGGCGGCGGATCGAGTTCACATTGAAGCTGGCGAGGCGCATGCGCCCTTTGTGGCGGGGGCGCGCCCCGCCGTCCAGCCGGGGCTCAGGCGACGGCGAAGCTCACGCCGCAGCCGCAGCCGCTGACCGCCTGCGGGTTGCGCACCACGAAATGCGCGCCGATCAGCGCCTCATGCCAGTCAAGCTGCGAGCCATCGAGGAAGTCGAGCGAGACGGCATCCACGAAGACCCGCGTGCCCGCGACCGTCACCACCAGGTCATCCTCGCCCGGCGCTTCCTCCAGGGCGAAGCCGTATTGCAGGCCGGAGCAGCCGCCGGCCGAGACCGTCACGCGCAGCCCGGCGCCGGCGCGCCCCTCGCGGGCGGCGATGGCGGCGACCTCCTCCGCGGCGCGGGGGGTGACGAGGAAGGCACGGGGGGGCTGGCCATCGGGCATGGAAAAATCTCCTGGCCCCCAATGTAGAGCGGCAGGTTCAGGATTTCCACCGCCGCGCGCGCCTGATAGGCCTAATCCCATGCAACCCATGCTTGCTCCCTGGGCCGTCACCTCTTCCCGCGGCCGCCTGCATCCAGAGCCGGAGGACCCGCATCGCAGCCCCTGGCAGCGTGACCGGGACCGCATCATCCATTCGCGCGCCTTCCGGCGGCTGCAATACAAGACGCAGGTCTTCGTCTTTCACGAGGGCGACCACTTCCGCACCCGCCTCACGCACAGCATCGAGGTGGCGCAGATCGCCCGCAGCCTGGCCCGGCGGCTCGACCTCGACGAGGACCTGGCCGAGGCGCTGGCGCTGGCCCATGACCTCGGCCACCCGCCCTTCGGCCATGCGGGGGAGGAGGCGCTGGATGCGGCCATGCGCCCGCATGGCGGCTTCGACCACAATGCCCAGAGCCTGAAGCACGTCACCCTGCTGGAGCGCCGCTATGCCGGCTTCGACGGGCTGAACCTGACCTGGGAGACGCTGGAGGGCCTGGCCAAGCACAATGGCCCGGTGCGCCGCGCCGCCACCTATCTGCGCGAATACAACGCCCTGCATGACCTGAACCTGTCCAGCCATGCCAGCGCCGAGGCGCAGGTTGCGGCCATCGCCGATGACATCGCCTACAACAACCATGACCTGGAGGATGGTATCCGGGCGGGCCTCTTCGCGCTGGAGGAAGTGGCCGAGCTGCCCATGCCCGGGGCCGCGCTGGCCGCAGCGCGCGCCGCCCATACCAGCATGCCCGCAGGCCGCGCGGCGCCCGAGATGGTGCGCCGGGTGATCGCCGCCATGATCGGCGATGTGGTGGAGGAGAGCGCGCGGCGGATCGCGGCCCTGGCGCCGAAATCCGCCGATGACATCCGCGCCGCCCCGGCCCCGGTGGTGGGTTTCAGCGCCGCGATGGCGCAGGCCAATGCCGAGGTGCGGGCCTTCCTCTTCGACCGGATGTACCGGCATTTCCGGGTGAACCGCGCCACCCAGAAATCCAAGCGCGCGCTTCAGATGCTGTTCCAGCTGCTGCACGGCGGCACGCAGATGCTGCCGGATGAATGGCGCCTGCGCGCTGGCGAATCCGGCACGCCCGCCGCGGCCGAGGTGGTCTGCGACTACATCGCCGGCATGACCGACCGGTTCGCGCTGGAAGAATACAAGCGCCTGACCGACCCGCATATGGGCGGGTGAGCCAGCCTATTCCCGGCTGATGGTCTGCAGGACGTCGAACCCCTCGAAGCTCGGCGGCCCCAGGGTCAGGGCCTTTCTGCCGCCGGCGCCGGAATGGGCGCGGCGGAACTGCTCGGACTTCGTCCAGGCCTCGAACTCCGCGCGCGAGGCCCAGAGGGTGGAGGAGGTATAGAGGATGTGATCCTCAGCCTTCGGCCCGCGCAGCAGCTGGAAGCTGACGAAGCCCGGCAGCTCGTGCAGCCGGCTCTCCCGGGTCAGCCAGACCTGCTCGAATTCCTCGGCGTGCTCGGGGATGACGCGGAAGCGGTTGGCGGCGACGAACATGGCGAGGACCTCCGGTTTGGAGGCGAAAAGGGCCTCCGGCGGCTGGGGCCTCAGGCCCCAGACCCCATTTTTCAATCATGTTCAGAACTGGGCGGGACGTCACGAGGAGGCAAAAGGAAAGGGGTCTGGGGCCCGTGGCCCCAGCCGCCGGAGGCCCTTTTTCCGTCAGCGCGTGGTGCGCGCCTGGGCCACCCGGATGGCCGCCGGCCGCTGCTGCGTCGTGCGCGCCTGCACGGTGCGGTTGCGCGGCACCGCGGAGCGGCGCGCATATGAGACGGGGCGGATCATGTCATCGGCCGCATCGGCCAGGCCGGTATTGGCGGGGCGGTTGTGGATGAAGCCGTAGGTCGGGTATTCGCGGCCGAAATTCTCGGCCGTCCAGCCCACCTGCACCCGCACGCGCGTCCAGGAATTGTCGTCCGAGACGTCCATCACCTTCACATTCCGCATGACGGTGCCGCGGCGGATGCCCGGGCCGCCCCAATTGGCGTGGTCGATCTCGATGAGACGGGCATTCAGCACGCGGGAGACGACGGCGACATGGCCCGAACCCATGCTGCCCGAGCCCGGCCAGGCAAGCACCGAGCCCACCTGCGGGCGCTGGCCGCGGGCATAGCGGCCGGCGGCATTGTGCCACCAGTCGCGGCCATTGCCGGAGATCTCCATGCCGGTGACCGAGCGCGCATAGGGCACGCAGGTCAGCCCGCCGCCATAGCCGGCGCGGGTCTGCCGGGCACCGGCCTGGCGTTGGCCCTGGCGCTGACCCTGGCGCTGGGCCTGGCTGGAGGACGAGCGGGGTTGCGAGGCCGAAGACCGCACTTCCGACCTTGCGTCCCCACGCGCGGCGAAGGCCTCCGGCGTGAAGGGTGATGCGGCGAGCATCAGGCAGAGGGTCAGTTTCGCGAGCTTCAGACGCATGCAGCACCCCTCCTGGGCAGGTGGAATTGTTTCGGCGTGTTTCTGGCTATCGACGGGCAGGGATCGGGGCAACCGTGAAATTCGACACACGGCGTAACCCGCCGTGATTCGTTCAACGGGAGGGGGTGGCCGATGGGAAATCAGGATGATTTTCCTGTGAATAACTCCCGGCATCACGTCTGCCACAGTGTTGCGGCCGGAATGTCACACTCGACTCACCAATCATGGCCGGCCCTGGGCAGCATCACCGGGCCTCGCCGCAATGATGTTTCCAAGGCCCGGGCATAAAAAAACGCGCCGGCCCGTCAAGGCCAGCGCGTTCTTCTCGGTTCTTGGCGGGACTTCGGAAGTCCCGCCCAGGATTACTTGCAGGCGGTGATCATGATTTCCACGAGGTGGCGCGGATCGGCCATATTGGCCTGCACGCAGGCGCGCGCGGGGCGGCCGGCATCGCCCAGCCACTCGACCCAGACCTTGTTCATCGCGTCACGGTCGCGAATGTCCTTCAGCCAGATCTGCGCCTGCAGCAGGCGCGTGGTGTCCGTGCCATTCGCCTCCAGCAGCGCGTCGATCTTGGCGACGACCTGCTTGGTCTGGCCGGTGATGTCCTGGCTCAGGTCATCGGCGGTGATGCCGGCCAGGTAGACGAAGTTGTGGTACTCGACCGCGCTGCTGAGAATCTGGTTGCTGCCGGTGCGGTTGATCTTGCTCATCTCGGGCGTTGCTCCTGCTGGGATGGAAGGCGTGCCAGACTTAACGCAGGCCATCGCCCGGCGGAAGGCGGCGGCGCGCCGATACGACATTCCGGTTGCAAAACGTCGCTTTGCAAACCAGTGGGGCAGGCGCAAGCTTGCAGTTCCCGTCGGAGACACCGCATGCGACCCCTGTCAGGGCTGATCCCCCTCGCGCTTGGCCTGGTGCTGCAAGGCTGCGCCAACCCGCCCGCGCCGCCCCCGTCCGGCATGACCATCTCGCTCGGCGATGCCATGATCCAGACGGTGGAGGCCCTGGCCGCCACCCGCGCCCATGCGGCGCGCCAGGGCCAGCGCGGCCTGCGCGCCTGCGGGGCGGAAGCGGTGTTCCAGGTGACGGCCATGCCCGTCACCGATGCGCGCGGCGCCGTGGCCGCCCATCTTGTCCTCGCGCCGAGCGAGAGCCAGGATGGCCCGCATTCCAGCACCGTCACCCTCACCCTCGCCGGCGATGATTGCGACACGCCCGAGGCGCCGCCCCGGCGCCGCCAGCAGTGATGCGCGCCGCCAGCAGTGATGCGCGCCGCCAGCAGTGATGCGTGCCGCCAGCAGTGATGCGCGCCGCACGTCCTAATCATTCCCGTAGCCCTGCCGCAGCCAATCCACCACCGGCAGCGGCCGGGCGCGGGGCTTCCGGGCAGCCTGGCGCTTGGCATAGACAGCGTTCAGCAGGATCTCGCCACCCGGCGCGCGGTGCAGCGTCAGGCGCCGGTTGAAGGTCTCGGCCGAGCCAGGATGCTCGCCGATCACCACGATGGCGGCGCCAGGCAGGTGCTCCTCCAGCACGCGCATCATCGCATCGGCGGCCGTGGCGTCCAGGGAATCCGTCGCATCGCCCAGCAGCACCCATTCCGGGCGCAGCAGCAGCAGCCGCGCGAAGGAGAGGCGCTGCTGTTCCGCCCCGCTCAGCGCATCCACCCAATCCTCCTCGCGGTCCAGCCGGTCGGTCAGGCGGGCCAGGCCGACGCGCTCCAGCGCGGCCATCACCTCGGCATCCCCGGGCTCGCCCGGCAGGGCCAGGGCGGCGCGCAGCGTGCCCTCCGGCAGGAAGGCGCGGCGGCCGATCGCGACCATCCCGGCATCGGCCGGCAGATAGACATGCCCCCGCCCCCAGGGCCAGATTCCCGCCAGCACGCGGAACAGCGTCGCCGCCGCCTCCGGGTCGCCATCCACCAGCACGCGCTCGCCCCGCTCCACCCGCAGGTCGAGGGCGGAGAGCATGGCCGTGCCATCGGGTTCCGCCACCCAGAGTTCATCCACGCCGAGCCAGGGCCCGGGGCCGCGGTCCAGGTCGATCGCGGTCGCGCCGGTGCGCGCGGCCTCGGTGGTGACGATCAGCACCGCCTCCTCCAGCGCCAGCACGCGCTCCACCGAGGCGCGCCATTCGGCGATGCGCGCCAGGTTGTCCACCGGCCAGGAAAGGGCGGCCGTCACCTGCTGGAAGGCCTGGGCGGATTGCATGAGGCGCCCCAGCGTGAGCCCGCCCTCCAGAAAGCGCGGCGTACCGACCAGGAGCGGCAGCACCCCCGCCAGCGCCGCATAGCCGGAAGAAAAGGCGATGAGCCGGGCGAGGCCGGCCGATTGCGCCTGCCAGGCGGCTGCAATCGTCTCGAAGCGGAAGCCCAGCCGCGTGCGCACCGGCATCTCGGCGCGGGCGATGGCGATCGCCTCCCCGCTCTCCCGCGCGCGCACCAGTTCGAAGCGGAAATCGGCCTCCCGCGTCTGGCGGCTGTCGGTGGCCCGCACCAGCGGCCGGCCGAGCACGAAGGCCACCACGGCGCCGATTCCGGCATAGAGGAAGGCCAGCAGCACCAGATGCCCCGGCACCGCGATGCCGCCCACCACGAACCAGCCCGAGAGCGACCAGAGGATGCCGACAAAGGTCACCAGCAGCAGCACGCAGTAGAAAAGCGTGCTGGCGAGATCCACCGCCGCCTCGGTCATCACGCGGATATCCTCGGCGATGCGGCCATCGGGATTGGCATGGTCGCCCGGGATCAGCCCGGCCTGGTAGTGCCGCGCATCCTCCATCCAGGAACCGAGCATGCGTGCGGTCAGCCAGCGGCGCCAGTCGAGCTGCAGATGCCGCTTCACCACCAGGTGGCCCATATTCGTCGCCATCATCGCCAGCAGGATGGCGGCGAAGACACCGATCTGCGCCATCGCGTGCTCGGTCGAGCGGCGCTCCAGCGCGTCGAACAGGTCGGCGCTCCAGATGTTCAGCCGGATGGCGAGCGCCACCTGCGCGACGATGAGCAGCGCCAGCAGCCCGGTCATCAGCCGCGGCCGCCAGCCCGCGCCCCAATAGGGCAGCGCGAGATGGGCGAAGTCACGGAAGAAGCGCCGGGGGGGCGGCATCGAGGGGCTCTGCCCCTCGAGCACCCCGGCAAGAACCTCAGGTTCTTGCATCTCCGACAGATGGGGGTGCAGGGGACTTGTTCCCTGCCGGGGAGCGCGAGGGGCAGCGCCCCTCGCCCCGCTCAAAACCGCACCGAAAGACTGATGGACCCGTACTGCGCCGCCCGCGGCTGCGCCTCGAATTCCCGGCTGCGGAAAGTGTAGCTCGCCGCCAGGCGTGCCCGGTTCAACATGACCACGGCGCCCAGGCTCGCATCCGCCACGCCGGGGATGCGGTCCACGCTGCGGCTGTCCTGGAAGCTGTTGCCGTCCAGGAAGATGTTGCGCGCCACCGCCCGCCCCTCGACGCCGGCGAAGACATACCAGCTCAGCCCCTCGCCCGGCTCGAAGAAGGCCGAGCCGGAGATGGCCGGCCGGCTGCGTGGCGGCCCGAAATCCGCCGTCAGGTTGTTGCCCAGGCGGAAAACCACCCCGGCGCTCGCATAGGTCAGCACATTGCCGAGGCTGCCGGTCACGCTCGGCACCAGGCCGGCGGACAAGCCGCCCCAGCCCAGCTCCCGATTCCAGCGCCATTGCCGGGCGAGGATGAGGTTCACCCCCACCTCATCCTTCAACTGGTAGGACCAGCCACGGGCCAGGGCGAAGTCGCGCAGACGGTGCACGCCATTCTGCGCCTGGCGCCCCAGCGCCGAGGGACCGACCACGCCCACCTGCAATTCCAGCCCGCCAAACTCCGTCGCCGTGCTGGAGACCAGCGAGACCGAGCCATAGAGCCAGCCGGCATAGGGCCGGTCCCGCGGGTCCGGGTTGCGCAGCGTCGTATCGCTTGGCGTGAAGATGCTCTGCCCGAGCGAAAGCCCCCAGCGCGGCGCGCCCCCCTCGGGGAAGAGAAAGCCACCAGGCCGGTTGTTCAGCCAGGCCAGCCAGGAGGGCGGATTCTCGGAAGGCGAACGCCAGTCGAGCTGCAATCCACTGGTGTAGTAGCGGTCCGTCCCGGCGAAGAGGTCATTGTCATAGGAGAGGGAGAAACTGCCGGCGGGGTCCGCCTTGCGCGGCGCCTCCGTCTGGGCAATCGCCGGGGAGAGGCTGGCACAGGCCAGCAGAAAGGCAGCGCCGAAAGGGCGGAAGGGCATCAAGGGGGCTTTCGCGGGGACGGCCGATCAACCGCGGAGCGCAACGGGAGTTGCCCAGCCGGGAAAAGAAAAACACGGCCTCCGGCGGCTGGGGCCGCCCCGTCTTTCGGGTGGTGCCCCAGACCCCAAGACTTGATCAGGCCAATTCCGTGGAGCGGTCCCAGAGGTTGGGGACGACCGTGTTGGTGTAGCCCGAGACGAAGCGCTTCCTTCCGCTGGTCGTCGCGTCAAACACATGGCGCTCGATGGCGCCGATATTGCCGCCATAGACATGGATGGAAATGGATGGACGATCCGGGATGGCATTCTCCACCCAATGCACATCCTCCTCGCCGGAGCCCACGCCCACCACCTGGCCGGGCGTCAGGCGGTCCACCTGGCCCGCGCGCATCGGGCGCCCGGGCTCGGGGTGCATGGTCACGCTGACCTCGGCGCCGCGCAGCATGCCGACCAGGCCCCAGACCTTGTGGTTGTGGATCGGCGTGCGCTGGCCAATGCCCCAGACGAAGCTGACCACCGAGAAACGCTCCAGCGGGTCGCAATGCAGCAGGTATTGGCGGTAGGTCGGGCCGGGCTCGGCGAGGGCCTCGGGCAGCCAGTCGTCATGGGCGATGAGGTCGGCCAGCAGGGCCTCACCCTCGGCGAGCCAGCGCGCCTCGGAGGGGTTCTGTTCGGCGAGGCGGGTCATCGCCTGGATGTAGCGGCGGAGCCTTGCGATGTCGGGCATCATTCGCCTCCGAGCGAGCGCTTGGCGACGGCGGCGAGGAAGCCGGAGGCCGCCGGCAGCACGTCGTCGTTGAAGTCATAGGCCGGGTGGTGCAATTCGCGCCCGCCATCGGCCGGGCCATTGCCGATCCAGACGAAGGCGCCGGGCACCTCGGCCAGGAACCAGGAGAAATCCTCGCCGGTCATGGCGGGCGGCAGGTCACGGCGGGCGGTGGTGACGCTGGCGGCGGCGGCGGCGGCGGTCTCGCGCTCGGCAGGGCTGTTGGCGGTGACGGGCACGCCTCGTCGGAAGCCCAGTTCGGCGGTCAGGCCATAGGCGGCGGCGATGCCATGGGCGATCTCGCGCATGCGGGCCTCGATCATGTCGCCCACCGATTCGTCGAGCCAGCGGGCGGTGCCGGTCAGCTTGGCGCGGCTGGAGATCTGGTTCCCGGCCGTGCCGGCCTCCGCGATGGTGACGCTGACCACGGCCGATTGCAGCGGGTCCACATTGCGCCCGACGATGGATTGCAGGGCGACGATGGCATGGCCGATTCCCAGCATCGGGTCGCGCGTCATGTGCGGCAGGGCGGCATGGCCGGCATGGCCTTCGAAGGTGATGTCGAATCGGGCGCCGGCGGCCATGACGGCCTTCTCATGGATGGCGATGTGGCCTGCCTCCAGCCCCGGCCAATTGTGCCAGCCGAAGATGCGATCCATCGGGAAGCGCCGGAACAGCCCGTCCTTGATCATGTGGCGGGCGCCGCCACCCCCCTCCTCGGCCGGTTGGAAGACCAGGCGTACCGTGCCGGACCAGCTTGGATCCTCCATCAGCAGGGCGGCCGCACCCAGCAGGGCGGTGGTGTGGCCGTCATGGCCGCAGGCGTGCATCACGCCGGGCTTGCGGCTGCGATGCGGCAGGGTCTCGTCCAGTTCCTGGATCGGCAGGGCGTCCATGTCGGCGCGCAGGCCCACGCTGCGATTCCCGCCGGCCCCGCTGGAGGCGCGGCGCAGCGTGGCGACCACGCCATGGCCGCCAATGCCGGTCTCGATCTCGGTGACGCCCAGGGACTTGAGCTTTTCCACCACGAAGGCGGCGGTTTCGCCCTCATCCAGGGTCAGGCCGGGGTTCGCATGGAGATGCCGGCGCCATTGGGTCAGGGTCGCGTGGAGGTCTGGGGTCATCGCGCCAATCTAGGCGGAAAAGACCCGGGAGTGTAACTCTTCACGGCGTAACGGTTTTTGATGCAATTCTTCTGAGATGACGCTTGATCTCGTTTGCAAAGGTTGTATCTTTAAACCAGTGCCACCTTATGGTTGTAGCCATTCCCTGCCGGCGTGGTAACCTTGGGGCCGTCCCTAACCGCTCAGTGAGTGAGGCGTAAACCCATGAAGTTCGCGGATATCGGCCAACAGCTTCGCGCCTATCGCATGGAATCCGGCATGCGCGCCGAGGAGATCGCCGCCCGGCTGGGCGTCTCGCGCGCCGCCCTCTACCGCTATGAAAAGGGCGAGGTGATCAAGCTCGAGACGATTCGCCGTCTCGCGGAGCTGCTCAAGGTCTCGCCCCTCTCGCTGCTGGGGATCGGAATCGAATATTTCGCCCGTCCCGCCGCCTTCCAGGAGCGGCTGCGCGGGCTGGAGGAGCAGGCGGACCAGATCCTGCTCGTCGGCGGCGCCTTCTGCTGGCAGATCACGGGTGAGGCGCTGGAAGGCGCCCTGGCCGAGGCCTGGACCCAGGCCGTCCCCGCCGGGCCCGACCGCAACGTGGCCATTTCGCTGATCGAGCAGGGGCTGGGCGCCCTGACCCAGCGCAAGCGCCTCTACACCCAGAAGCGCCCCAGCGTGATCGCCGTGCTGAGCGAGGCCGCCATCGTCACCTTCCTGAAGGAGGGCGTGGCCGCCGGCCTCACCCTCCCCGAGGCCTCGCGCAGCCGCGCCCGGATCGCCGCGGCGCAGGAGGCCGAGGCGATGGCCGTGGTGATGGAGACGGTGCCGATCGGCCTGCAGCTCGGCCTGGCCACCGGCGTGCAGCCCGCCGCCCCCTTCATGGTGCTGCGCGGGCGGGACCGGGCGCATGTCATCACCTCCCCCATCGCGGCCGACGCGCCGCCCTCCGCCGCCACCGGCGTCGCCGGCATCACGGCGGCCGAGGAAGCCGTCTCCGTCCATCAGCGCGTGGCCGAGGCGATGTGGCGCGATTCGCTGAAGGGCAGCGAGGCCGCGGCGCGGCTGCGGCAATTGGTGCGCGAGGCGCAAAGCTGAAGCTGGGCCTTGCCGCTTGGAGGGCCCGCTTGAAGGGCCCGCTTGAAGGGTGCGGGCTTCGGGACGTAGCCTTCCCGGATTGAGGAACCCCAGGACCGCGAAAGCGGTGAAAGCCCATCATGCGCCCGCTGCACCTTGCCCTGCTTGCCCCCTTGAGCCTGCTGGCCTGCGCCAGCGAACCGCCGCCCCCGCCGCCCGCCCCCGTGGCGCAGCCGGCCCCGCCCAGCAACCAGGCGGTCTTCCCGACCCAAGCGGAAATCGCGGCGGGCCGGCCCATCCGCATCCGCCCGGCGGCCAATTTCGGCGCCTATGGCGTGCTGCAGCCGCTGCCGGGCGCCCCCGCCTGCGGCGTCTTGCAGCAGGGCCGCACCAACCGCCCGCTGCCCGTTTCCTCGACCACGGGCGCGGTCACGCCGGTCTTCAACATCGGGGGCCGCTGCCCCCGCAATGATGATGGCCGCGGCATGCCCTTCGTCCGGATGGATCGCGCCTGGACGCTGCCCAGCGGCATCTACATGCAGGGCGCGCAGCATGAATGCCTGCTGCCCAATGTCGGCTCCAACGCAGTCTGCGTGCCGCGCAGCGTCCGGGGGAGCTAAGCCCGCGCCAGCGGGTGGTGTTCCTCCACCACCGCCCGCAGCCGCTCTTCCAGCACGCGGGTGTAGATCTGCGTGGTCGCGATGTCGGCATGGCCGAGCAGCGTCTGCAAGGCCCGGAGATCCGCCCCGCGCGAGAGCAAATGGGTGGCGAAGGAATGCCGCAGCACATGCGGGCTGACCTTGGCGGGGTCCAGCCCGCCGGCCAGCGCCGCCTGCTTCAGCAGCAGCCCCACGCCCTGCCGCGTGAGGTGCCCGTTGGCCCCGCGTGAGGGCAGCAGCCATTTCCTGGCCGAAAGCCGCCCCTTGCCGCGCGGCACCAGCCCTTCCTGCGCCGCCGCCGCCGCCTCCCGCGCGCGGCGGGAGATGGGCACCAGGCGCTCCTTGCGGCCCTTGCCCATCACGGTCACCAGCGGCTCCTCGGCGCGCAGCATGCCCGCCGGCAGCGTCACCAGCTCCGTGACGCGCAGGCCGGAGGCGTAGAGCAGCTCGATCGCGGCGATGGCGATGGGCGCCTGGGCGGCCGAGAGCTTCTCGGCGCCGGCGATGAGTTGCTGCACCTCCGCCTCGCTCAGCGCCTTGGGCAGGGGGGCGGGGGCCTTGGGACTGTCCAGCAATTCGGTCGGGTCATCCGGGCGCAGCCCCTCCCGCGCCAGGAAGCGGTAGAATTGCCGCAGCGAGGAGAGGCGCCGCGCCTGGGTGCGGGCGGAGTATTGCGCCTGGGTGGCGAGCCAGCCGCGCAAATCCTCGGGCGTGGCCTGGACAACATCACCGGTGAGATGCGCGAGGGCGCTTTCGAGATCGGCGCGATAGGCTTCCAGCGTGTTGCGCGCGGCGCCACGCTCGGCCGCCATCATCTCCAGGAAGGATTCAAGATACCGGTTCACCGCACCTGGAAACGGTCATTCGGCAGGGTGCGCTCCACCGGGGCCGTGGTGATGGCCGGCGGGAAGGCGCCAAGCGCCAGCAGCCCCAGCGCACCGGCGCAGAGCAGCAGCATCAGCAAGGTCAGCACCGGACGGCGAAACATGGCGGACTAGGCATCCCCTCGCGCGAGTCAGGGATTGTGCTAGCCTCGCGTCCAGTGTCACGCAACCTCGCCCAGCCCGATTCCCCCCCGGTTCCCCCCACGCGCAGTATCGTGCTGGTCGGCATGCCCGGGGCGGGCAAATCCTCCATCGGACGTCGCCTCGCGGCGCGCTTCGGCTTGCCCTTCCGCGATGCCGATACCGAGATCGAGCAGGCGGCGGGCATCCCCATCTCCGAAATCTTCGCCCGCTATGGCGAGGCGCATTTCCGCGAGGGCGAGCGGCGCGTCATCGCCCGGCTGCTGCAAGGCGGCGAGCCCATCGTGCTGGCCACCGGCGGCGGCGCCTATGTGGATGCGCGCTCCCGCGCCGCGATCCGCGACGCCGGGGCCATTACGCTCTGGCTGAAATGCCGCCTTTCCACGTTGATGCGCCGCGTCGCCGGACGGGACCACCGGCCGATGTTCGTGGACCAGGACCCGCGCGAGGTGCTGGAACGCCTGATGGCTGCCCGCCACCCCGCCTATGCCGAGGCCGATGTGACCCTGCTCTGCTCCGACGAACACCCCGACGTGACCACGCGCCGCGTGGCCGAGGCGCTGGCCGCGCACCGCCCCCCGGAACGGCTGCGCGTCGAACTCTCGCGCAACGCCTATGACATCGTGATCGGCGAGGGCGTGCTCAAGCGCGCCGGCGCCGAGATGGCGCAGCGGCTGGAGGGCCGCCGCGTCGTCATCGTCAGCGACCAGTCCGTGGCGCCGCTGCATCTGCCCACGCTGCGCGAATCGCTGGCCGATGCCGGCTTCACGGTGGCCGCCGAATTCCTGGTGCCGCCAGGCGAGGCCAGCAAATCCTTCGCGCAATTCGAGCGGCTGGTGGATGGCATCCTCTCCGCCAAGGCGGACCGGCGGCTGGCCGTCGTGGCACTCGGCGGCGGCGTGGTGGGCGACCTTGCGGGCTTTGCCGCGGCTGCCGTGCTGCGCGGCCTGCCCTTCGTGCAATGCCCGACCACGCTGCTGGCCCAGGTGGACAGCTCGGTCGGCGGCAAGACCGGCATCAACACCAGCCACGGCAAGAACCTGCTGGGCGCCTTCCACCAGCCGAAACTCGTGCTGGCCGATACCGCCACGCTGCGCACCCTGCCGCTGCGTGAATTGCGCGCGGGCTGGGCGGAGGTCGCGAAGCACGGCCTGCTCGCCGGCCCGCTCTGGGAATGGTGCGAGGCCGAGGGGCCGCGCGCCATGCAGGGCGATGCGGATGCGCTGGCCCACGCCGTGCTGGAGAGCTGCAAGCTGAAATCCGCCGTCGTCGTGGATGACGAGTTCGAGATGAAGCCCGAGGGCGGGCGCGCCCTGCTCAATCTCGGCCACACCTTCGGCCATGCGCTGGAGGCCGAGTGCGGCTATGGCGGCGAATTGCTGCATGGCGAGGCGGTCGCCATCGGGTTGGGCCTCGCCACCGAGCTTTCGGCGCGGCTTGGCCTCTGCTCCCAGGAAATGCCGGGCCGCTTGCGCGAGCATCTGCGCGAGGTGGGGCTGCCCAACCGCATCGCGTCCCTGCCCCGGTCCTTCAGCGTGGAGCGGCTGGTCGCCCGCATGCGGGCCGACAAGAAAGCGCGCGACGGCGCCATGCGCTTCGTGCTGCTGCGCGCCCCCGGCGACGTATTCACCGAAAGCGGCGTGACCGAGGCCATGGTCCGCGCGCTCCTGATCGAGGAAGGCTGCGAGCCATGAGTGAGAACAACCTCCAGGTGCTGCTGAAGCGCCGCCCCGTGGGCGAGCCGGTGGCGGAGGATTTCGAGATCGTCGAACGTCCTGTGCCGCTGCCCGGCCGCGGCCAGGTGCTGGTGCGCAACCGCTTCCTCAGCCTCGATCCCTATATGCGTGGCCGGATGAGCGACGCGAAGAGCTACGCCAAGCCCGTCGAGCTCGGCGCCGTGATGGAAGGTGCGACGGTGGGCGAGGTTGTCGCCTCGGACGACCCGGCCTTCGCACCGGGCGATACCGTGATGGGCGGCCAGGGCTGGCAGCGCTTCTGCGTGATGGATGGCGGCCGGCTGCGCCGCGTGGATGTGAGCGAGGTGCCGCTCTCGGCCAATCTCGGCGTGCTCGGCATGCCCGGCCTCACCGCCTGGGTGGGGCTTGAGGATATCGGCGAGCCCAAGGCGGGCGAGACGGTGGTGATCAGCGCGGCCTCCGGCGCCGTGGGCCAGGTGGCGGGGCAGATCGCCAAGGCGCGCGGTGCGCGCGTGATCGGCATCGCGGGTGGCGCGGCCAAATGCGAATTCGTGAAGGAAGAGCTGGGCTTCGATGATTGCCTGGACCATCGCGGCGACCTGAACGCGCAGCTCGACGCCGCCTGCCCCGAGGGCATTGATGTCTATTGGGAGAATGTCGGCGGCCATGTGCAGGCGGCCGTCTTCCCGCGCCTGCGCGATTTCGGCCGCATGGTGATGTGCGGGATGATCGCGCAATACAACATCGCCCCCGGCGCCGATGCCGCGGGCGCACCGGCTGGCCCCAATCTTGGCCCCATCGTGCGCAAGCGCCTGCGGGTGCAGGGCTTCATCGTCAGCGACCATGGCTGGCAGCGCTACGGCCAGTTCCGCGCGGTGATGCTGGGGCTGATCCGCAGCGGGCAGCTCAACTGGCGCGAGGATGTCGTCGTCGGCCTGCCGGCCGCACCGGGCGCCTTCATCGGCCTGCTGAAGGGCGAAAATTTCGGCAAGCTCGTCATCAAGGTGGAATGAAGCCTGCCAAGGGGTGGAAAGCTAGCTTGCAAAGCTGCCATGCTTGCCGCACATCGCTACTTTCCACATCGCCCGGACGGAGAGACTCCATGACGCCCATCATCACCCGCCGCGCCGGCCTCGCCGCCATGGCCGGCGCCGGTGCCTTGGCGCTTCCCGCCAATCATGCCCGCGCGCAAGCCGCGCGGGAGCTGCGCCTGGGCCTGATCACCCCGCCTGCGCATACCTGGAACCAGCAGCTCACCGCCTGGGGCACGCGGCTGCGCGATGCCTCCAGCGGGCGCTTCACCGTGACGCTCTTCCCCTCGGGCCAGCTCGGCAATGAGGCGGCGATGCTGCAGCAGCTGCAGACCGGCGCGCTCGACCTCAGCCTGCTCACCGTCTCCGAGATCAGCAACCGGGTCGATGCCTTCGGCGCGCTGCTCGCCCCCTTCATCGCGAAGGATATCGAGGAGGCGGTGCGGCTGCTGCGCCACCCCATCGCGCTGGGCCTGCTGAACGGTTTGCCGCAGGTGACGGGCTGCGTCGGCTTCCGCTACGGCATGGTCGGCATGCGGCAGATCAGCACGCGCGAGGTGACGACGAGCCTGGCCGACCTGCGCGGCAAGAAGGTGCGCATCACGCCCGCGGCACCCACGCGCGACTTCTTCAACCTGATCGGCATGGCGCCCACGCCGCTGCCGCTACCCGCGATCTTCGAGGCGCTGTCCAACGGGCAGATTGACGGCGTGGACCTGGATTTCGAGAGCATCATCAACAACCGGTTCCAGGAGCTCTGCCGGACGATGCTGCTGACCAACCACTTCATCTTCCCGGCGGTTGGCCTGATGTCCGCCCGCGTCTTCGGCACACTCGCCCCGCCCGACCGCGAGCTGATCCGCGGCACGATGACCGAGGCGCTGGACGCACTCTGCAACTCCATGCCGGAGCGCGAGGCGCGCCAGGGCGCGCAGCTGCGCGCGAGCAACATGCAGATCCGCCCCACGGGGCCGGAATTCTTCGGCGATGCGGTGGCGCAGTTCGACCGTTCCTGGGGCCCGCGTGCGCCGGCGCTGGCGCAGTTGCGCGCGGCCTTCCCGCGCGGCTGAGGTGATGGGGTTTGACAGCGAGGGGGCTTTGCCCCCTCGCGCTCCCCCAGCAAGAACCTCAGGTTCTTGCATCTCCGAACAAATATGGGTGCCGGGAACGTGTTCCCTGCTGGGGGGCTCGGGGGGCAAAGCCCCTCGATCTTTTTCTTGATGCGCCGCCTGAGCCTATCCGTCGCCGCGCTCGAGAAAGGCGCCCTGGTCATCTGCATGGCCCTCGTCCTCGGCCTCGTCCTGCTGAACGTCGTCACCCGCAGCCTGAACTATTCCCTCTTCTGGGTGGATGAGGCGGCGGTCTTTGCCATGGTCTGGGCCTGCTTCATCGGCGCCTCGCTGCTGGTCCACCAGCGCATGGATTTCGCCGTCACCCTGCTGACCGACCCGCTTCCCGGCCGGCTGCGCCACCTGGCCCGCGTGGTCGTGGATGCGCTGGTGCTGGGCTTTGGCGTGCTGATGGTTGTGCTTTGCTGGTGGTGGTTCGACCTGCCGACGCTGATGGCGCAGGGCTGGAATTTGCAGGCCTTCTTCGAGGTGAATTTCAACGGCATCTACATGGACCGGCCCACCACGGTGAACCTGCCGAAATGGCCCTTCTTCCTGGTCATGCCCTGGTTTGCGCTCACCACCAGCGTGCATGCCACGGCCAATCTGGTGGAGGATGTGACCTCCATGGTCTCGGGCCAGACCTTCGCCGAGCGGCAGGAGGCCGAGGTTTGATCACCGGCATCGCCTTCGCCGTGCTGCTCTTCGTGGGGGCGCCCATCGGCATCGTGCTGGGCCTTTCGGCCGCGGCCTATATCTTCGCCAGCAACAACCAGGTGCTGCTCGGCTCCTACCCCATCCAGATGTTCGGCGGCGTGGAGAATTACGGGCTGCTGGCCATCCCGCTTTTTCTCATCCTGGGCGAGATCATGAACGGGGCGGGCATCACCACGCGCCTCATCGGGCTCGCACGTGCCTTCGTGGGCACGGTGCGCGGCGGCCTCGCCTATATCAATGTGCTGGCCAATGCGCTGATGGCGAGCATCCTGGGCTCGGCAGCGGCGCAGATCGCCATCATGAGCCGCGTCATCGTCCCCGAGATGGACCGCGAAGGGTATGACCGGCGCTTCTCGGTCGCCACCACCGCCTCGGCCGGGTTGCTGGCGCCGATCATCCCGCCCTCGATGATGTTCGTGGTCTATGCGGTGCTGGCGCGGGTGGCGACGGGTGACATGTTCCTGGCCGGGATCATCCCCGGGCTGATGATGACGGCGGGCTTCTTCCTCGTGATCTTCGTGGTCGGGCTGATCAGCCCCTTCCCCACCCCGCGCCCGCTGGGCTGGAGGGATCGCTTCAAGCTGCTGCGCGATGGCGTGATGACGCTGCTGATCCCGCTCGTCATCATCGGCAGCATCACCACGGGCATCGCGACCGCGACGGAGAGTGCCGCCGTCGCCTGCGTCGCCGCCTATCTGATTGGCCGCTTCGGGACGCGCCAGTTCCATGACCGGGACCTGCCGGGCATGCTGCTGGCCGCCGGGCGGAACGCGGCCGTGGTGCTTTTCATGGTGGCGACGGCGGCGGTGTTCGGCTGGGTGCTGACCTTCGGCAAGGTGCCGCAGGATATCGCGGCCTGGATGCAGACCATCGCGACCGGCCCCGTCTCCTTCATGCTGCTGGTGAATGTGATCCTGCTGGTGATCGGCACGGTGATCGACGGCATTCCCGGCCTGATCATGGTGGTGCCCATCCTGCTGCCCATCGCGACCGACATCTACGGCATCGATCCCGTGCATTTCGGCGTGGTGGTCTCGATCAACCTGGTGCTGGGGCTGGTCTCGCCCCCGGTGGGCATCGCGCTCTTCATCGCGGCGGCGGTGACGAAGATGAAGCCTGGCGAGATCTTCCTCTGGACCATCCCCTACTGCCTCACCACTGCGGTGGTGCTGGTCCTGCTGAGCGTCTTTCCCGCGCTGACGTTGTATCTGGTGCGCTGAAGAAATGGGGTCCGGGGCCTGAGGCCCCGGCCGCCGGAGGCCTTTTTTCCTTCTAGGTTGCCCGCCGCAGCAGCCCCTCCTGCGCTGCCCGTGCCCAGCGCGCCGCATCGTCGCGCATCAGATTGGCCACGCCGGGCGCATCCAGCGCACCAGGCTCCACCGCCAGCGTGCGGAAGCGCGCCTGCACCGCCTCGGTCGCCGCCGCGGCATTGGCCTCGGCATTGATCCGCTCGACCAGTTCGGGCGGCATGCGCGCGGGGCCCCAGAGGCCGAACCAGCCCTCATAGCTGGCGGCCCCCAGGCCCAGGCTCGCGAAGGTCGGCACCTCCGGCAGGAAGGGCGAAGGGCGGGGCGAGGTGACGGCGATGATGCGGATGCGGTCGCTCTGCATCAGCGGCATGGCGGTGGCCGTGCTGACCCAGGCCAGCGGCAGATGCCCGCCCATCAGGTCCCGCGTGGAGGCGCCGCCGCCGGCATAGCGGATCTCGTTCAGCTCGATCCCTGCCGCCTTGGCGAATTGCGCGCCGACCACGCCCGAGGCCACATCCGCCGTGCCATGCGCGATGGCGCCGGGGCGCGCGCGGGCGGCGGCGATCAGGCCCGGGACGTCGCGGAAGGGGGCGTCGGCCGCGGCCAGCAGCACGAAGGAATAGAGCGCGAAGACGGCGATGGGTGTGAAATCCGTGGCGGGGTCATAGGGCAGGCTGGCCGCCGTGTGGCGCAGCAGCAGGTGTGTCGGGTTGATGCCGGTCAGCGTGTGGCCATCGGGCGCGCTGCGCGCCACCACCTCGCTGCCGATGGCGCCATCGGCGCCGGGCCGGTTCTCGATGATCATGGGGCGGTTCAGCCGCTGCCCCACCGCCTCCATCACCGCGCGCGTGGTCAAATCCGTGCCGCCGCCTGCGGCATAGGGCACGATGATTCGCACCGGCCGCTGCGGCCAGGCGGGCGATTGCGCGAGAGCGGGCGTGGCCAGCGCGCCCAGCAGCGCGGTGCGGCGGGTGATCCGGATCATGTGTTTCCTCCTGGTGATTTTCCCCATCCTCGCTTGACCGGACAAATTTAGCCAGTGCAAACTGTCAACAGAATTCAACCGAGGAAACCCATGTCCGACTCACCCAAGGTCATGCCGCTGGACGGCGTCCGCGTCATTGACGTCTCGAGCTTCCTGGCCGGCCCCTTCTGCTCCACCCAGCTCGCGGAATTCGGCGCCGACGTCATCAAGCTGGAGCTGCCCATCGTGGGCGACCCGCTGCGCAAGTTCGGCACCGTCACCGAATGCGGCGAGACGCTCCCCTGGCTCTCCGAATGCCGCAACAAGCGCTCCGCCACGCTCGATCTCCGCAAGCCGGATGGCGCCGCGCTGCTGAAGCGCATGGTTTCCGAGGCCGACATCCTGGTGGAGAATTTCCAGCCCGGCACGCTGGAGAAATGGGGCCTGGGCTGGGATGTCCTGCGCGAGGTGAATCCCCGTCTCATCATGGTCCGCATCTCCGGCTACGGGCAGACCGGCCCCTATAGCGGGCGCCCCGGCTTCGGGCGCATCGGCAATGCCTTTGGCGGGCTCTCCTACCTCGCGGGCTATCCGGACCGCCCGCCGGTGACGCCGGGTTCGGCCACCATCCCCGACTACCTCGCCGGCCTCTATGGCGCGCTGGGCGCGCTGCTGGCGATCCAGGCGCGCGAGAAGACGGGGCGCGGCCAGGTGGTGGATATCGGCCTCTATGAGCCGATCTTTCGCATCCTGGATGAGCTCGCCCCCTCCTTCCAGCTCAACGGCTACGTCCGTGAGCGCATGGGGCCGGGCACCGTCAATGTCGTGCCGCACAGCCATTACCCGACCAAGGACAAGCGCTGGATCGCCATCGCCTGCACCTCCGACAAGATCTTCGCCCGCCTGGCCGGCGCCATGGGCGTCCCCGAATGGGCCGAGGATGGCAAATGGGGCAAGATCAAGCAGCGCGAGGCGGCGCGCGGCGAGGTGGATGCCTATGTCAGCCACTGGACCAGCCAATATACGCGCGACGAACTCATGACGATCTGCGAGCGCGAGCAGGTGCCCTGCGGCCCGGTCTATTCCATCGAGGAAATCTTTCAGGACCCGCAATACAAGCACCGCGAGAACATCCTGATGATGAAGGACCCCCGCGTGGGCGAACTCGCCATCCCCAACCTCGTGCCGCGCCTGACGGATACGCCGGGCAAGGTGAAATGGCTTGGCCCCTCGATGGGCGAGCATAATGACGAGGTCTACAAGGATTGGCTGAAGCTGGACGCGGCCGAGATCGAACGGCTGACCAAGCTCGAAGTGATCTGAGTGCTCGACGCATCGCCATCCATTGGCACCTTGCCGCCCCGCGCCTCGCTCCCCGAGAAGCTGGCCGCGCGCATGGTGGAGGCGATGCGCGCGGGCGAACTCGCCCCCGGCGAGCGGATCATCGAAGCGAGCCTCGCCGCCCGCTTCGGCGTCAGCCGCGGGCCCTTGCGTGAGGCCTTGAAGACGCTGGAGGGCGAGGGGCTGGTGGAACGCCGCCCCGGCCGCTCGCCCCGCGTCGCCCAGGTCTCGCCCGAGCAGGCGGCGCAGATGGTGGTGATGCGCGCGACACTGGAAGGCATGGCCGCGCGGCTGCTCGCCGCCCGCGCCACCCCCGCGCAACTGAAGGACCTGGAAGCGCAGCACGCGCGCATCCTGGCCGCCGCCAGATCGGGCCGCATCGCCGAGTGGCGCGATGCCGACTGGCATTTCCACGAATTGGTCTGCCGAGCTTCGGGCAATGAATTCCTGCTCCGCGCCTGGCTCTCCATGTCGCATCTCGTGCGGCTGTTTCTCCACCGCCATCCGGCCTTCGAGGCGGCGGGCGAGGGCGTGCTGCTGAATCACGACCACCTCCTCGCCGCCCTCCGCGCCGGGGACCCCGACCGCGCCGAGGCCGAGTTCCGCCGCGTCATCCTCGATAGCGGCTTCCGCCGCCTGGGCCTCACCCCACCCGCTGGAATTCCCGCATGACCGCAAAGCCTTGGCGCCTGCGCCGCTCCATGATGATCACCCCCGGCCATCGCCGCGAGCGGCTGGAAAAGGCCGCGACCCTGCAAGCCGACAGCCTCGCCTTCGACCTGGAGGATGGCGTGCCGCCCAGCCGCAAGGAGGAAGCGCGCGCCACCATCGCCGCCGTGCTCCGCGAACTCGATTTCGGAAGGCGCGAGCGCGCGGTCCGCATCAACGGAATCGGCACCGAGGATTTCGCCCGCGACCTCGCCGCCCTGCCACTCGACCATCTCGATGCGTTGCTGGTGCCGAAGGTGGAGAGCGCCGCGCAGCTCCACCAGCTCGACGCCGCACTGGCCGGGCGCAACATCGGCATCATCGCCACGCTGGAAACCCCGCGCGGCGTGCTGAATGCGCTCGCCATCGCCGATGCCTCGCCCAACCTCGTCGGCATGTTCTTCGGCCCCGGCGACTACACGCTGCAAACGGGCGGCGCGCTCACCGCCCGCGCGCTGGAATTCCCGCGCGCCACCATCGCCGCCGCCTGCGGCGCCGTCGGCATCCAGGCCATTGATGCGCCCTTCCTGCTGGGCCTGCGCGACACCGTCGGCACCCACGCCGATGCGCTGGCCGCGAAGGAGCTTGGGTTCAGCGGCAAGGTGGTGTTCCATCCCGACCAGATCGCGCCGATCAACGCCGCCTTCACGCCGGATGCGGCGGAGGTGGCGAAGGCCCAGCGCTTCGTCGCCGCCTATCGCGAGGCGGCGGCGCGGGGCGAGGCGGTGGCGCTGGTGGATGGGGAGTTCATTGCCATGGACCTGGTGCCGCGCATGGAGCGCATCATCGCGCTGAGCGAGGAAGCGGCCGCGATTTGACGACGCTGATCGGCGATATCGGCGGAACCCAGGCGCGCTTCGCCCTGGCCGAGGGCGGTGCCTTCGGCCAGGTGGTGACGCAGCGCGTGGCCGATCACCCCACGGCGCGGGAAGCGCTTCGGGCGGCGCTGGGTGCGCTGGGGCCGGCGCAGGCCGCGATCCTCGCCATCGCCGGCCCGATCGAGGGCGACCATGCCCGGCTGACCAATGGCGACTGGACCTTCGACGCCCCTGCCCTGGCCGCAGCGCTCGGCCTCGCCCGGCTGCGCCTGGTGAATGATCTGGAGGCCATGGCCTGGGCGCTGCCCGCCCTCACCGCCGCGGATGTGGAACCCTGGCAGGAGGGGATCGGCACGCCCGGCGCCCCCCAGGCCATCATCGCACCCGGCACGGGCCTGGGCGTGGCGGGCTTCCTGCCCGGCCATGGCGCGCTGGCGACCGAGGCCGGGCATATGGGCTTCGCCCCCCGCGACGCGACTGAGGCCGCGCTGCTGGCCTGGCTCCAGGCGCGGCAGGGCGCCGTTTCGGTGGAGGATTTTCTCTCCGGCATCGGCCTCGTCACCCTGCATGATGGGCTGGCGGAGCTGCGCGGCGCCGCCCTGCCGCGGCGGGACGGCGCCGAGATCAGCGCCGCCGCCGCCTCCGGCTGCCCGGTGGCGCGTGAGGCGGTGGCGGTCTTCGGCCAGGCGCTGGGCGGATTTTGCGGCGACGTGGTGCTGGCGCTGGGCGCGCGGGGCGGCGTGTATCTGGCGGGTGGCGTGGCCCAAGCCTTGGCCGGGATGCTGCCGCGCGCGGGTTTTCTGGAACGCTTGCAGGACCGGCCGCGCATGCGGGGCTACCTGGCCCGGATTCCGGTGCGGCTGATCCGCCATCCGCAGCCGGGGCTGCTGGGGCTGGCACAATTGGCGTTGAAAGCTTGACGGAGTGGCGCTAGATTGGCGCCAGATCGGAGCCAATCCAGAACCATGCCCGTCACCCTCTCCATCAAGCACGCCCCCGACGATGTGGTGCAGCGCCTGCGCGAGCGGGCGGCACGCAACCACCGCTCCCTCCAGGGCGAGCTGCTGGCCATTATCGAGGATGCGGCGCGCGAGAAGCCGCCCGTCAACGCCCTGGGATTGCTGGCCGAGATCCGGGCGCTGGGCATCGTGACTCCCAGCGACAGCGTGGAGAACATCCGAGCTGACCGCGACCGCGACTCCGTTGCGGATCGTTGACGCCTCCGCCATTGCCGCGCTGCTGTTCGATGAAGCCGAGGGGCCGCAGGTCCTTGCGCTGATCGAGGGCCAACGCCTCGCAGCACCTGCCCTCTTTGGCTACGAGCTGGCCAATCTCTGCCAGATGAAATGCCGCCGGCAGCCGGCGCTTCGCGCAGCCTTTCTGGCAGGCTACGCCCTCCGTACCCGGCTCGATATCGAGGAATACCCGGTGGACCATGCCGAAGTCCTCACCCTCGCCGAGGCCACGCGCCTGACGCATTACGACGCGAGCTATCTCTGGCTGGCGCGCCGCCTGGATGCGCCGCTGATCACGCTGGACAAGGCGCTCCTGGCGCTCACGCCGCCTCCAGCTTCTCCGTGATTTCCAGCCATTCCAGCTCCAGCCGCTCCACTTCCTTGGCGATCACCGCGCGCCGGGCCGTGGCGCGGGTGATCAGGTCGGTCTTGCCGCGCTCATAAAGGCGCGGATCGGCCAGCGCGGTCTCGATCACCTTCGCCTCGTCATTGAGCTTGGCCAGCGTGACCTCGATGCCCTTCAGCCGCGCCCGCAGCGGCGCCAGCGCCGCGCGATTCTCGACACCCGCCACCTTGGCCTGCTTGCGGTCATCCTTCTTCTCTTCCCGCTTCGCGGCGGCGGCCGTGCGACCGCCCAGCTGCGCGCGGTAATCATCGAGATCGCCATCGAAGGGCGTCACCACGCCCTTGGCCACCAGCCAGAGCCGGTCCGCCACCAGCTCCACCAGATGCGGATCGTGGCTGATGAGGATCACGGCGCCCTCGTAATCCGCCAGCGCCTTCACCAAGGCCTCGCGCGCATCAATGTCCAGATGGTTGGTCGGCTCGTCCAGGATGAGCATGTGCGGCGCGTCGCGCGTGGTCAGCGCCATCAGCAGCCGCGCCTTCTCGCCGCCCGAAAGCCCCTTCACCTGCGTCTCGGCCCGATCCGCATCGAGCCCGAAGCGCGCGAGCTGCGAGCGGCATTGCCCGGGCGTGGCGCGCGGCAGCGCATGGATCATGTGGCTGAGCGGCGTGCCCTCCATGTCCAGGTCGTCTTCCTGATGCTGCGCGAAATAGCCCACGCGCATGCGCCGGTCGCGATGAATGTCGCCCGACATGGGCTGCATCCGCCCGGCCAGCAGCTTGGCCAAAGTGGACTTGCCATTGCCATTGGC
>NZ_JAIEQY010000059.1 GCF_019747315.1 Roseococcus sp. | reverse complement strand
GGACTGCTCGGCAAGCAGGTGCGCATGGTTCTGGCCGCGCATCAGCGCGCGGGGCTGGTGCTGGAACGCCGGATCAGCCTGGATCCCTGGGCGACGCTGGTGCTGCGCAAGCGCGGCTGAATCTCGGAGGACACGCCATGCCCACCCGCTCTCACACCGTCACCTGGGAAAGCCTGGACGGCCCCTCCCCCTATGCCGGCCTGCCGGGGCTGGAGGCCATGCAGCGCTCCATCGCCGATGGCGTGCAGCGCAGCCCGATGTTCGCACTGATGGGCATCCGCCTGGTCCGCGCCGAGGAGGGCCTCGCCGTGATGGAAGGCGAGATCGGCGAGCAATTCTACAACGGCATCGGCATCGCCCATGGCGGCTATGCGGCCACCATCCTGGACGCGGCGCTCTGGAACGCCGTCCGCACCGTGATGGAAGCCGGCAAGGCCCACACCACGCTGGACCTCAAGGTGAATTACGCCCGCCCGTTGACGGTCGCGAGCGGCCTCGTCTCCTGCGAGGGGCGCGTCGTGCATCGCGGCGGCCGCACCGCCATCGCCGAGGCACGCCTGACCGGCGAGGGCGGCACCCGGCTCTACGCGCATGGCACCTCGACGCTGATGATCCTGTAGCGGCGGAGAAACCGTAAGCCCGCGATCACGGGGGCAGCCCCTGATCCCACCGCCCGTCAGGCGGCTTGCGCAGGGCGCTCCCAGAGGAACAGCGTCTGGCCGGCCCGGGCGCGCCGCAGCGCCGCGCGAAAGCGCGTCACCTCCTTGCGCCCGATCACCACCCGCAGGTTGCGATAGGCGCCTGCGCTCGGCGGCAATTCGGCGCTGTCCGCCGGGGCCGGTTCCATCCCGAGCGGCGCGAGCTTCGCCTCGCCGACACCGAACATCGCCACACCGCAGACGGAATGCGAGGCCGCGAGGCGCGACAGCAGCGCGAGATAATCGGCCATGGTCGGCTTGAAGCGCAGCCGCTTGCCGAAATGCGAGGGGGCGTATTTCCCTTGCAGGGCCAGGGCGCTGTCCGCATCGAAGAAGTTGTGCTGGATCAGCACATAATTCCGCGCGGCGAGGATCATGCGTGAGACCGCCTGGTCGAAATCCGCCCGCTCGCCGATCTCGGGGAGCAGGTCAATCGCACTGACGGCGGCGGCGGCGTTGCGGCCCGTGTAGCTCAGCAGGTCACCCACCTCGGCCGGAAGTCCCGCCTCCCAGCATTCGGCGACGGCCTGCTCGGAGATGTCGATGCCGAAGCCGTCTCCACCCGTGAGGCCGCGAACGAAGCTAAGGGACTTGCCGGAGCCGCATCCAAAATCAATGAATTCAACCTCGTTTTGAGACGAACCATCAGGCCTCAGATGTGGTGTTGCGAGAGCGTTCATGCTTCACCCGTTTCGACATCGAATGAAAATGTGAATGCAACCTTAACCACTAATATGTTCTGGATGCAACTGACCAAATATCGTGCAACCGATCGGTCATATTTGCCCTGACACGTATAAGGATTGGGCACTACCTGCCTTCACATGAGAAGCGGGGCAAAGCGTCGTGGAATCGGGCTCTTCCGCGCCCCGCGCACCGCAAGGATCGGCGGGACATCGAAAAGATGTATTTCGTTAAATTTCTGTTACTCGAATCCCGGCCAGCCGGGGCTCGCCCTACCGCGCGGCGAGGACGCCCAGCAGCCGCTGCAGGTCATGCTCCGCATCGCAGGCCACGATGCGCGATGGCGTGCCATCCTGCGGAAAGCTCTGCAGCCCGATGTCGGCGTAGATTCGCTGATAAGCGGCGCCGATATCGGCGAAGGCGGGCCTGCCGCCCTCCCGCTCGCAGAAATCGCGGAAGCGCCAGATGGCGGAGACGGCGTCTCGCGGATCGCCCACCGGGTCGCCATGGCCGATCCAGAGCTCCCCGCAGCGGCTGAATGCAAGCCCCGCCCGCCCCGCCTCGCCCCAAAGCACGCCATCGGCGCGCTCCGGCAGCACGGCGCCGAGCGATTCCAGTCGGGTGCGGTTGCTCTCGTCGAAGGGCTCGGGCTGGATCGTGGCGGGGCGCAGCAGGCGCACCGTGCCGGCCAGCAGCAGCAGCACCATGATGCCCACGGTGAAGCGCAGCTGCGCCGGTGCCCCGGTGAAGAGCACCACCTCCCACCACATCTCGCCCTGCAGGCGGCTGGCATTGGCCAGCATGGCCAGAGCCAGCCCGCAGATCGCGACGGCGGCGAGCGGCAGCAGGATATCCTGGGAGAGCGGCTCCCGCCGCAACCGGCTCTCGCGGTAGAAGGCGGTGCGCATGGTGGCCAGCAGCAGCCCCACCAGCAGGAAGAGGCCCCAGGTCCACCAGCTTTCCTCGCGCAGCCAGGCGATCAGCGCGCCATTCGCCAGCAGGAACAGCGCCATGCCCCAGGCCAGCCGCAGCCGCCGCGCCAGGCCGAACGCCATGACGAGCAGCAGCGAACCCACGATCGAGGCGGCGAATTGCGACGCCAACGCCGCCTCATACCCCGCCCATTCCTTCAGCACCATGGCCGAGACCGGCAGTGAGCCGAGGAAGACCAGCAGCGCCCCGCCGAGTGCCACGAGGCCCGCCAGGATCGGCACCTCCAGCGGCATGGCGCTGCGGCTCAGCGCCTTCAGCGAATCCCGCCGCTGGCCGATCTCGAAGCCGGCAAACAGCGAGCCCGCGATGAAGAGCGGCACGATGTAGTAGTAGAGGCGAAACACCAGCAGCGCGCCGACCACCTCGGCCGCGCCCATGTAGGGTGCCAGGCCAATGATGATGGCGCCGTCGAAGACGCCGAGCCCGCCCGGTACGCTGGCCGTGATGCCCAGCGCATAGGCGGCGAGATAGATGCCGATGAAGCGCAGGAAGGTCAGCCCCTCGGCCGGCGGCAGCAGCACGTAGAAGATGGCCGCCGTGACGGCGACATCCACCGTGGCCAGCAGGCTCTGCGCGATCGCCATGCGCACGCCCGGCAACTCCACGTCATGGCCGAAGACGCGGATGCTGCGGCGGAAGCGGCTGAGCAGGATATAGGCCAGCACCACGCCGAAGAGCGGCACGGAGGCCAGTTGCAGCAGCCAGCGCGGAAGATGGTCCCCCGCCCAGGGCAGCACCTCTGGCTCGATGAGCAGCACCATGCCGCCGAGCGCCATGCCGCCCAGGCCAAAGGTGAGTGAGGTGAAGCCCACCACCTTGCCGATCTCCAGCGGCGAGTAGCCCCAGGCCGAATAAAGCCGGAAGCGCACCGCCGCACCCGAGACGGCTGCGAATCCCAGGTTATGCGCCAGCGAATAGCCACAAAAGGAGGCCAGCAGCGCCCGCCCCCAGCTCGACGGCCGGCCCGCATAGCGCGCCCCCAGCCAGTCATAGATGGCCAGCACCAGATAGGCGACGACCGTCAGCCCCGCGCCGCACCACAGCGCCCAGATCGGGATTGCCTGCATGGCGCGCTCGACATCGGCGACCGAGAGGTTGCGGAACTCCCGGTGCACCACCCAGATCGCGCCGACCAGCAGCAGCAGCCCGAAGACGGTGGCACCATGCCGCTTGAGGATCGCGAGCGCGCCTTTCACGCCGGCGCATTCTCCCGGCTCAGCGCGTTCTCGATCAGCGCCACCGCCTCGGGCACGCCCATCACCGCGATGGTGCCGCCGAAGCGCGGCCCCTCGCTCTTGCCCAGCAGCACTTCGTAAAGGGCGCTGAACCAGGCGCGGCCCACGCCCATGGAGCCATCCTTGTTCGGCACAGCGAAGGGCGGCCGGCGGCCCGCGTCATAGACGGCGTTCTGCATCGCCGTCTCGCGCTCGGTCCCTGCGGGCAGGGCCGCGAATTCGGGCGCGCGCTCCAGCAGGATGGCGATGAGGGCGCGCATCGCCTCGGCTTCTTCCGGCGTGGCCGCGCGGAATTTCCGCTCGGGCGCCACGAAGTCGCGCCAATAGGCGCAGGCATTGCGCACCAGGCGGTCCAGCACGGGCTCGCCCTCCGGCGTCAGGTCCGGGTGATACTTGCGCAGATAGGCCCAGAGGCGCTCCGGGTCGTCGGTGTTGGCGATGCCGGCCAGGTTCAGCAGCGTGGCGTAGGAGACGGGGGGCGGCGCGAAATTCGGCGCCTGCCCGTCATGGATATGCCAGGCCGGGTTGGCGGGGTCGCTCGCCACCCGCAGCTTGGCGAGCTGGCCGAGCCAGTCATCCACCGCGCGCGGGATCACCTCCTTGTGCAGCCGCTTGGCCGAGCCGGGCGAGCCGAACATGAAGAGGGCCAGGCTCTCGGGCGGGCCGTATTCCAGCCATTGCTCGATGGTGAGGCCATTGCCCTTGCTCTTGCTGATCTTCTGGCCCTGGGCGTCGTTGAACAGCTCATAGGTGAAGGAGACCGGCGGCTCGCTGCCCAGCACGCGGCAGATGCGGCTGGAGAGCTTCACGCTGTCGATCAGGTCCTTGCCGGACATCTCGTAATCCACGCCGAGCGCGTGCCAGCGCAGCGCCCAATCGGCCTTCCACTGCGCCTTGCAATGGCCGCCGGTGACCGGCGTCTCGAAGCGCTCGCCGGTTTCGGGGTCGGTCCAGAGGATGGTGCCGGAATCGAGGTTGGTGGCCTCCACCGGGACCTGCATCACCACGCCCGTCCTGGGGTGGATCGGCAGGAAGGGGGAATAGGTGGCGCGGCGGTCGGGGCCGAGCGTGGGCAGGATCACCTCGCGCACCTCGTCATGCAAAGAGAGCATGCGCAGCAACGCCGCATCGAAGCGGCCGGAGGCATAGTAATCCGTGCTGGAGGCGAATTCGTATTCGAAGCCGAACTCGTCGAGGAAGCTGCGCAGCCGGGCGTTGTTGTGCTGGCCGAAGCTCGGATGCGTGCCGAAGGGGTCGGGGATGCGGGTCAGCGGCTTGCCGAGATGCGGGACCAGGATCTCCCGGTTGGGGATGTTGTCCGGCACCTTGCGCAAGCCATCCATGTCGTCGCTGAAGGCGATGAGCCTGGAGGGAAGGCCCGTCAGCTTCTCGAAGGCGCGCCGCACCCAGGAGGTGCGCGCGACCTCGCCGAAGGTGCCGATATGCGGCAGGCCGGAGGGGCCATAGCCCGTCTCGAACAGCGCCTCGGTTTTGCCCGTGGCTTCCATGCGTTGCGCGAGCTTGGCGGCTTCCTCGAAAGGCCAGGCACGGATGTTCTGGAATTGCGGATCGGTGTTCATGGGCATGGGCATGCGCAGGGGGATGGCAGGAGGGGCGGGCGGGGTCAATCTTGACATGCCCAAGCCCCGGGCAGCACTGCCCCCGTAAAGCGCAGCGACGGTGGGGCTGCCGAAATGAACGGCCCGCAACCCACTGGCGCCGCAAGCTCCACTGCGCCAGTTGAGCCTTGGAGGGACCATCCGATGCCCGAATTCGACCCCGAGACCTATGCGAAGCAGGCGGCGGCCGCCATCGGCCTGCCCCTACACCCGGCGCATCTGCCCGGCATCACCATGAACCTGGCGCTGGCCAAGCGTATGGCCGGGCTGATCGAGCAGGTGAAGCTCTCGCCCGCCGATGAGGCCGCACCCGTCTATGTCGCGCGGAAGACGCCATGAGCGCCGCCTCCCTCGCGGCCGAGATCCGCGCCGGGCGCCGCCGCGCCGCCGATGTGGTGGAGGAGCGCCTCGCCGACATCGCCGCCCGCAACGCGACCTACAATGCCTTCACGGAAGTCACGACCGCCCGCGCCCGGGCCGAGGCGGCGGCGGTGGATGCGAAGGTGGCGGCCGGCCAGGACGCCGGCCCCATGGCCGGCGTGCCGGTCGCGGTGAAGAACCTGTTCGACCTTGAGGGCATCACCACGCTCGCCGGCGCCAAGATCGAGCGCGACATGCCGCCCGCCACGCGCGACGCCTTCCTGGTGCGGCAGATGCAGGCCGCGGGTGCGGTCATGCTCGGCGCGCTCAACATGGATGAATACGCCTATGGCTTCACCACCGAGAACGCGCATTTCGGCCCCTGCCACAATCCGCATGACCTGAGCCGCATCGCCGGCGGTTCCTCGGGCGGGAGTGCGGCGGCCGTGGCGGGAGGGCTGGTGCCCATCACGCTGGGCAGCGACACCAATGGCTCGATCCGCGTGCCGGCCTCGCTTTGCGGCATCTGGGGGCTGAAGCCGACCTATGGGCGGCTTTCGCGCTCGGGCGGGTTCCTGTTCGCCGCGAGCTTCGACCATCTGGGGCCCTTCGCCCGGGAATTGGCCGACCTGGCGCTGGTCTACAACATGCTCCAGGGGCCCGATGCGGAGGATCCGGCGCAGCATTGGGTGGGCTTCTCGCAGGTGGGCGGCTCGGCTGAAACCAGCGATCTGCGCATCGCCGTGGCGGGCGACCACTTCACCCGCGCCGGCCATGCCGAGGGCTTCGCCGCCGTCGAGGCCGTGGCGCGCGCGCTGGGCACGACCAAGAGCGTAACCATCCCGGACGCGGCGATGGGCCGCGCCGCCGCCTTCCTGATCACCATGGCCGAGGGCGCCAACCTGCACCTTCCCAACCTCCGCACCCGCCCGGATGATTTCGACTTCGCCACGCGCGACCGCTTCCTGGCCGGCGCGCTGCTGCCCGCGCATTGGGTGCAGCAGGCGCAACGCGTGCGTGCCGCCTATCGCGCCAAGGCGCTGGCCGTGTTTGACGAGGTGGATGTGATCATCGCGCCCGCCACGCCCTATGTGGCGCCGAAGATCGGGCAGGAGATGATCGAGGTGGAGGGCGCCATGATCCCGGTGCGGCCCAATCTGGGCGTCTATACCCAGCCGATTTCCTGCATCGGGCTGCCGGTCATCGCGGCCCCCATCGCCGATCCGGTGGGCCTCGGCACGCCCGGCGGCATGCCCATCGGCGTGCAGCTCATCGCAGCACCCTGGGCCGAGGAGAAGCTCTTCCGCGTCGCCGCCGCGCTTGAGAAGATGGGCGTCTGCGCCGCCCCAGCCGTGAAAGCCTGACCATGCACGAGATCAACATCCCCGAAGTCCATGCCGAGGTCTCGGCCGCCTTTTACCGCTACGAAAAGGCGCTGACGAGCAATGACGTCGCCGTGCTGGACGAGCTGTTCTACAACAACGAGCACACGCTGCGCTTCGGCGTGACGGAGAACCTGTTCTCCTATGCCGAGATCGCCGCCTTCCGCGCCGCGCGCCCCAGCCAGGGCCTGGCGCGCGAGCTGCTGCGCACCGTCATCACCACCTATGGGCGCGATTTCGGCGTGGCCAATACAAGCTTCCGCCGGGAGGGCGCAGACCGGACCGGCCGGCAAAGCCACACCTGGCTGCGCACGCCCGAGGGCTGGCGGATCGTCGCCGCCCATGTCTCGCTGCTGCCGCCCGGCGCGCAGTAGCCGCAGCGTAACACTTTGTACGCTCGCATCCCGCCTTGGAAGCGCCATATCTCCGGCTGACAATCCTGCCGGAGGTTGGCCATGAAACATGTCTTGATCCTGGGAATCGCGGCCCTTGGGCTGGGCGCCTGCACGGTCGCCCCCCCGCGCGGGCCGAGCGTCGTCGCCCTGCCGCCCAAGGGCAAGGATTTCGCCCAGTTCCAGCGCGAGGACGGCTTCTGCCAGCAGACCGCGATGAACAGCCTCGGCCTCAACAGTGAGCAGGCGCCGGCACAGGCGGCGATCGGCTCGGCGGCCATCGGCACGGCGCTGGGCGCCGTGGCGGGCGGGCTGATCGGCTCGGCCACCGGGAATTTCGGCGCGGGGGCCGCGATCGGCGCCGGCACCGGCCTGGTCGCGGGCAGCGCGGTGGGCGTGGGGGCGGCGCAGAACACCAATCTGAGCATGCAGGACCGCTTCGACGTCACCTATTCGCAGTGCATGGCCACCTATGGGAACAGCGTGCAACCGCTGCAGGTGGGCGTGCCGGTGCCGGTCTATGCGCCGGCCTATCCGTATTTCGGGCCGCGCGTGGGCTTCGGCTGGGGCTATGGCCGGCCCTATGGGGGCTATTATCGCCGCTGGTGATGGGGTCCAAGGGGGCATGGAACCGATTGCCCTCTACATCCACTGGCCCTTCTGCGCGTCGAAATGCCCGTATTGCGACTTCAACTCCCATGTGCGCGAGGGGGGCGTGGACCATGCGCGCTTCCGTGATGCCCTGCGCCGGGAACTGGCCTTCGAGGCACATCGGATCGGCCGCCGGCCACTCGCCAGCATCTTCTTCGGCGGCGGCACGCCGAGCCTGATGGAGCCCGAGACCGTGGCCGGCCTGATCGCCGATGCGCGGGCCCTGTTCGACGCCGACGCGGACATGGAAGTCACGCTGGAAGCCAACCCGACCAGCGTGGAGATCGGCAAGCTCCGCGCATTCCGCGCAGCGGGGGTGAACCGCGCCTCGCTCGGCGTGCAATCGCTGGATCCGGAGGCGCTGCGCTTCCTCGGGCGCCGGCATGATGTGGGCGAGGCGATCACGGCGCTCGAAGCCGCGCGCGAGATCTTTCCCCGGCTTTCCTTCGACCTGATCTATGCCCGCCCCGGCCAGGCCGAGGCCAGCTGGAGGGTCGAGCTGCGCCAGGCGCTGGCCCTGGCCGCCGATCATCTCAGCCTTTACCAGCTCACCATCGAGCCCGGCACGCGCTTTGCCACCCAATATGCCCGCGGCGATTTCGCCCTGCCGGCGGAAGACGACGCAGCCCGCATGTACGAGGCGACGGCCGATGAAGCCCGCCGATTCGGCCTCGCCCCCTATGAGGTCAGCAACTACGCCAAGCCGGGTGCCGAGAGCCGCCACAACCTCGCCTATTGGCGGTATGGCGACTATCTCGGCATCGGCCCCGGCGCGCATCAGCGCGTGCTGGCGGAGGGCGCCATGCTGGCCACGCGCCGCCACCGCGCGCCGGAAGAATGGGCCACGCGCGTGGAACAATCCGGCCATGCGATCGTGGAGGAGGAAACTCTCTCCGGGCGCGACCGTGGCCGCGAGGCGCTGCTCATGGGCCTGCGCCTTGCCGAGGGCGTGGACCCCGCGCGAATCGAGGCGCGCAGCGGCTTGCGCTTCGTGGACACGGTGGATCCCAGCATGCTCGCCGCCTGCCTGGAGGAGGGGTATCTGGAGTGGCAGGGGCCGCGCCTTATCGCCACCTCGGAGGGGCGCGTCCGGCTTGATGCGCTGCTTCCGGCCTTGCTTCGCTGAGCGCCCCTGTGCAGGATGGTGCCATGTTCCTGATGAGCACCCTTTCGCGAATTACGCGCCCGGCCGGCTGATCCGCGTCGCGAGCCCGCGGCGCGCCACCGCGCCGGGCCTTCGTGAACCCCTTTCAGGAACCAACCTCATGACCACCCACGTGCTCTTCACCGTCGAAGCCTTCGCCGAGCCCGGCCTGCTCCCCCGGCTGCTGCAACCTTTCGCCAAGCGCGACCTCACGCCCGACCACATGCACGTCCGCCGCGAAGGCGAGATGCTGCGGGTGGAGCTCGGCATGGAGGCCATGCCGGCCGAGATGGTGCATCTCGTCGCCGGCAATCTTGGCCAGGTGATCGGCGTGGTGCACGTCACGGAGACCCGCCGGGACACGCTGCGCCAGGCCGCCTGACCGGAGGCTTGCGCCACTGGACGCTTACGCCGGGCGCTGGTCTATTCCCGGCGAGCGCGGGAATCGCGCCGTTTCCGGGAGGTTTCCGCATGCCCTTGTCGCGCCGCCTTGCCCTCGCCGCCGCCCTGCTGCCCAGCCTGGCGCGGGCCCAGGAATATCCGGCACGCCCGCCGCGCCTGCTGGTCGGCTTCCCGCCGGGCAGCGCGGCCGATGTCTCGGCGCGGCTGGTGGCGCCTGCGCTCGGCCAGGCCCTGGGCCAGAGCCTCGTCATCGAGAACCGGCCGGGCGCGGGCAGCAATATCGCGACCGAGCAGGCCGCGCGCGCGGCGCCCGATGGCTACACGCTGCTGCTGGGCTCCGTCGCCAACACCATCAATGCCA
Source organism: Roseococcus sp. (assembly GCF_019747315.1). GTDB lineage: Bacteria > Pseudomonadota > Alphaproteobacteria > Acetobacterales > Acetobacteraceae > Roseococcus. Next base: position 27,415 of record NZ_JAIEQY010000059.1, on the reverse strand, counting down.
GCCTGCAACGGGACCTGCCCTTCGATTTCGCGCGCGACCTGGCGCCTGTGGCCCCCTTGGTCAGCATACCCAACCTGCTGGTGGTGCACCCCTCCGTGCCCGCGAATAATGTGGCGGAGCTGATCGCGCTGGCGCGCGCCGGACAGTTGTTCTTCGCCTCCTCCGGCATCGGCACGGCACCCCACCTCTCGGGCGAGTTGTTCAACCTGATGACCGGCACGCGGATGACGCATGTGCCCTATCCCGGCAGCGCCCAGGCGGTGACGGATCTGCTGGCCGGGCGCGTTGGCGTCATGTTCTCGCCCGCTTCGACCGTCATCCAGCACATCCGCGCCGGGCGGCTGCGTGGGCTCGCTTCCACCGGACCCACGCGCACCGCGGCGGCGCCCGATCTGCCCACCATGATCGAGGCCGGGCTGCCGGGTTTCCTGAGCAGCGTCTGGTTTGGCCTGATGGCGCCAGGCGCCACGCCCGCCCCCATCATCGCCCGCCTGGCCGAGGGAGTGCGGACCGCGCTCAACACCGGCGAGACGCGCGCGCAGCTCATCGCCCAGGGGTTTGACGTGCTGGAGGGCGGGCCGGCCGAGATGGCGCGGCTGATCGCCGAGGAAACCACGAAATGGGCGCGGGTGGTGGAAGCCTCCGGCGCACGGAACAACTGACCAAAAAAGGATTGCCCGATGGCCAAGCTGAAGCTCGCCGAATGCCGGCGCTTCATTCGTGCGGTAATGGAAAAGGCGGAGGAGATGCAGGTACCCGTCTCCGTCGCCCTGGTGGGGCCGGAAGGCCACCTCATCGCCATGGAACGCATGGACGAGGCCGGCTGGATCACGCCCGAGACGGCCTCGGCCAAGGCCTTCACCATGGCCGCCTTCCGCTCGATGAGCCCGCGATTCCAGGATGGCCTCGTCACGCAGCAATGGCTGCGCGAGCGCAATCCGCAGCTCGCGATCAACGCGGCCGTCTTCACGGGCGGCAAGATCTTCATCTCCGGCGGTGCGGCGCCCGTGTTCAAGGGCAATGAGATGGTCGGCGCCTATGGCATCAGCGGCGGCACCTCGGACCAGGATGAGGTGATGGGGAATTACGCGCGCGAAAAGCTGGGCTGGCTGCACAAGCCCGCCAAGGACGACACCCCGCAGGAGGTGAAGGACCACATCAACTCGATCTACGACAAGGTCGGCCTGGGCAAGCGCAAGCTCTGACGCGTCAGAGCAGGCGCAGCTCGCCCGGCAATTCGGCGCTGGTGCGAAGCTGCGCCAGGAAGGCGGCGGCCTCCGCGGCCCCCAGCACCGGGCCGGTGAGTTCGAGAAACTTCTCGTCCAGCTCGATATCGGAGAGCGGCGCGTCGGGGTCGCCCTTGCGCGTGGGCTGGTGGCGATACAGCTCCCGCCCATCGCGCAGCTTGATCGTCACCTTGGCGCTGCGGGCGGCGGGGAAGGCCGCCTCGCATTCCGCATCGAGGCTCACGGTGATGCGCGGCATGACCGTGCGGATGGCAGGGTCCACCAGGCGCGCGGGTGCGAAGGCATCGAGGCGCACGCCGCCGTAGAGCATGATGCTGGCGATGGTGAATTGAATGGAAAAGCGCGCTTCCTGTTCCGTCGTGATCGCGGGGCGGTCGCAGACATTCTTGGTGGCGGCATAGCCACCGACATGCAGGCTGGCCACGTCATCGGCCGCGAAGCCGTACTCACGCTGCAAGTCGCGCGTGGCGTCCAGCGCCGCGAAGATATGGCCGCAGCAGCCGTGATTCTTCACGGTCATCTGCGTGATGGTGAGCGGCTGGCCGATGGCGGCGATGGCCTTCTCCCACTTGCCGGTGTCCTCGCTGGTCGCCGCCGCAAAGCCGGCCGGGCCGTGCAGCACGTCCAGCGCGCCGGTCATCCCCTCGCGCGCGGCCATGGCGGCGAGCGCGCCGGCCTCGGCCGCGTGGCCGGGATGCAGGGGCTTGCTCATGCCATCGCCGCGGAAGGCCTGTTGCAGGCCGCCCGCCATGGTGGCGGCGGTGGCGATGGCGTGCGCCGCCTGCGTGGCATCGCAATCCAGCAGGACGGCCACGGCGGCGGCCGCGCCGAAGGTGCCGACCGTGCCCGTGGTGTGCCAGAAATCATAATGCGAGGGCTGCACCGCCTGGGCGATGCGGCAGGAAACCTCGTAACCCGCCGTCATCGCGCGCAGCAGCGCCCCCATGTCGGCGTTATGCGCCTGGGCCGCGGCGAGGGCCGCCGCCACCGTCGGGCAGCCGGGGTGGTACACGCCCCAGCGCCAGATATCGTCGAACTCGACCGTGTGGCTCGCCGTGCCGTTGATCAGCGCGGCGTGGCGGAGGCCGGTGCGCGCGCCATCCACATAGGAGACGGCATTGCCCGCGCCCCGCTCGCCCGCCAGGGCGCGCGCCATCAGCGTGGCAGGCGGCAGATGGCAGCCGGGCAGCAGCGAGGCGAACCAATCAATCAGCGCCCGCCGCGCCGCATGCTCTACCTCGGGCGTGAGCGGCGCCGAGCGCCACCCCGCCGCGTGGTCGGCCAGGGCGAGAAGCGGGTTCAACGATTGCTCCGCAGCACTTCCGGGTTGATCACCATGTCCAGGTCGATATCGCCCCGGAAGTGGCGGATGATGGAATCCACGCAGGAGAGGCCCATGCGGCGCATGCCCTGCACCGTGGCGGCGGCGGTGTGCGGCGTCATCACCACATTGGGCGCCGTGAGCAGCGGGTTGTCCTTCGCCATGGGCTCATCCCAGAACACGTCCAGCCCGGCGGCCGAGACATGGCCGGTGCGGAGTGCCGCGGCCAACGCCGCCTCCTGCACCAGCGTGCCGCGGGCGGTGTTCACGAGACGCGCGCCGGGCTTCATGCCCGCCAGGAATTCCGCATTCACCAGGCCGCGATTGGCGGCGTTGGAGGGGCAATGCAGCGTCACCCAATCGGCCTGGGCCAGGCCCTCTTCCATGGTCTTGGCGTAGCGGAAGCCGGCCCCCTTCACCGTGTTCATCGCCACGAAGGGATCATGCACCACCACATCCATCCCGAAGGCCGCGGCCAAGCGTGCGACGCGCCCGCCGATGCGGCCGAAGCCCACCACCAGCAGCGTCATCCCCGCGAGATCCCAGGTGGTGGGCGCCTCCACGCTGGACCATTTGAAGGCGCGGGTGTTGGCGTCATAGGTCTGCACCTGGCGGGCGATGGTCAGCATCATCATCATCGCATGCTCGGCGACGCTCAGCGCATTGGCATCCGCCGTGACCGTGAGGGGAATGCCGCGCTTGGTCAGCTCCGGCACATCCACTTGATCATAGCCCACGCCATGCCGCGCCACGATGGCGAGCTTGGGCGAGAAGCTGAGGAAATCGGCGTTGATCGGCGTGGCGCGGACGATGATGGCCTCGGCGCGCTCCATGGCCTTGGCCATGTTCTCGCGGGTGGTCTCGTGCACCGTCTCGACGGTGAAGCCGGGCTCGGCCTTGAGCGCGGCTTCGGCGTCGGGGTGTAGGGAACGGAGGAGGACGACGTGCGGCATTTTGGTTTCCTTTGAAAGCCAGGGGCTCTGCCCCTGGACCCCGGCAGGGTGAAAGCCTGCGTGGCTTTCACCAGTTTCCTGCACCTTCGACTGATGGGGGTGCAGGGGACTTGTTCCCTGCTGGGGGAGCGCGAGGGGGCAAAGCCCCCTCGCAACTAGGCAAGGTGGGCGGCCGGCCCCATCAGATGCTCCCGCATCCGCCCCTGCAGAATCGCTCCCTCGCGCGGCGGCAGCACCAGCGGCTTGCTGGCGGGGTCAATCTTCACCACGGCGAAGAAGGGCCCCTCCTTCGCATGGATCGCGGCCTTCAGCGCCGCCACATCCCTCGCCTCGGTCACGAACATGGTGCGCTTGATGCCGGCGCCCTGCGCCATCATGACGAGGTCCGTGCCGTGGCGCGTCGCCGTCTCCTGCATGCCGGTCTCGCCGTAATGCTCATTGTCCTGCACGACGATGGCGAGGTTCTTCGGCGCCTGATGCGCGACGGTGGCGAGGCTGCCAATGCCCATCAGCATCTCGCCATCGCCGGTCAGCACCAGCACATCCCGCTCGGGCTGCGCGAGAGCGAGGCCCAGGCCGATCATCGCAGCACCCCCCATGCCGCCCCAGAGCGGCAAATTCTGCGGCCCATCGCCCACCGCCGTGATGTCCCAGGCCGGCGCGCCAAGCCCCGCCACCACCAGCATGCCGCCGCGATCCTCCAGCAGCACGCGCGTCAGATCCCGCCGGTCAATCTTCCCGGATGCGCCCAAAGCCACCATGGCGATCAATCCTTCCCGAAGGTCTTGGCGCCCAGCAGGCGCTGGCCAAGCAGCGTCGCCGTCGGCCGGAATGTGTTGAAGGCGAGCTTGAGCGTCGCTTCCACCGTGGGCGCCACATCGGCGGCGGTGTCGGCGCGGTGGACAATGGTGCCCATCGCCTCCAGCACCGCCTGCGTCGCCTGGCCCATGGGGATTTGCGCCGGGTTGAACTCGCCATAGTCGCCGCGCATCGTGATGATCATCGGCATGGGCGTGCGATGGATGCCCGAGAGCGAGAGCATGTTGATGCAATTCCCCACGCCCGAGGATTGCATCAGCAGGATGGAGCGATCCCCACCGAGCCAGGCGCCCTGCATCAGGGCAACGCCCTCCTCCTCGGTGGTGAGGGTGACGACGCGCAGCGTGTTGTCGGCCAGGCAGCGCTTGATGAGGCGGGAATGGCCCGCATCGGGCACCAGGGCCACTTGCCGGATATTGTAGGCCTTCAGCAGGTCATAAATCTGGTCAGGCCAGGCTTCCGCCGGGTCGGGGCGGGCCTCGAGTGCATTACCATCCATTGGGCGATCCATCGTTATCCTCCGTTGGCGCAAGTTTCCGCCGCGAGGCGCCGTCTGACAAGCCATCGCCCTTGATTTCCAGCCATGGGGCATGATTGAGAGAGGCATGGCCTTCCGTCACACCATCGCCGGCACCTCCCATGTCTTCGACGACCTGCGGATGCTGCTGGCCCGCGCCACGCCCTTCCGCTCGGGCGATGCGCTCGCCGGCGTCGCCGCCACCAGCGCGGCCGAGCGCGTGGCCGCGCAGCGGGCCCTTGCCGACTTGCCGCTCAAGCATTTCCTGAACGAGGCGGTCATCCCCTATGAGGCGGATGACGTGACACGCCTGATCCAGGACAGCCACGACGCCGCCGCCTTCGCGCCCGTCTCACACCTGACGGTGGGCGGCTTCCGCGACTGGCTGCTGGCGGCCGAACCTGAAGCCCTGCCGGCACTCCGCCGCGGCCTGACGCCCGAAATGGTGGCCGCCGTCGCCAAGATCATGCGCATCAGCGACCTGATCGCGGTGGCGCAGAGATGCCGGGTGTTGACGCGCTTCCGCAACACCATCGGCCTGCCGGGCACGCTTTCCATCCGCCTGCAGCCCAACCACCCGACGGATGACCTGCGGGGTGTGGCCGCCAGCACGCTCGATGGGCTGCTGCTGGGCGCGGGTGATGCCGTGATCGGCGTGAACCCCGCCACCGACAATATCGAGCAGGTGCTGGGCCTGCTCACCATGCTGGACGAGGTCCGCACGCGCTTCGACATCCCCACGCAAAGCTGCGTCCTCTGCCACGTGACGACGGCGCTGCTGGCCATGGAGCGCGGCGCGCCGGTGGACCTGGTGTTCCAGTCCATCGGCGGCACGCAGGGCGTGAATGAAAGCTTCGGCGTGACGCTCGCCTTGCTGCGCGAGGCGGAGGATGCGGCGCTGTCGCTCAAGCGCGGTACGCTCGGCCAGGATGTGATGTATTTCGAAACCGGCCAGGGCAGCGCTTTGAGTGCCGAGGCGCATCACGGCGTGGACCAGCAGACCATCGAGGCGCGCGCCTATGGCGTGGCGCGGGCTTATGCGCCCTTGCTGGTCAATTCCGTGGTGGGCTTCATCGGCCCCGAATACCTGTTCGACGGCAAGCAGATCATCCGCGCCGGGCTGGAGGATCATTTCTGCGGCAAGCTGCTCGGCCTGCCGATGGGGGTGGATATCTGCTACACCAACCACGCCGAGGCCGACCAGGACGACATGGACACGCTGCTCACCAGCCTGGCCGTGGCCGGCGTCACCTACATCATGGGCGTGCCGGGGGCGGATGACGTGATGCTGGCCTATCAATCCACCTCCTTCCATGACGGGCTTTATGCGCGGGCGGCGCTCGGCAAGACGCCCGCGCCGGAATTCGCGGCCTGGCTGGAGCGCATGGGGATCGGGCGCGGCGATGCCATCCCCGCCAGCATGGCGCCCGCGCTGATCGGCCTCGCATGAGCATCACCCGCTGGTCCGATCTGCGCCGCTTCACCCAGGCCCGCGTTGGGATCGGCCGCGCCGGCAATGCGGTGCCGACCGTCGCGCATCTCGATTTCCAGGAGGCGCACGCCGCAGCGCGCGACGCCGTCTGGTCCGCACTCGACGTGGAGGCGCTCCGCGCCGAACTCGGCCCCGTGCCCCTGCTGCACAGCGAGGCGACCGACCGCAAAACCTACCTACTCCGCCCCGATCTCGGCCGCCGACTGCGCGCCACGGATCGCGAATCCCTGCCGCGCACCGGCGGTACCGTCATCGTGGTGGCGGACGGGCTCTGTGCCTCCGGCGTGCAGCGCCAGGCGGCGGCTATGGTGCGCGCGCTGGCGGCCCAATGGCCGGTCGTGATCGTGCAGCAGGCCCGCGTCGCCATCGGCGATGACATCGGCGAGGCGATGGGTGCCGAGGCCGTGGTGGTGCTGATCGGCGAGCGGCCGGGCCTCTCCGCGCAGGACAGCATGGGCATCTACCTCACCTGGCAGCCACGCCGCGGCCGCAGCGATGCCGAGCGCAACTGCATCAGCAATGTCCGCCCGGGCGGCATCAGCCCGGAAGACGCCGCGGCCAAGGTGCATTGGCTGCTGCGCGGGGCCCGGGCGCTCGGCGCCACCGGCGTGGCCCTGAAGGACGACATGACGAGCGCGCCGCTTTTGGAGTAGCCTCCGCGCAACAACCACCGGGAGGCGGAAATGCGCTGGATCACCCTCATGCTCGCCGCGATGCTGGCCTTGCCCGCAGCCGCGCAAGACTACCCCAGCCGCGCCGTCCAGCTCATCATCCCCTTCCCGCCCGGCGGCAACACGGACCTGATGGCCCGCGCACTCCAGGCCGAGCTGTCCAAGGCGCTGGGCCAGCAGGTCGTGGCCGTCAATCGCGGCGGGGCGGCGGGCTCCATCGGCAATGCCGAGCTCGCTCGCGCGCGGCCGGATGGCTACACCATCGGCATCTCGCCCAACAACGCCATCACCACGCAGCCCTTCCTGCAAAGCGTGACCTACACGCCCGAGGGCTTTCGCTATCTCTGCCTGGTTTATGACAATCCGCAGGTGCTGATCCTGGGTCGCAACGCGCCCTTCCGCGACTTCGCCGGCATGATCGCGCATGCGCGCTCAGGGCGAGAGGCGCTGGTCTTCGGCTCGCCAGGCGTGGGCAGCACGCAGCATATCCTGATGGCGCAGCTGCTGCGCGCGGCCGGCGTGGACGGGCTGAATGTCCCCTTCACCGGCGCCGGCCCCATGTCCCAGGCGGCGCTGGCCGGGCAGATCATGGCCTTTGTCGAGGCCGCTTCCATCCCCGCCTCCACGGGGCTCGGGGTGCTCGCCATTCTGGGAACGCAGCGCATGGCCGCGCTGCCGGACGTGCCGAGCACGGGTGAGCTCGGCTACCCCATGGCCGGCACCACCAATGGCGGGTTGCTGGCACCGGCCGGCCTGCCCGACGCCATCGCCGAGACCATCGAGCGCGCCTGCCGCACGGCCGTCACCAGCGAAGGCTTCCGCACCATCGCCGAGCGCCTGAACGCCGTGCCGAGCTTCCAGACCGGCGCCGAATTCCGCGCGCGCTTCCTGGCCGAGGCGCAGGTCAACCGGGCGCTGCTGGCCGAACTCGGGATCCAGCGCCAGTAATGGCCGTATCGCTCGACCCATTGCTGCTGGAGGAGGATTTCCTCCGCGCCTCGGGCCCGGGCGGGCAGAACGTCAACAAGCTGGAGACGGCCGTCCAACTCCGTTGGCGCGCGGCGGAGGCGGGGCTGGATGAGCGCGTCTTCGCCCGCCTCAAGGTCCTGGCCGGGCGGCGGATGACAAAGGAAGGCGTGGTGATCATCGCCGCGCAAACCCATCGCACGCGCGAGCGCAACCGCGAGGACGCGCTGGCCCGCATGCAGGAATTGCTGGACGAGGCGTCCAAGCCCCCTCCCCCCAAGCGGCGCAAGACCAAGCCCACCAAGGGCTCGCAGACGCGACGGATGGACAGCAAGACGAAGCGCGGGACGACGAAGAAGCTGCGGTCGGGGCCGATCGGCGAGTAGAGAAAACGGCCTCCGGCGGCTGGGGCCAATGGCCCCAGACCCCTTCTCCGCACGATCTTCCGTGACCAGTCCTGGGGTCTGGGGCCTTTCGGCCCCAGCCGCCGGAGGCCTCTTTTCCTTAAGTCTCCGCCCCGCCATTCACCGCCAGCATCTGCCCATTGATGAAGGCCCCCTCCTCCGAGGCCAGCAGCCGCACCATCGCCGCGACTTCGGCCGGCTGGCCCATGCGGCCCACCGGCACGCGCTTGATCATCGCCTGGCGATAGGCCGAGGGCGTCTCATCCTCGTCATCCGCCGCAATCGGGCCGGGCGAGACGGCATTCACCGTCACGCCATGCGGCCCGAACTCCTTGCCGAGCGACTTGGTCAGCCCCCAGACGCCGTGCTTGGCAATGGAAACCGGCGCGCGGCCGGCATAGCCATGGATGGCGTTCATCCCCGCGAAATTTACGATGCGCCCCCAGCCCTTCGCCAGCATCCCCGGCAGGCAGGCCTGGGAGAGCCAGATGGCGGCCTCCAGATCCACCGCCATGATGCGGCGATAATCGTCCTCGGTGAGCTCCAGGAAGCCGTTCAACGGGCGCAGCGCGGCGTTGTTGACCAGCACATCCACCGTGCCGAACCCGGCCAGCGCCTCGGCCGCGATGCGCTGGCACTCCGCGCGCAGCCCCACATCGCCCATCGCGACCATCGCGCGCACGCCAAGCGCCCGCGCCTCGGCCGCCACGCTCTCGGCCGCCGCTCGGTCGGAGGAGCCGTTGATCACGACATTCATGCCGGCCTGGGCCAGCGTCAGGGCCACGGCGCGGCCAATATTGCGGCCGGCGCCGGTGATAAGGGCGGTTCGGGTCATCAAGGGTTTCCTCCGCCGGGCATTTCCGGCCAGTCATGTTTCGGATAGCGGCCGCGCATATCCTTGCGCGCATCCGCCCAGCCATTCCGCCAAAAGGAGGCGAGATCGGCCGTGATGGCAATCGGCCGCCCGGCGGGCGAGAGCAGCGCCACTTGCAGGGGGATGCGCCCGCCGGCCAGCTTCGGCATGGCGCCCATGCCGTAGAGGTGCTGCGCGCGCGCCTCCAGCGTCGGGATTTCGGCGCTGTAGTCCACGGCGGCGCTGCGGCCCTGGGGCAGTTCGATGCGCGCGGGCAGCGCCGCCTCCAGCTTGCGGCGGAGGTCGCCCGGCAGGAGCATCGCCGCCACGTCCAGGGTCTTCAATTCGGCGAGCTTGGTCAGCCCGTTGCAATAGGGCGCCAGCCATTCCTTGGCGCTGGCGGCCAGTGCCGCATCGCTCACATCCGGCCAGGGCGCGCCCTCCAGCGCCTGCATGCGCGCGATGCGGGCGCGGAGCTGCTTCGCGGATTCGCTCCAGTCGAGGTCGCGGAAGCCGCGCTCGGCAGTGGCTTCGGCCAGGGCCTCGGCCATGGCGGCGGGGTCGGCGCGCGGCAGGGGCGTTTCCTCCAGCACCAGCGGCCCGAACATCACGCGGCGCCGGGCGAGCACGGCGCCGGCGCGGGCGTCGAAGGCGGCTCCCTCCACGGTCGCGAAGCGCTCGGGGAAACGGGCTTCCAGCATGGCGCGGCTGATGGGCGCCGCCATGCGGATGCGCGCCTCCGTGCCTTTCAACTCAAGATCGGCCACGGCGAGCAGCGTCTGCTTGGCCAGCGGATCGGCGCTGGAAAGCCGCGCCCCCTGCCCTGAGGCCAGGCGAAAGGCCCCATCCATGGTGCCGCGCTTCAGCGCGATGCGGTCGGGGAAACCCGCCGCCAGCAGCGCGCCCGCATCGCCCTCGGGCAGGGTGTTCCCATGCACGCCCAGCCGCCGGCGATGCATGGCGGCGGAGCGGCGAATGGCGCGGATGGCAATGCCATCGCTTTCGCTATGCGCGTGGCCGTGCAGCACATCCAGGCGCAGCGTGATATCGGCCGGCGGCTCGCGCCCCCGCAGCGGATCGCGCTCCTCCAGCAGCGCCGCGAGATCGGCGGCCAGCGCGGCTTCGCCCTCATTCTCGACGGCGCACATCATGCGGGCCAGGCGCGGATGCGTGCCCATGCGGGCCATCCGCTGGCCCATCACGGTGATGCGGCCCTGCGCATCCATCGCATCCAGGTTCCGCAGCAAGGCTCGGGCAGCCGCCAACTGGCCCGCGGGCGGCGGGTCGAGGAAGGGGAGCGCCAAGGGGTCGGCGCCCCAGCCCGCGCAATCCAGCACGAGGCCAGAGAGCTCCGCCTCCAGCATCTCGGGCCGGTCCTGCAGGGGCATGCCGCGCTGCACTGCCTCGCTCCAGAGGCGCACGGCCACACCCGGCTCGGTGCGGCCGGCGCGGCCGGCGCGCTGCTCGGCGGCGGCGCGGCTGATGCGGAGTGTGACCAGGCGCGTCAGGCCCGTCGCGCCATCCAGGCGGGGCGCGCGGCGAAAGCCGCCATCCACCACGATGCGCACGCCGGGCACGGTGAGCGAGGTCTCGGCGATGGAGGTCGCCAGCACCACGCGGCGGCGCTCGCCCTGGTTCAGCGCGCGGTCCTGCTCGGCCGGGGAAAGCTCGCCATGCAGGGGCAGCACATCGGCATCAAGGCCCGAGAGGCGCTCGGCCGTGCGGCGGATTTCGCCCCAGCCGGGCAGGAAGGCCAGCACATCGCCCGGCTCGCGCGCCATGATGCCGCGGATGGCGACCGCCATGGCTTCCGGCAGGTCACGATGGTCGGTGATGTCGCGCTTCACATGCTCGACGCGCACGGGATGGGCGCGGCCTGCGCTTTCGATCAGCGGCGCGTTCATCAGCTTCGTGAAGGCGCCGCCATCGAGCGTGGCGGACATGGCCAGCAGCCGCAGCTCCGGCCGCAGCCCCGCCTGAAGGTCCAGGCAAAGCGCCAGGCCGAGATCCGTGTCGAGATGCCGCTCATGCGCCTCGTCGAAGAAGACGGCGGCGACACCTTCGAGGCCCGGGTCGGATTGCAGGCGGCGGACCAGCAGCCCCTCGGTGATCACCTCGATGTGCGTCGCGGCCGAGACGGCGCGGTCCAGCCGGGTGGAAAGCCCCACCACGCCGCCCGGCTGCTCGCCGAGCAAGCCGGCCATGCGGCGCGCGGCGGCACGGGCGGCCACGCGCCGCGGCTCCAGCACCAGGATCTTCTGGCCCTGGGCCCAGCTCTCGTCGCGCAGCGCCAACGGCACCAGCGTGGTCTTGCCGGCGCCCGGTGGCGCCACCAGCACCGCGTTGCTGCCTTTGCTCAGCGCGGCGCGAAGGGCCGGCAGTGCCTCCGCGACCGGAAGATCGAGCAGCGTCATGCCGCTTGGCGCCTCAGTCCCAGCCTTCCGCCACGGCCTTGCCGATCATCGTGCCGCTCTCCACCAGCGCATGGCCGGTGATGAGATTGGCCGCGTTGATGCGGCCCAGATGCCGCGTCAGCGTGTGGCGGATCTGGCCCGATTCCAGGAGCCCCGCCACCTCGTTCAGCAGCAAATGCTGCTTGGCGATGTCGGGCGTGGTGAAGACGCTGCGGGCGAACATCGCTTCCCAATGGAAGCTCGCGGACTTGGCCTTCAGGCGGCCGATCTCCAGCGTGTTCAGGTCGTCAATCGCGCAGATGGCGCCCTGGGGGGCCACGATCTCGCACAGCGCCCGCCAATGCTTCAGCGTCTGCGTGGTCGAGAAGATCCAGGGGATCGCCACCCCCAGCGCCTTGGCCTGCGCCACCAGGTCCCCGCTGTGGTCCAGCACTTCATGCGCGCCGAGCGCCTGGCACCATTCCCGCGTCGCGGGGCGGGAGGCGGTGGCGATGACGCGCAGCCCCGTCAGCCGCCGCGCGAGCTGGATCGCCATGGAGCCCACGCCCCCCGCGCCGCCGATGATCAGGACGGCGCCGGCGGCGGAATCCCGCGCGATGCGCAGCCGGTCAAACAGCGCCTCCCAGGCGGTGATGCTGGTCAGCGGCATCGCGGCGGCTTCGGCGAAGGAGAGGTTCTCCGGCTTGCGGCCGACAATGCGCTCATCCACCAGATGGAATTGCGCGTTGCTGCCGGGGCGGTTCACGGCGCCGGCGTAGAAGACCTCCTCGCCATCACCGAAGATATGCGCCTCGGGGCCGCGGGCGCGGATCACGCCGCAGGCATCGAAGCCCAGCACACGGGGCTCGCCCGCCGGGTCGGCCGCGCCACGCAGCTTGGCATCCACGGGATTCACCGAGACGGCGCGCACCTCAACCAGCAGGTCATGCCCGCGCGGCGCATGGGCATCGGGCAGGACGAGGTCCTGCAACGCATCCTCATGCGTGACCGGGTGGCAATGTGTATAGGCGACGGCTTTCATTCTGGTCCTCCAGCGTGAATTTCCCTCCGAAGTCATACGCGAAGGGCTGACAGCCGGCGAGCGGGCGCCTTATTCTGTCAACACCGTAACGGAGGCTCCATGCGATGACCGATCTCTCCCTTGCCCGCCGCACCGCCATGCTGGGTGCCGCGGCCGCCGCCACCCTCGCCGCTGCCCCGGCCCTGGCCACGACTGTACCGCCGCAGAAGGGCGCAAACCCGCCACGCTTCCATCGCCTGAAGGTGGGCGATGTGGAGGTGACCACGCTGCTGGACGGCGCCATGCAGGGCCAGGCGGCGAATATCCAGAACTTCTTCCCCGACAGCACGCCAGCCGAGATCGCCCCCCTGCGCGCCCGCGCCTTCGCCATCGAGGCCGGGCTGCACCAGCCGGTCGGCGCCTATGTGATCAACACGGGCCGCAACCTGGCCATGATCGATGTGGGCGGCCATTCCAGCTTCATCCCGACCACGGGTGGCACGCTGGATGCGCTGCGCGCTTCCGGCTACCGGCCCGAGGATGTCGACACGGTGCTGCTGACGCATATCCACCCCGAGCACGCGCTGGGCCTCAGCTATGACGGCACCACCCGCAACTTCCCCAATGCGGAAGTCGTCGTGACGCAGATCGACCACCAGTTCTGGACCGACCCCGCGATGGAAAGCCGCGTGCCCCAGGGCCAGCGCTTCATCGAAGCCGGGCGCCGCGCCATCCGCCCTTATGCCGGCCGCATTCGCACCGTCGAGATGCGGGACGGGCTGGAGGTGATCCCGGGCGTCTTCATGGTGCCCGCCCCAGGCCACACGCCCGGCCATGTCAGCTTCCGCCTCACGAGCCAGAACCAGACCATGCTGATCTGGGGCGACATCGCGCACCAGATGGTGATCCAGCTCGCCCGGCCGCGCTGGCGCGTCGGCGTGGATGTGGACAGCGCCATGGGCGTGGAAAGCCGCGTCCGCACGCTGGAGATGCTGGCGGCCGAGGGCATCCTGATGGGCGGCGTGCATGTGCCCTGGCCCGGCTTCGGCCGCATCATCCGGGATGGAGAGGGCTTCCTCTACGTGCCGCGCCCGGCGCAATTCACCTGACGCGGATTCATTTCGCTGCTGGCTCTCGCGGCGGATTGCGCGGATAGTTCCGCGTCACCCGCCGCGGAGCCCCCCATGAAGCCTGCCACCCTCACCTTCGGCTTTCTCTGCGCCTTCCTGGGCGTGCTGTTCTTCCATCAGGCGACCATCACCTTCTATCACGGCATGGGCTGGATCCCCGGGCCCGCCTTCCGCCAGGCGCCCATCCCGCCACTCGGCGTGCCGCAGCTCTGGAATGCCTGCTTCTGGGGCGGCATGTGGGGCATCCTCTTCGCCATCCTGGAGCCGAAGCGCCCGGCCTCCATGCCGCTCTGGCTCTTCGCGGTGCTCTTCTGCCTCGCTTTGCCGTTGGTGGTGGGCGCCTGGATGGTGGTGCCGCTGATCAAGGGCACGCCGCTGTTCGCCAATGGCAACACCACGGCGATGCTGCGCAGCGTCGGCATCTATGCGGTCTGGGGCCTGGGCCTCGCGCTCTTCTGGCGCGGCTTGCCGGCGCTGTTCCGGAAAACCTGATCAGCCGACGGGTGTGAGGACCGGGCGCCCCGCGAAATGGGCGCGCAGGTTCTCCACCACCAGCGCGGCCGTCGCCAGCACCGCCTCGGGCGAGCGGCCGGCGATATGCGGCGTGATGATGAGGTTGGAGAGCGCCCGCATCGCTTCGGGCACCTCCGGCTCGCCATCCACCACATCAATCGCGGCACCCGCGATGCGGCCCGCCTCCAGCGCCGCGACCAAGGCCGCCTGGTCCACCACGCTGCCGCGCCCGATATTCACGAGAAAGCCCGAGGGGCCGAGCGCCTCCAGCACCGCCGCATCCACCAGGTGCCGCGTGGCCGCCCCGCCGGGTGCCGCAACCAGCAGCACATCCGCCCATTCCGCCAGCGCCTGGACCGAGTCCATCCAGGGGTAGGCACAGTCCTGCCGCGCGCGGCGGTTGTGATAGGCGATCTCCATGGCGAAGCCGCCCTGCGCGCGCCCCGCAATCAGCAGCCCGATCTCGCCCAGGCCGAGGATGCCCAGGCGCTTGCCACTCGCCATCGGGCGCGGCCAGCGCACGCCCATCCATTCGCCGCGCTTCACCGCCGCATCAAGGCGGGGGATGTCGCGCAGCAGGGCCAGCAGCAGCGCCATGGCATGATCCGCGACGGAAGCGGCATTGGTGCCCGGGCCATAGGTGACCGTGATGCCACGCGCCCGCGCCGCCGCCACGTCGATATTCTCATGCCCCACGCCGATGGCGCAGATGATCTCCAGCTTCGGCAGCGCATCCATCTCGGCCGCGGTGAAGCCCGTGGCGCCATTGGTCAGCACGGCGCGCAGTCCGGGCTGGGCCGCGATGGCCCTCGCCCGCGCCTCCGGCCCCAGCGCCAGCTCGGGCGCGAAGCCGCCCGCCGCGATACGAGCCAGGCGCTCGGCATCGAGCGGGTTGAGGACGAGCAGCGGGATCGGGGCCATGCCTGATTCTCGGGTGTGCGGCGCAGCCTGTCGAGCCACGGCGGTCACGAATTCTTTACGACCATCTCCGTAATGTGCGTCATGCGCCCCCAAGAGACTCCGCAGCTGGACAGCTTCACGCCCGCCCTGGCGCAGCCCCTGCGCTGCGCCGAGCGGGGCGTGGCCGCGCCCTTCACCGCGCCGCTGTTGCTGGGGGCGCGGCTACGTCGCCACGCGGGCACGCGGGCCGGCGGGTTCGAGGTGGTGGTGCCCAACCCCGCCGGGCGGGAGGGCTGGTTCATCCTGCCGTGGGCGGAAGCGCTGGACGCCCTGCAACCGAGCCTGATGGATCGCGCCCTCATCGCCGGAATGGAAGAGGCAGGGGTCACGCCGGCCAGCCTGCGGGAAGCGGCGCTCCAGGCGGCGGAGACCGGGCTGGGCGGGCGCCGGCTGCGGCGCGCCGCCACGGCCGCACGCAACCGCCAGCAGCGGCGCGAGGCGGTCACGCTGGCCGCCCTGACCCGCCATGGCGCGGCCTTCGCCCTCGGCGCCTTCCAGGGCTGCGGCCTGCCGGGCCAGGCAGCGCCGCATCCTGTGGCGCTCGCGCGCATCCGCAGCTTTGCCGAATCCCTGCGCGCCTGGCTGCCCGAGGCCCTGAACGATGCCGACCATGCCCGGGCCGAGGCCCTCGCCCAGCGTGCGGGGGCGATCGTGGCGGCGGCCGAAGTGCTGATCGCCGCCAATCGCGCGCGATTGGCGGAACTGCGCGAGCTTGCCCCGCGCTGGCCCGAGCAGGCCCCGATCTGGCTCGCCCAGGCCGAGCGCGCGGAGCTGGTGATGGATGGCTGGGAATTTCTTGCCGGCCTCTGGGCGATGGCAGCCCCGGAGGAGCGCGGCCCCACGCTGCGCCGCTGCCTCGCCCTCGCGCCCCCCACCGCCGAGGAGATGCACGCCTGGCCTGGCTGCGCCGGCCTCTCCCGCGCCGTCGACTGCCCAGCCGCCCCGCCGGAGGCACGCATCATCACCCAGCAGCGCGCCGAGGCGGTGGTGGCCGAATGGTTGGCGCCCGCATGACGGAAAGCCGGAAATTGCGTGAATTGCGCCACGCCATCAGCCAGGCGAGCGACCGGCAGTTGCGCCGCCTGGTCCCGGTGCTCGATGCCCTGCCGGAGCGCAGCGTGGCCGATGCCCTGCTGGACGGCGCCCGGCCACGCCTGCGCCACCTGCGCGCCCCCCGGCCGATCAACGTCGCGCGCGTTCTCTTCCTGCCGCTCGATCCGCTGATCGTTCCGCCGCGGGACTGGAAGCCCGGCCAAAGCCTCTTGCCGCGCAGCATCCTGGCACCCCTGGCGCAAGCCCTGGTCGAAGCACAGCCCGAACTGGTCGCCCATTGGAAGGCGCGGCTGGAGGGCATGGACCTGCGCAACACCGCGCTGATCCGCGAGGCCGGCGCCGCCCTGTGGCCCGCCGCCGCCGCCCTGCCGCGCGTGTTGCCCTCGGCCTGGGGACAGACCGGGCTGCCGCCCCACGCCTTCCCCGAAATGGCCGGACTTTGCGCGGCGCTCTGGCGGCATGGACCGGCGCTGATGCGGCTGCGCCTGGCCGGCGCGGATGGCCCGCCCGAGGGCTTGGCCCGGCCCATCTTCCGCCTGATCTCGGCCGAAGGATCGGAGGTGGTGGGGCTGTGCCTGCGCACGCTGCTGCCGCATGCCGCCAAGCCCGCCCAGCTCGCCGCCATGGTCGCCGGGCTGGGCGCGGCGCTGGCCCCCGTGGCCGAACGCGCGCTCGACCAATATCTCGAAGCCGCCGAACCGGGACTCGATGCCGCGGACCTTGGCACCACCGCTGCCATCGCGCAGCGCTTCGCGACCCTGCTCGACGATCTCGACCGGTCAGTGACGCGTGACAAGCCACGCCGGGCGCAGCTGCTCCAGACGCTGCGCCGCTCCGCCGCCGAAAGCTGCGTCGAGCGCTTGCGCGGAGAGTTGCCGCCCCGCCTGATGGAGCCGCTGGAGGCGCTGCTGGATGACCCCGCGCCCTCCGACACAGCGGTGGAGACGGTGGAGACGGCCGCCATGGCCCTGCGCAGCCTGGCCGATTCCGCCCGGCGGCTGCATGCACCGATCTCCGCCGAGCGGCTGCTGGAGCCGAGCGTGAGCTTCCTGGCCCGGCAGGCCGCCATCCTGCCCGAGCTGGGGCCGCGCTTCCTGCGCGCCGATGCGCTGCGCCTCATCCAGATCCTCGCGGGCCCGGCCGAGGCGACGCGCGTGGGATGATGCCGGGCGGCTTGCGGCACATCATTGCCGCGGCGCCACGGCCCCCCTAGACCATGCCGGGTTCACATGCGTTCGCTGCGCATGGTCTGGCGTTTGTTGAGGCCTGGCCTTTGTTGCGAGAATGATTCAGCGCTTCGGCGATTCCGCCGCAACGCATCATGCTCTAGCCTGCGCGGGAAAGGACCCCATGCGCATCGCCCTGCTCACCGACATCCACGGCAATCTGGAGGCGCTGGAGGCCTGCCTGGCCCATGCCGCCGCCCAGGGCGCGCAGCGGCTGGTCTTCCTGGGCGACCTCGTCGGCTATGGCGCGGACCCCGAGGCGGTGGTGGCCCGCGTGCGCGGGCTGATGCACCCGAATGGGGGGCGGGGCGCCATCGTGCTGCGCGGCAATCATGACGAGGCGGCGCTGCGCGGCCCCATCGGCTTCAGCGGTTTGGCCGCCGAGGCGATGCGCTGGACGCAGACGCGCCTCGATGCCGCAACCAGGCAATTCCTCGGCGAGCTGCCCTTCACGCATGAAGAGGAGGACCGCCTCTACACCCATGCCGATGGCGCGAACCCGCCCGCCTGGCGCTATGTGACCGGCGCGGCCGAGGCGCGGCGCAGCCTGGCCGGCACCACCCAGCGCCTCACCTTCTGCGGCCACACCCATGTGCCCGCTCTCTTCGGCCTGACCTCGACCGGGAAGCTGCTGCATCACGAACCTGTGGCGGACCTCATGCTGCCGCTGTTGCAGCCGCGCCGCTGGCTGGCCGTGATCGGCGCGGTGGGCCAGCCGCGCGACGGCAATCCCGCCGCCTGCTACGGGCTGCTCGATACCGCGAAGGCCGAATGCGGCTGGCTGCGCGTGCCCTATGACATCGAGGCCGCGGCGCGGAAGATCCGCGCGGCCCAACTGCCCGAGGCGCTGGCCGCGCGCCTCTTCGAGGGCCAATGAGGACGCTGCCGTGAGAACAGGCTACGTCGTCGGCGGCTTCACGCTGGGCCCGGTGGTGCATCGCGGCGGCATGGCCGAGCTGCGCGAGGCGACCCACCCCGACCACGCCATCCCCATCCTCGTGAAGCTGCCCTTGCTGGCCGAGGGCGATGACCCGGCCGCCATCGTCGGCTTCGAGATGGAGCAGATGATCCTGCCCCGCCTCTCTGGGCCGCATGTGCCGCGCTGCCTCGGCGTGGGGCATGAGCCGCTGCCCTGGATCGCGATGGAACGCATCGCGGGCGAGACCCTGCTGCCGCTGCTCGACCGCCTGCCCCTGCCGATCGAGGAGGTGGTGGAGACGGGCGCGCTGATCGCCGAGGCGCTGTGCGCGCTGCACCGCCAAGGCGTGGTCCACCTGGACGTGAAGCCGGGCAACCTGATGCTGGCCGATGGCCGGGTCATCCTGCTGGATTTCGGCCTCTCCCATCACGCCCAGCTGCCCGACCTGATGGCCGAGGAGTTCCGCCTCCCCTATGGCTCCGCCCCCTACATGGCGCCGGAGCAGGTGATCGGCGTGCGCGGCGACCCCGCCTCGGACCTCTTCGGGCTGGCGGCGCTGCTCTATGCGTTGACCACGGGGCGCAACCCCTTCGGCGACCCGCAGCACATGGGCGCGATGAAGCGCCGCCTCTGGTGGGACCCGCCGCCGCCCCGCGCCCTGCGACAGGACTGCCCGCCCTGGCTGCAGGAGATCATCCTGCGCAACCTGGAGGTCGAGCCGGCGCGGCGCCACCCGACGGCGGCGCAGATGGCCTTCGACCTGCGCCACCCCGAGCAGGTCAGCCAGACGCCGCGCGCGGCGAAGCTGAAGCGCGATGGCTGGGCCGACCGCATGCGGCGGCGCTTCCATCCGGACCACCAGCCCCGGCTGCGCCGTGACGCCATGGCCATGGCGCAATCCGGCGCGCCGATCATCGCCGTCGCCGTGGATGTCGAGACCGCCTCGCCCGCGCTCTGCACCGCGATGCGCGGGATGGTGACGCAGATCATGGCGACCTTGCCTGGTTCGCGCGTGGCCTGCGTCAACGTGCTGCGCACCCATCTGCTGCGGCCGGACATGGCACTGGATGATGCCGGGCGGAACAAGCATCTGCAGCGCCTGCTGGAACTGCGCCATTGGTCCGCGCCACTGAAACTGCCGGAGGAGCGGCTGACGCATCACGTGCTGGAAGCGACCAGCGCGGCCAGCGCGCTGCTCGAATACGCGCAGGTGAACCGCGTGGACCACATCATCCTGGGCGCGCGGGCCGATAGCCTGAGCCGCCGCGTGCTGGGCAGCGTGGCGGCGGAGATCGCGCGGGATGCGGGCTGCTCGGTGACGGTGGTGCGGCTGCGCCCGGGTTGAGAGTGGCGGCTGCGCCCGGGTTGAGATTGGCGGCTGCGCCCGGGTTGAGAGTCGCGGCTGCGCCCGGGTTGAGAGTGGCGGCTGCGCGCCGTTCGAGGTGGGCGGACGTCCCGCCGCTCCCTTCCTGACGCATGCAACCCTGGGGCAAGCGCGGCGTTGACCCCCCGACTCAAAGGGGATCATGACCATGCGCAAATTGCAAAGCCTGACGATGCTTGTGGTGCTGGCCGGCGGCCTTGCCGCCTGCGGCCAGACCACGGGTGACCGGGCGCTTTCGGGTGGTGGCCTCGGGGCCGCCGCGGGCGCCGGCGTGGGCGCGCTGACCGGCACCAGCGTGCTGGGCGGTGCCGCCATTGGTGGCCTGGCCGGTGCCGCAGCGGGCGGCCTCACCTCGCCCAATACGGTCAATCTTGGCCGGCCGGCCTGGCGGTGACCGACATGCCCAACGCCAAGGCCAGATCGCAGGCACGCCCCGCCGCCAGTGACAATGGGCCGAGCATTGGCGCGGCGCTCAATGTCTTCATCGCCGACACCTACGTCCTGCTCGCCAAGACGCAGGCCTGCCATTGGAACGCGACGGGCACGCAATTCTTCGCGATGCACAAGCTGACCGAGGAGCAGTACGCCGAACTCTTCACCGCGCTCGACAATCTGGCGGAGCGCGCCCGCGCGTTGCGCCAGATCGCTCCCAACGGGCTCGCTGCCATGCTGGAACTGGCGACGCTGGAGGAGTCGGATTGCGCCATCAGCACGGAGCAGGTGGCCCGCATGCTGGCCACCGACAACATGGCGATGGCCGAGCATGCCCGCGACCTCGCCCATGAAGCCGAGGAGGCAGAGGACGGCGCCACGCATGACATGCTGATCGCCCGCATCATCGCGCACGAGAAGGCTGCCTGGCTCTGGCGCAGCCATCTTGCCTGACATCCACACACCAAAGGAAAATCCCATGACCATCCAGGATCTTGCCAACAACACCGCCCATGACGCCGCCGCCGAGATCGCCCGCCTGCGTGAGCAGGTGGAAGGCCTGATGCGCGACCGCGTGACGCCCGTCTTCGGCCAGGCCCTGCACTCGGCCGAGAATGCGGCGAAGGCCGCGGGTGACGAAGTGCGCCACCAGGCGGCCCGCCTCAGCGATACCGTGCAGGACAAGCCGCTCGCCGCACTGGCGCTGGCCGGTGTCGCCGGCTTCGTGCTGGCCTCGCTGATCCGGCGCTGAGCATGCGCTGGCTGCGCCTGCTCACCACGGCCGCCCAGGCCGAGGGCATCCTGCTGCGCCGGCAGGGCGCCAGCATCGGCCGAGCGGCCGTGCTGGGCGCGGCCGCGGCCGGCTTTGGCCTGGCCATGCTGATCCTGCTGCATGTGGCGGGCTGGCTTTGGCTGGAGGAGCGCGAGGGGCCGGTGGTCGCGTCGCTCCTCCTCGCCCTCGTGGATGGGGTGCTGGCCGTTGGGCTGCTGCTCGCCTCGCGCAGGCAGGAGGACCCGGTGGCGAAGGAAGCCATGGCCGTGCGGGACCAGTCCCTGGCCTTGCTCACCACGCCCGCCGCGGCACGTCCTGCCTGGGAGGGCCTGGCCCTGGATCTCGGCGGGTTGCTCATCCAGCAATTGCGGCGCCGCCAAAGGGGCTGAACGCGGGCGGGGCACCACTCTCCCGAAAAGACAGTCGAGCCGGCCCCGTCCTTCGCGGCGTGGCCGGCCTGCGATGCGTGGGCGCGGGGTGGGGCGACAAGCTCTGCCCGGAGCCCCGCATATCCTCCGGCCGCCAGATCCTTGCCGCCGTCCCGGCCCTCGACTTCATCGGCATGCCGCTGTCGCCGCTCACCTCCGCCGGCGGCGCGCCTGGATGGGCTGAGCCTCAGGGCGGCGTGCGCGCCAGCCAGGCGGCGCCATCCGCCTCGCGCGGCGTCGGCACATCCGGCATGTTCAGGAATTCGATGATGTCGCGCGCCACCTGCTCGCGCACATTGTCGCGCAGCAGGATGTGCCAGCCTTCACGATACAGTGCCACGCGCGGCACGCCCGCATCGCGCAGCACGCGCCGCGCGATGGGCGTGGGCACCACCTGGTCATTCCCGCCAAGCAGGAACAGCGTCGGCACCGCGCGGCAGCAGGTGGGGAGAGCGGCCACGGCCTGGTCCATCAGGTCCACCAGCCCCTTCACCATGTCGAAGCGGATGTCGCGCAATGTCAGCGGGTCCCGCCCGAAGCGTTGCAGGGCGGAGGGGTTGTCGCTCGCGGTGATGTTGGGCGCACTGGGCGGCATGGCGACGGGGCCGATCACATTCCCGGCAAACCAGAGCAGCCCGCGCAGCACGCCCGGCATATAGGCCCTGCCCCAGAGCGCCGGCGCCGAGAGGATGATGCCATTGACCT
Organism: Roseococcus sp.; assembly: GCF_019747315.1. Lineage (GTDB taxonomy): Bacteria > Pseudomonadota > Alphaproteobacteria > Acetobacterales > Acetobacteraceae > Roseococcus. The sequence continues at coordinate 5,236 of NZ_JAIEQY010000059.1, read as the reverse complement.
CGACCGCCCCCATGGCCAGCACCACGGCGCCGCCCATGCTCTCACCCAGCAGGAAGATGGGCAGGCCCGGGTGGCGGGCGCGGATGAGGCCAAGCGCCACGCGCGCGTCATTCACCATGGTCTCGGCGCCGGCCCAATAGCCGCGCGGCTGAGTCCAGCCGAAGCCGCGCTGGTCATAGGCATAGACCAGCGCGCCACCGGCCGCGAGCAGGGGTCCGCCCTCCTGCAGCATGTTGCCGCCGTGATCGGCCAGGCCGTGGATGGCCAGGATGACGAAGCGCGGCGCGCCCTCCGGCCGCCAGACGCGCAAGGGCAGCCGCGCGCCATCGGGCATGACCAGGCTGGATTCGGGGCGCGGGCCCGAGGGCTCGGGCGGCGGCGGCGAGGGGGAGAAGGCCCAGGCCGGCACGGGCATCCAGGGCAGCGGCGGCGGCTCGAAACCCTCGATGGCGGCGGCCCGCGTGGCTGGCCCCGCGGGCACCACGGCCGGACCACAGGCGGAGATGGAGAGCAGCGCGAGGAGGAGGGCGGTCAACAACTTCATCACCGCGGGATATGGGCCGCTGGCCCATCCCTGGCCAGCGGTTTATGTTGCGGCGAACACGCGGCGAAGGAAGACCCAGCCCCATGCGCGACCCGCAGATGACCGGCTACGCACCGAAGATGACCGAGGGCGTGACCCCCGAGGAGGTGATCCCCGTCGAAAGCCGCGCCGTGAGTTGCGATGGCGGCGGCGGCGCGCTGGGTCACCCGCTCATCTGGATGCGCATCGAGGAGCACCAGGTCACCTGCCCCTATTGCTCGCGCACCTACCGCCTGAAGGATGGCGCGGGCGATGACGGACATCACTGAGGCCCCCGCCGGCGGAGCCGGCACTGGTACGACCGGCGGAGCCGGCACGGATATCGGCGCGGACCCGCACCTCATCCTGATCGACGGCAGCGGCTACATCTTCCGCGCCTACCACGCCCTGCCGCCGATGACGCGCCCCGACGGCACGCCGGTGAACGCCGTCTTCGGCTTCGCGCAAATTCTGGAGCGGTTTCTCAGCCAGAACATCTCGACGCATATCGCCGTCATCTTCGACACGGCGCGCACGACCTTCCGCAACGACATCTACCCCGCCTATAAGGCGCACCGGCCCGAGCCGCCCGAGGAACTCGTCCCGCAATTCGCGCTGATCCGCGAAGCGACCGAGGCCTTCGGCGTCTGCCGCGTGGAGCTGCCCGGCTTCGAGGCGGATGACCTGATCGCCGCCTATGCCAAGGCCTTCGAGGCGCAGGGTGGCCGCGTCACCATCGTCTCCTCCGACAAGGACCTCATGCAGCTGATCCGCGAGCGCGTGATCATGCTGGACCCGATCAAGCAGAAGCCCATCCGCGAGGCGGAGGTGCTGGAGAAATTCGGGGTCGCACCCAACCGGGTGGCGCAGGTGCAGGCGCTGGCCGGCGACGCCACCGACAATGTCCCCGGCGTGCCCGGCATCGGTGTGAAGACGGCGGCGAGCCTGCTCACCGAATATGGCGACCTCGAAACCCTGCTGGCCCGCGCGGGCGAGATCAAGCAGCCCAAGCGGCGCGAATTGCTCCAGACCCATGCGGAGATGGCGCGCATCTCGCTGCGCCTGGTCACGCTGGACGACAACGCGCCGCTCCCCTGCCCCATCGAGCATATGGTCGCCCGCGCGCCAGAGCCCGCGCGCCTCGGCGCCTTCCTGGCCGAGAATAATTTCCGCTCCCTCGCCGCGCGCCTCGGCCTCGGCGATGGCGGCGCGCCGCAGCGCGCGCGGCCGGTGGCCAGCGAGGCCGTGCTGGAGGCCACCGACGCCGCCTTCGGCCCCTATGACTGCGTCTGCGACCTCGCCACGCTGCAACGCTGGATCGGCCTGGCGCGTGAGGCTGGCGTGATCGCGCTGGACACCGAGACCGATAGCCTGGACGCGCTGGCCGCACGGCTTGTCGGCGTCTGCCTCGCGGTCGCTCCGGGTCGCGCCTGCTATATCCCGCTGCGCCATGCGGGGCAGGACATGCTGACCGAGACGCCGCCGCAAATCCCCTTCGAGGAAGCGATGGCGGCGCTGCGCCCGCTGCTGGAAGACCCCGCGGTGCTGAAGGTGCTGCACAACGCCAAGTATGATTGCGAGGTGCTGGCCCAGGCCCAGAACGGCGCGGCCGTCGTCACGCCGGTGGATGACACCATGCTGATCTCCTGCGCGCTGGAGGCGGGCGCGCATGGCCATGGCATGGATGAGCTCTCGCAGCTGCATCTCGGCCACAAGCCTGTCTCCTTCGACTCGGTCACCGGCACCGGCAAGGGCCGCATCAGCTTCGCCCATGTGGCCCTCGACCGCGCCACCGCCTATGCGGCCGAGGATGCGGATGTGACGCTGCGCCTCTGGCACAAGCTGCGCCCCCGCCTGCGCCCGGAACGCGCACTCGCCATGTATGAGCAGGTGGAGCGCCGGATGATCCCGGTGCTGGCCCATATGGAGCAGGCCGGCGTGCGCGTGGATGGCGCGGAACTCGCCCGCATCGGCCAGGATTTCGCCGAGCGCCTGGTCGTGCTGGAGGCCGAGTGCCACCGCATCGCCGGCCGCGCCTTCAATGTCGGCAGCCCGAAGCAGCTGGGCGAGATCCTCTTCGACGAGATGGGCCTCAAGGGCGGCAAGAAGGGCAAGACCGGCGCCTATTCCACCGATGCCGCCGTGCTGGAGGACCTCGCCGCGCAAGGCGCGGAACTGCCGCGCGTGGTGCTGGAATGGCGCCAGCTCGCCAAGCTGAAATCCACCTATGTCGAGGGCCTGGCCGCGCAGATCGCCCCCGATGGCCGCGTCCACACCGACTACGCCATGGCGGTGACCAGCACCGGCCGCCTTTCCTCCACCGAGCCGAACCTCCAGAACATCCCGATCCGCACCGAGGAGGGGATGCGCATCCGCCGCGCCTTCGTGGCCGAGCCCGGGCATGTGCTGATGAGCGCCGACTACAGCCAGATCGAACTCCGCCTGCTCGCGCACCTCGCGGAGGTGCCGACATTGCGCGAGGCCTTCGCCAAGGGCGAGGACATCCACAGCCGCACGGCCGCGGAGATCTTCCACCTCGAACCTGGCAGCGTGGACAAGGAAGCGCGCCGCAGGGCGAAGACCATCAACTTCGGCATCATCTACGGGATGAGCGCCTTCGGCCTCGCCGGCCGCCTCGGCATCGCGCCGGGCGAGGCGCGCGGGATCATCGACGCCTATTTCGCGCAATACCCCGGCATCCGCGCCGAGATGGAACGGCTGAAGGAGGAGGCGCGCATCAACGGCTATGTCCTGTCGCCCTTCGGGCGGCGCCTCTGGATCCAGAACATCAAGGCGAAGGACGCGATGCTGCGCGCGGGCGCGGAACGCCAGGCCATCAACGCCCCCTTCCAGGGCGGTGCCGCCGAGATCATCAAGCGCGCCATGGTGCGCGTGCCGATGGCACTGCGCGATGCGGGGCTGAAATCGCGCATGCTGCTGCAGGTGCATGACGAACTGGTGCTGGAAGTCCCCGAGGCCGAGATCGGGGCGGCGGGCGCCATCCTCCGCCGCGTGATGGAGGGTGTCGCCGAACTGCGCGTGCCGCTGCTGGTCGAAGTCGGCCACGGCACCTCCTGGGCCGAGGCGCATTGAACATGCTGGCCGCGCCGATTCACGCTCCCGGCGAAGAGCGCCGGTCACGATCGGAGCTGACATGACCACCGCCTTCGCCCCCGAGGAACGCCGCATCCTGGCCTCCGTCTCCGGGGCGCATTTCGTCAGCCATGTGCATATCCTGGCCCTGCCCCCGCTCTTTCCGCTGCTGCGCGAGGGGATGGGGATCTCTTTCCTCGAACTCGGCTTCGCGCTGACGCTGTTCAACATCGTCTCCGCCCTCACCCAGGCGCCGATGGGCTTCCTGGTGGATCGCGTGGGGCCGCGCCGGGCGCTGGTCGCGGGGCTCATGCTGGGCGGCCTGGCCTTCGTCATGGCGGGCATCGGCGGCAGCTATGCCTGGCTGCTGGCGGCCATGGCGCTCGCCGGCCTCGCCAATGCCGTCTACCACCCGGCCGACTACGCCATCCTCGGCTCTTCGATCGAGGAAGCGCATGTGGGCCGCGCCTTCTCCTTCCACACCTTCGCCGGCTATGCCGGCAGCGCCGTCGCACCCGCGCTGATGCTGGGCGCCGCGAGCCTCGGCGGCGCCGGCTTCGCGCTGGTCGTGGCTGGGCTGCTGGGCCCGCTCGCCGCTATGCCCCTGCTGCGCGAAGCGCTGGCCGAGCGCATCAAGCCCGCCCGCCCCAAAGCCGCCGCCGGCGCGCCGCGCGTGCTGAGCCCGGCCGTGCTGACGCTGCTCGCCTTCTTCCTGCTGATCGCGCTGTACAACTCCAGCACCCAGGGCTTTGCCGTCTCGGCCTGGAATGCCGCGCAGGGCACCTCGCTCACGGCGGGCAATATCGCGCTCACCGCCTGGCTCGCCTTCAGTGCCGCGGGCGTGCTGGTCGGCGGGCATGTGGCGGACCGCACCAAGCGCCATGGGCTGGTGGCAGCCGGAGGGCTGGGCGCCGCGGCGCTGATCTTCCTGGTGGCGGGCAGCACCGCCTGGTCACCCGTGGTCCTCGCCCTGCTGATGGGGCTCTCGGGTTTCCTGTCGGGGATGATCATGCCCTCGCGCGACATGCTGGTGCGCGCGGCCGCCCCGCCCGGCCAGGCGGGCGCGGTATTCGGGGTGGTGAGCACGGGGTTCAACATCGGCGGCATGGTCGGGCCCATCGCCTGCGGCTGGCTGCTGGATCATGGGCAGCCGCAGATGGTCTTCGTCATGGCCGCTGGTTTCCTCGGCCTCGCCGTCGCCAGCGCGCTCTGGCAGGAGATGCGGCGAGCGCGGCGCGTGTCGCTCGCCGCGGCCGAGTAGGCTCAGGCGCCGGCCAGGATCATCCCGTCCACGCGGATGGTGGGCGCATCGCTGCCGCGGCGGAACTCCAGGTCATTCGCCGGGCGGATGGCCAGGAACATCTCGGGCAGCTTGCCGGCGATGGTGATCTCGCCCACCGCCTCGGCCAGCTTCCCGTCGCGGATCATGAAGCCGGCCGCGCCGCGCGAGTAATCGCCCGTGATGCCGTTCACACCCATGCCGATGAGTTCCGTGACGTAGAGGCCTTCCTTGATGTCGGCCATCAGCGCCTCCGGCGTCTCCGCCCCCGGCTCCAGCCAGAGATTGGTCGGCGCCGGCGA